>CAZSOR010000127.1:3933-12560 GCA_964608395.1 uncultured Pirellulales bacterium
GATGAACCGGCGCCGGCTGATACGACGACCTTTGGCCATAGTCAGCTCTCCTGTATTAAACTACAATCTAAACAACTGCGGAGCACTACAACGAGTGCTCCGTCAGCTTCGAGAAAATTTATCTCGATTATCTGTCAAACTGCGCATCGAAAGCAATCTGAGACGGCTTGAAGTCCGCTTTCTTGATGAATTCGCAGGCTTCCGCTGCACCGTGCTCGCGGTCCATTCGACCGTCTTCCCACTCGATGGAAAGCGGGCCCTGATATCTGATGTCGTTCAGAGCGACAATAATCTCTTCGAAATTGATATCGCCGTGTCCGATCGAGCGGAAGTCCCAGTAGCGGCGGGGATCGCCGAAATCTGTATGTCCGCCGAATACACCAACTGAGCCGTCTCCGTGATTCCACCAGACATCCTTCATGTGAGCGTGGAAAATACGGTCGCTGAAAGTACGGATGAACTTGACGTAATCCACACCCTGGTAGCCGAGATGGCTGGGGTCGTAGTTGAAACCAAAAGACTTGTGGCCCCTGACGGCTTTAATGGCACGCTGAGCCGAGGCGATGTCAAACGCGATCTCCGTCGGGTGAACTTCCAGAGCGAACTTCACACCTTCGGCCTTGAAGGCGTTGAGGATGCGTCGCCAGCGCCTCGCGAAGTCTTTGTAGCCTTCCTCGATCATCTCCGGTGAGGCCGGCGGAAACGAGTAAAGCAAGTGCCAGATCGAACTTCCTGTAAAACCATTGACGATTTCTACGCCCAGTCTCCTCGCGGCCTTGGCAGAATCGATCATCTTCTGGGCTGCACGCTTGTGGACGCCCTCGGGGTCACCGTCGCCCCAGATATCCGCCGGCAGGATCGACTTATGACGCTCGTCGATATTGTCACAGACAGCCTGCCCAACCAAGTGCATCGATATCGCGTACACTTTGAGGCCGTGCTTTTTCAACAAGTCACGCTTGGCCTTGCAGTAGCTGCGATCATTCAGGGCCTTGTCCACATCGAAATGGTCGCCCCAGCAGGCCAGCTCCACCCCATCGTATCCCCAGCTTGCCGCTTTTTTGAGCAATTTTTCCAGTGGCAAATCCGCCCACTGGCCGGTAAAAAGTGTTACAGGTCTTGCCATTTTTCATTCTCCTTAATCCAGAATATGTTTAAGGCTTCTAATAAGATAGACGTTGCAAAGCGAAAAAAACGCCTATGTACGTTTTCTTCTAACGATTTCCTCCTGATGAGCATAATTGCTATAACAGCTTATGGCAAAAATACTTACACCCAAGAGCAAACAAAATATACCCTTCCGAAGAACTCCAAAAATTATCCATGAATTATAACCCGGCCCAGCTTATATGCAACGTATTTCCTGCGAAAATTTCTCTGCTTCCCAGATGCCCCCGGCAATCTAATTCCTGCTTTTCAAATTCCCAACCTTTCTTACAGAGGCTCAATCCAGATGTTACGGAACCAACCTTCATTACCGTGTTCCTGCAGCAGTATCGGTCCCGGCTCTGGTCCTTCCTGCCGACCGGCACCGGTTTTATTCTCCAGCTCTACGTCATTGTGAATCAAAACGCCATTTTGCCATACCGTAATGCGAGCATTTTTGACCTTCCTGCCGCCGTCAAACTTCGCAGCGTGGAATATAATATCATAGCTCTGCCACCTGCCCGGCATGCTGCAGACGTTTCTATCCGGGGCCTTGAATCTGTACAGAGATCCGCACTCGTTGTTCTTTGGCTCCAGACCGAAGGAATCCAGGATCTGAACCTCGTACCGGCGTTGAATATAAATCCCGCTGTTGCCTCGACCCTGCCCCTTAACGTTCGGCGGCAGTTGCGGCGTCTTGAACTCGGCGTGCATCTTAAAATCGGTAAAGTCCTGCTTTGTCATAACACTGCCGCTGCCCGGCACAACCTTCATGGCGTCACCGACACGTTCCCATCCTACCTTTTTATCACTCCCGGTGGTCCAATGCGAAAAGTCCGCGCCGCCAAACAGTATAATTGCACCATCGGGCTGTGCCGTCTCCATTTCAATCTTCGGCGGGTGAGCATAATCGCTCCAGAGCTGCTCGGTTTTCTCGACGTCAACCTTGCCCTCATGTACGTACTGGCGATATCGGAACACATGGTCTCGGCCGGGTTTCATCTCGAACTCGCCCGTTTGCACGGGCGCCCAGTTGAAGAACACTTCCTGCTCGAATTCGGGCCAGATTCGCATCGCCTCGGGATGGCGAAAATTCCGCGGATTGCTGAAGAACGTAATGCCCTTCCATTGGCCGTCGGAGACGCCTGCCGTATCGCACCATCGCGCCCGCGTTGCGTGGCCGTCTTTGCGGGTCTTGCCCTCACTGGTCAGGTATGCCGCTGTTTCGCCCTTCCAGTCGCCGGTAGCACGGTAGCCAAAACCGCCGTAGCGATATTCCTCCAGCAGTAGCGGACTATTCGCCACGCACCGCTGAGTCGAGACGAAATCCCAAATCCAGTAGCCCTTCTCAGGCCCGCCGACATTATAAACACGCACATCCCATATTTCCTTGAGCACAACTTTCTCACCCGAAGAGGTTTTAAGAGCGACGTGATCCTGCTGGGCCTGAAAGCCGCCATAAACCGGGCCGCTTGTCGTCGAAAGAAATCGGTTGAAACGAACTGTCCCCTGCCCTTCCTTCAGGTTCCAGAAATCGACCGGCTTGCCTTCAAATTCGGTATGCGTCCAGGGCATCCAGATGCCCAAGTGATGATAATGATCTTTCGGATGAATATTCGTCAGTATAGAACCGGATGGCGACCATAAAGGATGGATAAACCCGCCGCGATCATACAATTTGCTCTGCCCTTCCGGCGCCGGGACAATCGCATGATTATATTGCAGGATTTTCTGCTCGCCTTTTCGTAAGACGAGTACCAAATCATTCTTTGTCACCTGTACGCCGGGCTCCTGGCTGACAATTGCGGAACTTCGACTCAACTCATAAATCCGCTTACCGCCGGCCGGAGTCTCGCCCGAGAGAATCCACCACAGACGCGGAGGACTGCCCGGTTCGAGCTGGGCCTGCACTGGGACACGCCGATTACCCTTGATTTCAATCAAACTTGGTTTTTCGTTCGGAAAGCCAAACGGCACACCGCTCAAATCGAGCGACACCGGAGTATCGAGGCGAGTGTAATCGCCCGCTTCGACTGTGATTCTCGCCAGAGGTTTGCCCCAGGTCACCGGGTGCGGCAATAAAAGGCAGGAGGATAAAATGAAAACAGGAAACAAGCGTATCAATGTTGATATGGGCTTTTGCATCGTTGAAGCTCCTTTCAATTCAGCCTTTCATTTACCAGATAGTATGAAGCAAAAAGATGGATTCTAATACTGATAGCTCCCTTAATCAAGCCTTATCTGATTAAATTTTCCCGTAGCCGGGAAGTTAATATTTGGCTTTTATTTGCTATGTTTCGGCTTTCCTGTTATTTTGCGCTAAATAGCCTTTTGTATCTGGGCAACAGCATTATTGAAGGGACCGATTATGACCATTGGAAGCTGCTTTATCATTCTCTTATCCGTTATCAATGCCGGCCTTGGTGCAAATGCCTCGGCAAACCCGTATGCCCAATGGGAGAATGGGCCGCCGCATAACGCAAATTTTTTCCCAATAGCCGTCTGGCTGCAAAGCCCGGACAACGCGAAGAGATACAGGCAGGCCGGGATTAACACCTACGTTGCGCTCTGGAGGGGCCCGACGGAAGAGCAACTCGCAGAGCTGAAAAAGGCCGGCATGAAAGTCATTTGCCATCAAAACAAAACGGCTCTAAAGCACGTAGATGACCCGACGATTATTGGCTGGATGCACGGCGATGAGCCGGACAACGCTCAATCATTAGGACAAGGCAAAGGCTACGGTCCGCCGATTTTACCCAAAAAGATAACTGACGACTATAATAAGATTCGACAGGCCGATCCCACCCGGCCAGTGATTCTCAATCTCGGCCAGGGCGTGGCCTGGGACGGCTGGCACGGGCGGGGCGTTCGGACCAACCATCCGGAAGACTATCCCGAATACATCAAGGGCTGCGATATTGCCTCATTCGATATCTACCCCGCTGTTCATTCAAAACCGGAGGTTGCAGGGAATCTCTGGTTCGTCGCAAAAGGCGTCGAGCGCCTGACAAAATGGGCTGAGGGCAAAAAAGTCGTCTGGAACTGCATCGAATGCACCCGAATCAGCAATCCCGAGAAAAAAGCCACGCCGCATCAGGTCAAATGCGAGGTGTGGATGTCCATTATCCACGGCTCGATGGGGCTGATCTACTTCGTCCACGAATGGCAGCCGAAGTTCGACGAATCGGCGCTTCTGCACGATCCCGGGATGCTCTCAGCGGTAACCGCAATAAACCGGCAGATTACCGAACTCGCTCCCGTGCTGAACAGCCCGACAATTGAAGATGCGGCGAGCGTCTCATCGAGCAACGAAGCCGTACCTGTCGCCATGATGGCCAAAAAGCACAATGGCGCAACATATCTTTTTGCCGCCGGAATGCGAGGCAACAAAACAACGGCGACATTCACCCTCCAGCATCAGCAGGGCGTAAAAACCGTAGAAGTAATTGGCGAAAACCGGACAATTGTCCTAAACGACGGCGTCTTCAAGGACAATTTCGAAGCATGGGATGTGCATCTTTATAAAACTAAATAGCGAGGAATTAGCAACTATTATTTTAACTTGATAAGGAATTCTTTCAACTCATCCAAGGCGTGGGATTCGAAATCCCAGTATTTCTTTTGTGCACCTAATCCGACTGAGTCAACAATTTCTGGTTGCGCAGCAAGAAAAACCTGTGCTTTGAAAACTTGCACTTTTGCTTTTGGTATGTTTTTAGGGATGGGCTCTAAGGCGGATATGCAGGAGGCATATTCATTTACACAGGTCATCGCTTTGTGGTTTTCAACAGTTTTCAAACATAAATCCTCGAGCATAGTTCCATCAATTGTTTCACCCGGCATTATGAAAATACCTACTTTAGGGGAACCATTCGAAAATTCTGAGTGTTTGGTAGGTGGCTTGAGCCCTGCATTCGTAACGATAGTCGCAACGCTCTTAAATGCTTCGTCTTCGTCTCTATCCCGAATAATTGCCAGATGTGTAACAGATGAAGACCCATCTGCAAGATAAAAACCCGTCGCTTTGAGTAAGGCCGGCAATTTTTTAGGAAACTGGCCTTTGCCACCAATCTCAAGGATATAGAAATCTGTGATATTCATGTGTCGTAATAGAGCATTAAAGAAATTTATTTCATCCTTGCCCTCGACAGCAATAACCTTTTTCGAATTTATGGAGGAGAGAGCTTCATTGGGAGAAGGCATTACCTGACCTCCCAATTGCTTTCAAGGGATTCACTGAGTAGTTCCCGGGTATATTCGACCGCTCTAAATTTTTCGTCTTTTCTCTCAATTCGGAAAAGTTTTGCTTCAGAGCCGAATAAAGGCATATCGACAGAATTGGAAAAAGCTCTGATGCCTTCATTAGAATGCGTTGTGGCAAAAACTTGGACATTAAGTTCTTGTGCCCACTTAAAAACCGCTTTCCAGATTTTTTTTTGTATAGAATGGTGAAGACCATCCTCAACTTCATCTACAAGAACAATTCCATCTTGTGAGTCCAGCATAGCAAGGATGATTGATAGTGAATTTGCAATTCCCCCACCCATTAGATTGACAGGTATGAGTTTACGTAGACCAATGTCAGCTTCTAAAATTCCAATTTCATTAATTCTGATATCTGATATATCCGGCTCTATCTCCTTGAGAGAAGAAATCAATTCACCAACACGTTTTTTTCGCTGGATTGAGGCCAATCTGTTTCTCCAATCATACTTTGTTGCCGGCCCTACAAAAACACCACGAAGAGCGCTTTCCTTGGTGCCTTCGGCTGTTAGTTCATTTCCTTTCAGAAAGATACTTGATATTGCCTTGACGCTGGGGTCTTGTGAGCTGGTATATGTTAGCTCAAGACCCATTGGGGCAAAGCCTGGCTTTGAATCTCCGTTTTGTATTCTAACGGAAACTATATCCGAAGAGACTGGTTCAACTGTCGTTTGTTTTTGTATTACTGGACGTATAACTAATTTTTGTTCTTCCTGAGTATCGTGCAGGATAGCTGATATCCTAATACTTGAGTTAGTGTCCATCTTATTAAAAAAGGAATCCCAGTATTCATTACTCAAAAATTCAAGTCCTCTGAAACTATTTATGCTAAGTGGTAATCTGGGATTAGTTCTCCCGATAATAAGAAAAAGAGCTTCAAGTAATGTAGTTTTACCACAATTATTCTGGCCTACAAGGAGGTTCACTTGACCAAGATTTTCGATTTCAAGTTCAGTTATAGCCCTGAGATTCTTGATTTTTATACTTTTAAACATTTTTTCACCTTTGTATCATCGAGAGAATAAGGTTTTGCCTGTCTCAAGAAACCTTATGTAATAGCACTTAGGATAATATTGAAGTAAGGTAATGTCAATGAGTTAAAAAGCTTAATTTTAATAATCGTACACCAAATGATTATATCTCTTCTTCTTATTTCCCCACTACGGCGATTATTGACTGCGCCTAACAATGATTATACAGTTTTATACGCCTTTTACCCGCCGGAGTTTACTCGCCGTAGGCGAGGCGGGCTGGCGTACTGTATAAAACGGGAAACACAGACTGTTTCTGCCAGTATAAGAAGTTCCCGATGCTTGCTCAATACTCGTCCAATCCCTTGCGTGGTGCTGACCGGCTGCCAGTTCCTCGATGATTCAACGGAGTTTCAGCTTAGGTAATCGCGGTTGATACGCCAGCCTACGTAAACTCCAACAATACTGCCGATGCTACTAACTACAAAGCCGGTCATGAATCCAAATCTGGCTCCTATCCACCATCCAATCCAACCAAAGACTATCATGCCAACGAAGATACAGAGCCTGTTCATATCTTATCCGACTCGAATTATGGCCAACGATAATTATACAGTCTGTATTAAACACAAAACCCCATCTTTCTACAACCAATTTCCTGATCTCGGCAAAATGGTCCCTTGGTTCATAACCGGCCTTATGACAGTAGGTTATGGCTTTGTCGATAACCTTAGAAAAGTTCTCCCATTTAGCATAGCCTAAGAGTTTCTGTAGATCGCGCGCGCACCAAAACTCCGTATCTGTCTCCGGGAGCCTTCGAACCGTCTAACATCAATCTGAAATAATGATTAGTGGTAAACGAACACCTTTGAAAAACTCAACGTTAGTCAAGTTGAAAACAATAGTGCCGGACATCCCTTTAAGGTATCGGGGCTTGAATGATAGTGTGGATCTCCGATGGATGTGCGCCCGTGGAGTCTGATATGTCCCTTATAGTCATATCGGTACCGACAGAAAAACCAGCTTCCTTGAGATTCTTCACGGCCGAGTTCAAATCCAAATCCAATTGCTCGCAGTATTGCTTCAATGTCATCCGTCCGAAACCTCGGCCTGATCCGCCGCCATGGGCGCCATCGGCGCCTGCTTGGCCGTAACGTCCACCACCGCCTTTGTCGGATGTAGTTTGACCCAAAGCAATGTAATATAACCGAGCCGGTGTCATATTATAAGCCTCGGCCAGCTCGCCGAGAACAACATCCGGGGATTCAACTTCAATTCCTCGCGTCTTAAGGTTTGAGAGCATGGTATCGAGGTCCACATCAGAGGCCTTCCCAGCTAGTTCTGTTAGGCTAAACAGCTCAGCGTGGGCAATAGGGGCGCGCTGACCGGGGCTGTCCCAACTGTGCTTGATGCTCTCGCCCAATACCAGCAGCGATGAAAAGGGCTTAACGCCAACAAGAGTACAAATAAAAACAGCAATGCAAGTAATCGCCGCTAATGCCCATTCGGCGCGAAGGCCAAAGGCCCTGGTGACTCTGCTCTTGAAGTAGCATACAAATGGCTTCCAGTTAAGATATAAATGGAAGACCGATGCGATTACGAAGATAATACTGAACCAGTCATGCAGACCGATCCACTGGTGCTTCGTCAGGGCAAGCATAGTCCAGCCGGTCCAGTTCGCAACTCGTCCGGGCGGAACAAAAAAAAGTACGATACCGGTAAATGCCATGCCTATGAAGGAAAGTGCCGTCAATACTGAAACATACGATCGCCAATTAAATATCTTTCTTGTCTCTTCACTCATTTTCTTGCCTTTCTACCCAGTCTTAGCAGGTACATAACCTATTGCTCGGTCTTTTAAGTCCATCATGAATTCCGGTAACGGAGACTTCCAATAGATATTACTTCCTAAATGCAATAAAGTACACCAATACGATACAATACTGCATTAATTCACCAGGGAAATGAGGAAAAACAGAAAGCTAATGACACGTAAAATCTCAAAAAAGGGCATTCCCGGCACCTGCTAACTAAGCAGATGAAGGAAAATTTCGGCTTCGTTTGTTCAAATAAAGGCTTGCAATCGCTGCGGTTTGGGTCTATATTTGCACTTCTTATTCATCATTGAAAGGAACTATAAAATGAAATATGACGTAGCTGATTTGTCATTGGCAGCGGGTGGTAAAAAACGGATACTCTGGGCGGATAACGATATGCCGGCATTGGCGGCAATCCGAAAGAGGTTTG
>CAZSOR010000128.1:0-8525 GCA_964608395.1 uncultured Pirellulales bacterium
GCCTATATGGGAGCAAGTCAAGATTGGCGATTTGGCCCCTTACGAGGCCGGCAAAACTCAGAAGGTTGAATTGTTAAAGATAACAAGGCTGGATGTTCATATTTTTGAAATACCCGCCGACAACATCGCCGAGATAGACAAAATTCGCAAGAAGTTGTTCATAAGGCCGCTGCAGCTTAAGGATTACGAGGCATTTAACGCCAACTCGTTTATGGTTCGCTTCGGTCAGGTCGATATGTGGAGACAGACCAACGACTGGCTGCTCGGCGCCGAGGGCCGGAACATAGCCAATGTCTCGCTAATGCTGGCGGACGGCCAGGCCCAAACCGTTGCCATAGCCGGATTGGACCGCCCGCAATCCATCTATTACACGTCAGCCAACGGCTCAAGAGAAGCTGCCAACGTCGGGCCCGGCATCTTCGGCCTGAGAATCAAAGCTGAAAAAATCCCCGGCTCAAGAGGAGTGTGCGACCTCGTCGCCTATCCGATATTTTCCCCGCCCACCCAAAGCACAATCCGACAATTAGATACGCTCGGAAAATTACGCGAGTTTCCCTTTACCAGTGCCGCTTTCGGATTGAAAATGAGTCCGGGCGATTTTGTGTTCCTGGCCCCGAAAGAATACGTCAGCGACCAGACGGCATTGGGCGGCCTGTTTTTCAGCAATCCCCAGGGCGGGCTGTTCTTCAGCAAAACCAAGTCACCCGAATATAAATCCGCCGTCAGAATATTTTTGCTCGTTTGTACCGGAATAAATTATTGACCAGCGTATGCCCAATCCGATAGTGACACTGACTCGATGCAGCGATTACAGCCGGCCGGCAATTGCCGAGGCGATAGAAAAACATTTCAACCTGCTCGGCGGGCTAAAAAAGTTTGTCAGGCCGGGCGACAGTGTTTTGCTCAAACCGAATTTCATCGCCCCGAGGACCCGCCGGCACGCCACGCAGACCGACCCGGCGGTGATTCTCGAAACGGCCAGGCTCCTGAAAGATTTCGGCGCCAGACCTTTCGTCGCCGATTCACCGGCCTGGAGCAACACATTTACCT
Organism: uncultured Pirellulales bacterium; assembly: GCA_964608395.1. GTDB lineage: Bacteria > Planctomycetota > Phycisphaerae > Sedimentisphaerales > Anaerobacaceae > JAFGPJ01. The sequence goes on from CAZSOR010000128.1 coordinate 1,051, forward strand.
GCGTAAAAGCATTAAAACTGGACGAGCCACTCAAACAATTGTCCGTGCCGGTAAAGCAGCTCGACAATCCTAAACAATGTCGGGTAGGAGCAAAGAATATCCGCGTCGGCATAAGTTCCATTGCGCTCGATGCCGATGTGATTATCAATCTGCCCAAGTTCAAATCGCACCAGCAGTTGGTGGCGACATTTGCCGTCAAGAACATGTTCGGCTGCGTCAGCGGCAAGCGGAAGGCCCTCTGGCACTTTACAAAAGGCCATAATCCGGATGAGTTCTGCGAGCTGCTTATTGAAATTTACAAGTATATCAACCCGGCCCTGACTATTATCGATGCGGTCACAGCGATGGATGGCCGCGGCCCGATTCGCGGCAGAGCCAGACCTTTAGGCTGGCTTATCGGCGGAACCGATCCCATCGCCTGCGAAACCATCTGCGCCAAACTGGTCAATATCGAGCCGGAAGACGTGCCGATTATCAAAACGGCAAAACATATAAGTTTCGGCTGCTCGGACCCGGCAAAAATAACAATCGCTGGCGACGATTTCTCGCAGAGCATATGCACAGACTTCAAAATGGCCGAGCTGATTCCAATCCGCTTTTCCCTGCTGCACGTCTGCAAAAGCATCTGCAAACAGATACTCCTGCTGGTCAAATCCGCAGCTAAAAAATTAGCCCCGGAAAACTCAGATAAGGCAGAGATAAACAGAAGTAATGGCATAAAATAATAGATACCCGGAAATATAAAGAATACGAAAAGGAGTAGAGCAGTGGCTGGAAAAATAGATCGACGAGGATTTCTCGGATTAGTAGGTATCGGAATCGCAAGCGGAGCATGGCCCGAAGGCCATCAAGTTTATGGTGCTTCGGCGGCACGAAAAATCGGTGGCGTTGAGCTGCCCGCCGGATGGATAGAGCCGTCGCCGGAGTTTTCCCTGGCGCCGTTCTGGTTCTGGAACGATGCACTGAGCGAGAAGGAGATAGCACGCCAGTTGGATGATTTCAAGGCGCACGGAGTTTACGGATTTGTGATACATCCGCGGGCCGGGCTGCCGCGCGACATAGGCTGGATGAGCGAACCGATGATTAAGTTCATGAGATTCGCTATCGAGCAGGCGGCCAAACGCAACATGTGGGTCGTGCTGTATGATGAGGGCATGTACCCGAGCGGCTCTTCGAGCGGCCAGGTTGTGGCTGAAAACGCCGCATTCAAAACGCGGGGGCTGTTCCAGATCGATCTGGATGAGGCGGAGCCCGGGGCCAGCAAGTCCGGCATTAAAATCGGTCAGGACGGCGAGCCTGCGCTGGATGAGGGGCAGAACCTTATTGCGATAGTCCGGCGGAAAAAGAACGGGCATCGAATCGCAATCGTTGACAGGGCCATCCGTGAAGGATACTCGGTCATTCGCGGCCTGCATTTCGTCGAGGATGACCCGCCGAGGCGAGACAACCACAGAGAGGTACCGGAGAATGCCCCGCCCGGTGGGGACATACTGAATCCCGAATCGGTGGCGTGTTTTATTCGGCTGGTGTACCAACGGTACTATGATGAATTCAAGGAGCATTTCGGCAAAACAGTACAGGCAATTTTTACCGATGAGCCATCGCTTCTCGCCAGGCGAGGCGAGCGAGGGGCGATGCCGGGGACAACGGACATAGTCGAACATGTAAGTTCGCACCTTGGGTACGACTTTCGTCCCTATCTGCCGGCGCTGTGGTATAGTGACGAGCCGGACGCCGAACGTTATAAAAGAGACTACGAGCGGGCGCTGCAGCACAGGCTGGAGGAAACATTCTATGGTCAGATTTCGAAGTGGTGCCGGGAGCATGGCGTCGCACTGACGGGACATCCGGCGGCACCGGACGACATCGGACAGCTTCGGCATTTTCAAATACCGGGACAGGATATCGTCTGGCGGTATATCGAGCCGGGCAAACCAAACGCCATCGAAGGAGCACAGTCAACCCAGGGCAAGTGTGCTTCATCGGCGATGATTCACCTGGGCCGACGGCGAAATTCCAACGAATATTGCGGGGCGTATGGGCATAACTTTACGTTCGAAGAGATGAAGTGGCTGACGAACTGGCTTATCGTTCGCGGATGCAACCTGTTGTATCCGCACGCATTTTATTATTCTGTGCGAGGCCCGCGCATCGACGAGCGTCCGCCGGACGTGGGGCCAAACAGCGCCTGGTGGGATGAGTATCGGCCGTTTGCCGATTCGGTGCGACGGCTCTGCTGGCTGAATACGGACTCTAAGCACATCTGCGGACTGGCAATATTAGGATTGAACGACCATCTGCCGTGGCGGGCAGCGAAGGTATGCTTCCAAAGCCAGCGGGATTTCAATTACTTGGAGGCGCGACATCTTTGGGAAGATGCCATCGTGAACGAAAACGGTATCCGGATTGCGTCAATGCACTACCGGGCGCTGATTATCGAGGCCGAACCGCCTGAGAAGGCAAAACCGGCTTTGGACGTGCTGGATAAGGCCGGCCGGCTGATATGGTGGAACGAGCAGATGGAAGATTCGGAACTGGTGCGGCAAATTGACCGGCTTGTGTCGGTGGATGTCCGAGTCCGACCGGCAAAGCACGATTTGCGGGTACGGCACATTTTCAAAAACGGGGCGGACTATTACATCGTCTTCAACGAGGGCCAGGATAATCTTGAGGTGGAGTTGGAGACATCCGTCAAGGGCAGACGTTTATTGCTCGATCCGCAGACCGTTCGGCAACAAATTCTTGCGCCTGAAGATCCCCTGCTTCTCAAGCCGCACGAACTGCGAGTCCTTATGGTCACAATAAAATAGATATGCCGTTTCGAGGAGCAAATGAATGACGCCGAAAGGGCGAAATAAGGCAAAGTCCGCACGACTGTGTTACTTTGCGGTATCGTCGGCCATTCTTTTTGTCCTGGCGGGCGCGTTCCTCGTGGGTAAGTACGGGCTGCTCTTCGACTCACAGTTCGGCAATAATCAATGTCAAGCGGAAACTATAAACGCGCAGAACAAATGGGCCGAGCGAATCGAATTGCCGGGCCTGCCGAATTTACATAAGGTCTCCGACGACCTGTATCGCGGCGCTCAGCCGACCGCAGAGGGCATGAAACAACTGGAAAAGCTGGGCGTCAAAACAGTCATCAATCTGCGATCCCTCCACTCGGACCGCGATGAGATCAAAGGCACCGGGCTGGCTTATGAGCATATCAGTATGACGCCATTGAGCATAGAAGACAAATACGTTGTTCGCTTCCTGCAGATTGTCACTGACAGCAACCGCACGCCGGTCTTCGTACACTGTCAACATGGGGCCGACCGCACCGGGACAATGTGCGCAATTTATCGCATCGCGGTTCAAGAATGGAGCAAGGACGAGGCCATCGAGGAAATGACCAAAGGTGGCTTCGGCTTCCACAGCGTATGGCAAAACCTGCCGAAATATATTCGTAAGCTGAATATCGAAGAAATGAAACTTCGAGTCAACTCGAACAAATAGATCACCGCCCTTCAACTGCATATTTATAAAATCGTCTAAAAATATAAAATCTTCCTTGCACAATCTCGCAATTATCAGGTAGAATAAAATTGTTATTTGAAGGCGAGGAACAAACGATGAAATATCTAAGTCTCTGGCAGGTACTAATCTTTTTTATCGTTCTGAATTTTATATCTGGCGTTTGGGCAAACAACGACGTAGAACATGACCTTGTTCTGACAATTCACTGCCCACAAAGAAACATAAAACAAGGAGATGAGATTCCGATCGTGTTCACGATCACTAATAACGGCTCGTCCGCTCATTCATTTGAAAAACGCAATTATGATCGCAGCGGGCGCATATGGGAATACGAATTGGTCGCAAAATACCAAGACGGAATGAAAGTTCCTGATCCAAGGGAGAACTACGAGGGAGGTATCGGAGGCGGATTGGGTGGTGGGGAGAGAGAAATATGGCCCGGCCACTCGTATAGCAGAACCATCACTCTGAATCAATGGGCCTTGATAAACAAGCCGGATCGTTATAGTGTAATTGGGATTTACTCATATAGTATTAGAGACACAGATGCATACAACAAGTACGGCACTTATCGCTCAAGAACAATCCGAGTCAAATCGGCTCCCATTGAAATTGTTGTCAAGTCTCGGGGCCGTTGGCGCATGGGATAGCATATCAAGAGCCTCATAAAAAAACTAAAAAAAATAAAGCCTTCGAGAAAACAGGAGGTCGTCCGACAAAGAACGGCAATCATTGCCAAATTAGCATATACCTGTGATAATCGGATTATCCCGACTTTGCTTGATCTGATGTACAGAAACTATCACAACAACGAAGTGAGCATGGCACAGCGTGCTTTTTTTTATCTGCCTAAAGACATTCAGACAAAGAAAATGCTTATCAATAAAGCAATGACACGTGAAATGGCTCCCGGAATGCAATTTGTATTGAAAATGTTCGATTGCTCCAAGGATGAATTCAGAGATATCATCGCCGTTAATATTAACTCGGAAAATGTTGATTTTCGGAACGAGGCAATAATGGCTGCACAGGAGTATCCTGACGATTTGCACATGCCCCATCTGATTTCGATCGCATTGGATACTAACAGAAACCATCCTTCTGTAGCAATTGAGCGCCACAGGGCAATTTATGCGATCGCACACAATCGCACAGACGAAGGAGTCAAGGCACTGAAGACTCTTCTGGATGACCCGAAAAAAGGTATTCACAGAACAACGGAGGAAGCTATACGAAGGGCGTATCAACGCCATCCGGAATATCCGAAAGATTCAGACGAAGAATTCACCAATAAACTGATTGCTATTGCTACAGATGCTAAACATCCGTTGCAAACGTATTGTATCATTGCGATTCTACGTACTCGGACCATTGAAGGAGTCAGAGCCCTCAAAACACTTTCAGGTAATCCGGAACAGTACAGCGCAATAGCGGAAATAGATCCTGGAATTAAAGCTATCAGGGATTTGCTAAGAAATCCTGATAAGGATATCAGTAAATTTACGTCTGATATTATAAAGAGCTTCTACAGAAAATATCCTGGCCGACCTTTACGGAACGACGATTTCCCGGAAGAATTCAGAGGAAATCCCGAAGAAAAAAAGAAGAAGATATTGGAGCAAATCGCGAACATGTAAACCTGAAAAATTTCGATACTGCATGCTAATGGATCTTCTACCATCCCAACGACATTTACATAACCTTCTCGTAAAGAATAACAATGAGATACGATAAGTCTTAATAATTACTTCGCCGCCAGTGCTGAAAGAAACTTTTCCCTCTCGGCCCGGCTGAAATCTCTGCGGTAGAATCTTAGAAAAATCTCTTTTTTCATCTCCTCTTCCGATATTTCCGGCCGGTTGTTATAAATTGAGCTGCGCACTATTTGCCTGGCGGTATCGTACATGGAGCAGCCCATGAGCAATCGCTGCTCACCGGTTTTGCTCATCATTAAATCCCGAAACCTAATAGCAATATCAGGATGAGTGTCGAACATCGCTCGCCTCTTTATATATTTGTTCCAAAGCTAACTCTCGTATCCAATTATTGATATATGCTGAGTCCAAACTATCAACTGTTTCGATCAGGTTTGCAACATCTTTCATCTGCATCTCAGAGTGGCTTTCTTTTGCCCATAGCAGCTTGGATATAATCAGGTCCTCGGCGGAAACTAACCACATAGGACATTGTTCTATTAAAACCTGTTTTCTATTGGAAAACTCAGCATTCTGATATGCGGAGGACTTTTTAATAATGAAGTCTATTTTGATAACATAGCGATTGTGTATTAAATTAAACATTCCACGTCGGGAAACTTCATTCGCAATCATTCCCCTGTTTATGTAAAAGTCATCTTCAAAAAGAGCGACAAATCTATCGATGGCATTCTCTTCCAATTCTATAACTATGTCAATGTCCCTCGTCATCCGCGGTATAGTATAATAGTTCGCTGCGATAGAACCGGAAATCATGTAAGGAATTTCCGCTTCGTTTAATCGCCGGGTGACTATTTTCAGTACCTCAAGTTCCTCACTCATATGCAACCTTTGTTTATCACAGAATTAAAAATCAATCCATAACAGAATAACATGTTATTGCTCCCACAACAAGAGAAAGTAGCCCACTTATACACTGCAAAGGCCTATTCCGGGAACATTGACAGTCGCTGCTTATTCGGCTAATATCCATTTCTATGCAGAATGGATCAATAAATATATTGGGTATCGAGACCAGTTGCGATGAGACGGCGGCGGCTTTGGTTGCTGACGGCAAGGTTGTCAAATCGTCCGTGGTGGCCTCGCAGGCCAAACTGCACGAAAAATATGGGGGCGTTGTTCCTGAGATCGCCTCCCGGGCGCATATTGAAAAGATATACCCGGTCATAAAAGAGGCGATGGAGCAGGCCAACGTGACTAAGGACGATATTGACGCTATTGCCATTGCGAATCAGCCGGGGCTGACTATTGCTCTGGTAGTGGGTGTTACCGCTGCCAAGACGCTTAGCTTCGCCTGGAACAAGCCGCTTATCGCAATCAATCACCTGCACGCCCACCTTCAGTCGGCGATCATGTCCGCCGAGAGCGTGGAATTGCCCGCCGCGGCCCTTATCGTGTCGGGAGGACATACGAGTCTTTACGATTACCATTCGCCGCTGAAGCCGGAACTGTTGGGTTGCACTATCGACGATGCAGCCGGCGAGGCCTTCGATAAAGTCGCGACCATCCTGAAACTGCCCTACCCCGGCGGGCCCAGTATTGAAAAGGCGGCGGTAGGTGGAAACCCAAAAGCAATCGATTTCCCGCGTTCTATGTTGGGGCGTGATTCGCTGGATTTTTCGTTCAGCGGAATAAAAACCGCCGTGCTGTATTACTGCCGGGGCCAGGACATGAAGGGCGAGAACAAAGTCGATTCGATGAGCCGGCAGGAAATTGCCGATATCGCGGCGTCGTTCCAGGCCGCCGTGGTTGACGTACTTATAAAAAAGACAAAACGGGCAGCAAAAAAAATCGGGGCAAAAACAATTTTGCTGGGAGGCGGAGTAGCGGCAAACAGCAGTTTGCGAACGGCCCTGCAGGAGACGTGTGAATCGTCCGTCCCGCCGATAAAGCTGCTGGTCGCGCCAAAACAATATTGCACTGACAACGCGGTTATGGTAGCCTCTTTAGGCTATTATAAGTTCAAGGCCGGGCTTTTCGCAGATTTGACGCTCGAGCCAAAAGCAAGCAGTTCATAGCTCGCATATGAACACATAAGTAAGAACAAACAAGGCAGGTGACATATTCAGGTTGAACAGATAAAAAAATTGCTGGAGCAGGTCAAAAGCAACGAGTTGGATATCGACCAGGCGGTCGAGAAACTCCGGCATTTGCCGTTCGAGGATCTGGGGTTTGCGTGCCTCGATCACCATCGGCAGATCCGGCGGGGTTTTCCGGAAGTTATCTTCTGTCCCGGCAAGACCA
>CAZSOR010000128.1:8625-10834 GCA_964608395.1 uncultured Pirellulales bacterium
CATCGGCAGATCCGGCGGGGTTTTCCGGAAGTTATCTTCTGTCCCGGCAAGACCATCGAACATATAATCAAAATATTCGAGAGCCTCGCCGCCAAAGGCAACAACGTTCTGGCTACCAGGGCCGAGCCCGATGTTTTTGAGGCACTGAAAAATACGAAGAAGTTCCCCAACGCCCGCTACGAGAAACTGGCCAGGGCCATCGTCATGGAACAGAAAGAGTCGCCGACTTCAAAGACCATCCTGCCGATAGTTACCGCCGGCACCGCCGATTTACCCGTCGCGACCGAGGCAAAAGTCACCGCCGAGATCATGGGCCAGCGGACCGAATTGATCTGCGACGTGGGAGTGGCCGGCCTGCACAGATTGTTCAAACATCTGCCGAAGCTGCAGAAGGCTAACGTTATCATTGTCGTCGCGGGAATGGAAGGCGCGCTGGCCAGCGTCGTGGGTGGTCTGGTGAGCTGCCCGGTCATCGCGGTGCCCACCAGTGTCGGCTACGGCTCGGCCTTCGAGGGACTGTCCGCCCTCTTGACGATGCTCAATAGCTGTGCCGCGGGCGTCACCGCCGTCAACATCGACAACGGTTTCTCCGCCGCCGTTACCGCCACGCTGATAAACAAGAAAATAGAAGCAAGTATGCAAAATGCAGATAATCAGTGACATCCCGAAATTGAAGCCGCGAGCGGTTGACGGCCATAAGGGCGATTACGGCAAGGTCTGTATTATTGCCGGCAGCATCGGAATGAGCGGAGCGGCCGCTCTTGCGGGTCGAGCCGCCCTGCGTGCCGGCGCCGGGCTCGTGCGGGTAGCCACGCCTAAAAGCGTATTGCCAATTGTCGCTGCGATAGAGCCGTCCTTTACAACAATCGCCCTGCCCGAAGACGGCGCCGGGCGAATCTCAGCAAAAGCAATCCATGACGTTCTTGAAGCGGTCGGGCAAAACGATACCGTAGCGTTCGGTCCGGGTATCGGTACCAGCGGGGCGCTTCGGTCTATCCTTGAAACGCTTCTTGAACAAGAGTCGCTGAGACTTGTTATCGACGCTGATGGTCTGAATAACCTTGCCGGCATAAAAAACTGGCCCGCACGGCTAAAAGCAAAGTTGATTCTTACGCCTCATCCGGGCGAAATGAGACGACTCTGGTCGGGCCTGCTGCGAGAAGAAATGCCCGCCGAGAAGCCAGAGCAGGCACTGCAATTAGCACAACGAGCAAACACCATCGTCGTCTTAAAGGGAGCCGGGACGATCGTGACCGATGGTGAGAAAGTTTATATCAACAAAACTGGCAATCCGGGCATGGCCACCGCTGGCTCGGGTGATGTCCTGACCGGAGTCATAACCGCCCTGCTCGGCCAGGGATTAAGTGACTTCGATGCCGCGGTTCTGGGCGTTTATATTCACGGTCTGGCCGGCGACATAGCGGCGGAAAAATTCGGCCATGTCAGTCTGATGACAACCGACATAATCGACTCCTTGCCGGATGCTTTTTTGAAAGACCGATAATTGTCTTTCTTCGCGCGGCTACGGCCGGCAAATCCCTACACGCCATCGCTTTGATAATTTCAATGAACCGTTCGACCATCATCGTAGTCGGCCAGATCCACTCGGTCTTTCCCAATACCGAAGCGAAAATTCAAAGTTTCACCGAGGATATCAAGCTCAAAACCGATAAACTTTTTTCCGCTGTTGTATGTGTCACTCGCCCCAATGCCATCCCACCTCACTGTTGATAAAATACACTCGGTCAGTCGGCAGTTTCCGACCCCCCGGATAGCATTTTCAACGACCCGTGTCCCGCAATTCACTCAGCATCCTTGTTTGTGCCGCTTTGCTATCATCTTATCATGAATATTGGAAAATTATTTGGCAATAAATTCGGAGAATTTCTGACCAAGCCGCCCGTGTTAAACTTTCAGGGAAGCCGCGTATGAGATTGAGTGCGATGGTGGGGCTTGCATCTGTTTCATATATTCTATCTTCTTGCGGCCGGGCACAGATAAGATATAATTGCGGGCAATGAGTGTACGCCGACGGGACCGGCGATTCTGCTGTGGCTTCAAGCAGTTATATTTTATTGTGTTCGGTCGCAGAGTGGCTATAATAGTATCAAATTTGGTAAGATTGAAGCAAAAGGATAAGTAAGAGGAAGAATATAAAAGGAAAGGAGTTATTATGGTATTCAGCTTTCTCGATATTGCGGTGTTTTTG
>CAZSOR010000128.1:10934-12478 GCA_964608395.1 uncultured Pirellulales bacterium
TAAAAGGAAAGGAGTTATTATGGTATTCAGCTTTCTCGATATTGCGGTGTTTTTGGGCTTCATTACCGCGGTGATAACAATCGGACTTTGGAAGAGCCGGCACGAAAAAACCAGCGAAGACTACTTCTTGGCCGGTCGCGGCCTGAAATGGTGGCTGATCGGTTTCTCGCTGATCGCTGCAAACATATCATCGGAACAATTGGTGGGCATGAGCGGCAACGCCGCCAGTCACGTAGGCCTGGCGATAGCCAGCTATGAGTGGATGGCGGCTATCACGCTGGTCGTGGTCGGATTTTTCTTTCTGCCCTATTTCCTAAGGGCGGGGATCTATACAATGCCCGAGTTCCTCGAAGTACGCTACAATGCAGCAGCTCGTACTATAATGGCAGTTGGCACCATCTTTCTTTATCTTGTACTTCTCGGCTCGGTAACATACTCCGGTGCCCTGACAATTCAGACTATGGCCGGAAAAATGGGCCGTGATGTTTCATTGCTGCAGGCGGCTATCGTGATTGGTTTTATCGCGATGGTTTACGTTACCGCCGGCGGTCTGAAAGCCTGTGCATGGGCCGACCTGATTCAGGGAAGTGCATTGATTTTAGGCAGCGCCGTCGTCATGCTGTACGCATTCAAGAAACTCGGCTCAGCAACCGATGGCCTTGCTTTTATAGAGAATGTCAAAACCGGGGCAGTCGGAGTTAAAACCTTTGCTCAAGATACCGGAGCAATCGACCGGTTCTGGCAACTGAACAAAGTCAGAATGAATATGTTCCTGCCCAAGGACGACAAAGTGCTGCCTTATACGGCACTAATGCTGGGCTTGTGGATACCAAACTTCTACTACTGGGGTTTGAATCAGTACATCACCCAGCGGACACTGGCTTCATCATCGTTATCCGAGGGGCAAAAAGGTATCGTGTTCTCGGCGTTTATGAAGCTGCTCGTTCCGTTCGTTGTGGTAATCCCGGGTATTATAGCCTTCAACCTTTACTCAAAGGACATGAAAGATCAGGCGGTCGGTGATAATGCCCCGGTCATCGCAAAGTATATGATGGCCAATCCCGATACCGAAATGGTTGAAACCGCACAGGCTCCGGGCGATGATGCTGTCGCCGCATGGAACCGGCAGAAATTCGTGATCGCGATATATCCAAATGACGCCGCTAAAAAGGCGGTTAACACAACTAATCCGTTCGTACTGCCTATAACACAGCAAAAATACGATGAACTTGAATTGAAAGAATATACAGTATTCGAATCTGACGACAAATCATGGGCATCGGCCTTCCCCAATCTGAAGGCGGAATTGGAAGCGTATAACACCTCCGTCAAAGAAGCTGCAAACACTGCGGGTATTCCGGTCACAAGCGAAAAATTTATCGCTTATAAATATGATACGGCTCTGGGGCAATTGCTAAGTAACGTTCTGCCAAAAAATACCGGTTTAGTCGGTTTCGTTTTGGCCGCTTTGCTCGGTGCAATCGTCAGCTCACTGGCAGCCATGCTCAATGCGGCATCGACTATCTTTACGATGGATATTTACA
>CAZSOR010000129.1:0-5052 GCA_964608395.1 uncultured Pirellulales bacterium
GGGCCAGAGGTCGCGTACCTCGAAAACGAATGGGACTTCGAAATATTGACTTAGCGTAAGACCGGCCAGCCCGATTGTCAGCGGCGTGTGCGTGGCAAAGACCACATCAGGCGCCGGGAGACCCTTGCCGATACGGCAGGCCGACCATGCAAATTGATAGAACTTAAGCATCCGCTGGACGCCGCTCATGCCGGTGCCGACCTGCGGATCGTTGTAGGCCGCGGCGATTGCAACCACGTGTATTCCTTCGCTCTCGAACTCGGCGTATTGTTTACCTTCGGGCACGGGAAATTCGCGGTTTGCCAGTCCCGAGGTCATCATTGTCACGCGATGGCCTTTGCTCACAAGGTGCCGGGCAAATTCGTAGGACCGTGTCCCAGTCATTCCTTTTCGCGTAGCAAAATATTGATGCAGATAAAGAATGTGCATATTTATGATATTACCAGTAAATGCCTTCATAGCCATCGGCGTTGCGATCTGCGCCTTTGATGTCCGCCAGGTCCAGCACTCGGATTCCGGCGTTGAGCCACTTTCGAACGCAATCGGCGTCTACAATCGGTTGATTGATAATGATCAAATCTGTTTCTATGAGCTCTTCCAGCGAGCTAACGAGAAGCTTCTCCAAATGGCGCAGCGCCTTTTGAACCTGCTGTTTATTGCTTCCTATAAGTCGCTCCGGTTGGACGACCGGGTCATAAATCCTCAATTGTATTCCCTCGCCGAGCAGTGCCTTGGCAACCTTCACAAAGGGGCTTTCGCGCATATCGTCCGTATCCTGCTTAAAAGCCAGGCCAACCATCCCGAGTGTGCCTGGCCGATATTCAAGAATCCGCCGGACAAGCTTATTTATCTGTGTCTCATTACTCTGGAGCACACTTTCCAGCATTGGAATTTGCAGCGATTTGAGCGAGGCGTATCGCAGAATCGCGAGAAGGTCCTTGGGCAGACAGGAGCCGCCGAATGCGAAGCCCGGGCGAAGGTATCGCGGGCTGATATTGGACTTGGTGTCGGCACAGTAAACATCAGCGACCCGGCGGGCGTCCACTCCCGCGGACCGGGCGATAGACGCAACTTCGTTCGCGAACGTAATCTTCAAAGCGTGTAAAAGGTTGTCACTGTACTTGACCATTTCGGCCTCGTTGAGTCCCATGCGGAACAACGGAGCATCGTATTTCTCATAAATCTTAAGGAGTAAATCTCCCGCGCAGGGATGGGCTTCGCCGATGACGATTTTGGGCGGCTTGTCGAAATCATCGATCGCCGAGCCTTCACGCAGAAACTCGGGATGATATACAAGATGAATATCTTTTCCCACCGTCAAGCCGGATTCCTTTTCCAGCAGGGGAATGACAAGGTCGGCGGTAGTTCCCGGAAGACAGGTGCTTCGAAGCACGATCAGCGGACGGGCTTTCGAATCCCGAAGTGCTCGTGCAATTTGCCCTGTAACATTCTCAACTGCCGAAAGATTGATTCCACCGTCCGGCTCGGATGGAGTCCCCACGCAAATCCAGGCCATTTCGCAGTTTGTCAGGGCATCGCGTGCTTCGGTTGTTGCTCTGAGCCGGCCGGCCCTGTGAGCTTCACTGAGCAGCCTGGCAACGCCAGGTTCCTGAATGGGAGAGCGTCCCTGTGACAGGTCTGCAACTTTTGCAGCGACCGGATCTACACCGATAATCTCGTGCCCGTCCCGCAGCAGACATGCCCCGCTGACAACTCCCACATAACCCATGCCGAAAATACTGATTCTCATTTATTTCTCCATGACAAAAAATTACTCATAATCTCCGTTTATTTGTTTTTTCGCCTTTGTAAGATATAATATAAGTATAGACCGTCTCAAGGGTAATATCGCATTTTTTCCCTGTTCCCGGTATGGCTGAAAAACATGAAACAAAGCTGGCATAATTCAAAGATCCGGAGTCCCATAACAGGGATTCTGTTTTTGTTTATTTTATGCTCAATATGTATCCTGGCAGTAATATGTCCGGCGTCAGAACCTGATGTTCGTTTGCCGGAGCTTAAATCTCAAGCAAGTCCTCTGGACGAAGCCAATCGACCTTTGTTGCTTAAAAGGTTTGTAGCAGCTTTCGACCGGGAATATGCTACGCATGTTCGAAAAAACAAGTCCAAAGACCTTTCAGATAATATGGCGGTTTATTACCTTCGCCAGGAGCTTCAGGCCCTGATTGACATGTGGCGGGCTACCGGCAAATCAGCCTATCTCGAACAGGCAAATAATCGGGTTATTAAGGCAATAGCCGACGCCAAGTCGAACCAGCGTCCATTACTCCGGCACAACCGGCCCAGAGGAACCTGGCCGTGCTTTTTTTTGAAGAAAGCCGAAAAAGAGACCGGAGGTCATAATCAACTCTGCGATTTTCAGGGCGCTGCAGGTTTTCTTATGGTTGCAGACGCTCTCAAACAGGCCGGGCAGGATGGCTGGAAAGACATTGCCGATTTCGTGGAAAAAAACATTGTCGAAAAATGGCTCTTTTACATACCATCGATTAAGCCCGAGGATTTCCAAGGTCCCAGATCGAAAATCTACCTATTGGGCGTTTTAAACACCGCCCGGGACATACGTGAACATTTTGCCGTGATTTGCATGGACCTTAATAAATTAGGCTATAGCAAGTATCCCTATCGACAGTGGGCCGAATGCCTGACGAATTTATACATTGGCTTTCGATCCGACTTACGCCAGTCTCCTCCGAAGGCCTGGGGACTTGGTCGCCAGACACCAGGTGACTGGGGCATATTGCCTCGCGAATCGACGGGTGGTTACGTCTGGTATTTTATTCCCGACTGGAGGCGAAAAGGAAAAACAGCCGTCCTTGATACCGCACATGCAAACCGAACCGTCTGGCTCGCCGCCAGGGCATATCATGAAGGTCTAATTGACAAAGCCGGACTCGATATGTTTATGAAAACTTTCAAAAAGCAAATCTGGAAGCCGGAAAAGAATCTTTTCTACTTTGCAAATTTCGTAGACGGCAGCGACGTGGCATACAACGATCCCATACACGGTAAATTACCGCCCGGATATAAAGGTCACGTCTGGTTCGGCTGGCATCGACTTGCCGCATACGACAATGCCGTGAAAAACCTGTTTCTTTCGTTGGCGTATGATTTGACCAACGGCGGGCTGAATATGCCTTCGTCCCAGAACAAAACCATGGCAAATGCGCCGCTGTGTTTTTATGCCTGGGCGGCAAGGCTCTTGGCTCCGGATGGAAAGCCTCAGGAATTCCCATAAGAAGTTTCTTTCTGCAGGCTCAAGTCGATAGTACCTCTAATTCACTTTTGTTCAGAATATCTATATGGTTATCTTTTAAGAAAAAATAATTGGTACTTTTGTCGCCGGGGCGGCGTTTTCTGAGTTTACTGCCGTCAAACCACCATGCAGAATAGCGTTGGTTGAGTAATATCTTAAAAACATTATGAGCTGCCGAATCCGTATTGTCCGGTTCTCCTGAAACTTCGATAAGCCATGCGGATTGAGACCGAGCCAAAAACTTTGCAGCCCCTTTGATACAGGCAAGCTCGTGTCCTTCCACGTCACACTTGATAAATGATATTATCCCGGGTGCGCTTAAAAATCTGGAATCGATAGTGGTGGCCTGGACGTTAACTGTTTCTGTTTTGCCTTTTTTCGGGCTATCCGTGACTATAGAAGCCCGGTAATGAGTTTCGGCTCCGGATGAATCATAAGGAAGCGACATAGTCACAATAGCCTGGGAATCGGAAACGGCGACGTTTATGGGCTCGACATTATCGAGGCGTAATTTTCTTACATTGTAACACAATATTTCAAAGGTTGAAGGGAACGGTTCGATGCTGTATACATGACCTTCCGGCCCGACTAATTCCGAGAGTATTTTCGAATATACTCCGATGTTGGCCCCTATATCGATTACGGTGTCCCCTGGTTTAACCAGATACCGGACAACTCTCAGCTCCGGTTCCTTTTCCAATAATGGTGATCGCAGCAGTCTGAGATAGTGACGTTTCTTTATTAATTGAACCGTTGAGTGCGGTAAAATTTTCCATGCCGTCCTTTTCAGCAATCGTTTTACTTGGTGCACGTTATGCTCCAGGTCTCACAGTATCTTCTATGAGGCTGCTCCTAATTGCCGATAAACGGCGGCGGTTTGCTCGGCTATTTTCTCCCAGTTGAATTGTTCTGCCGCGGCCCGGCGGGCATTGTGGGACATTTTCTCGTAGTTGTCACCTTCAAAACACTTTCCGAGAGCATCGGCAATCGCCTCCGGGGAACCGGCTGGAATGACGTATCCTGTTTTTCCATCCTCTGTCATTTCACCAAGACCTCCAACGTTTGTCGAAATAACGGGAACTCCCGCGGCGTACGCCATGACCGTATTGCCGCTTTGGGATGCGCTAATATAGGGTTGAACCAGTATATCGATAACCGAAAGATATGCTTTGATATCCTCAACCGGCACAAAACGGATGTCCGCCCACAGGTCGTCGGGCTTACAATTTCGGGCGAGTTTTTCTTCCCAATTCTTCTTGTTGCCGACGAGTACCGAACCGGCGATAAGGAAGAAAGAGTCAGGTATTCGTTGCTTAATTAATCCGAACGCATTGACGAAAACTTCCAGTCCTTTGTACGGACGGATATGGCCGAGAAAGGCGATGATTTTTCGATCTCCTGCCTTTTGCCGTACGTTATTAGCCAGATTGTCATTACAGCCGTATCGTGAAAAGAGTGCTTCGTAATCCCCGTGCGGCAGCACGGAAATTTTCTCGGATGGTATCCCGCAATGTGCCATTATTTCGTTTCGAGTATAGTTCGTTAGGGCGATAACGTGGTCGACTCTTTGATAAATCCTGGCATACTTTCGGATGTCACCGGCTTTGGGCTCGTGTGGGAAAGAATTGTGCGCGGTATAAATCACGTGACAGCCGGCCAATTGCAGGAGTCTTATCAGTCGATAGTCCAGCCAGGGCGAAACAACCCATATAAAATGAACGACCTTAATGCGTTTTATAAGCACATATGCCAGCAGGAACAATAGATTAAGCGGATAC
>CAZSOR010000129.1:5152-12438 GCA_964608395.1 uncultured Pirellulales bacterium
CTTAATGCGTTTTATAAGCACATATGCCAGCAGGAACAATAGATTAAGCGGATACTCGATCGCCCGAAGAAAACGCCTTACCGGTCCTGATGAAGTCACCCGGCCAGCCAGGCTGGCAAGTGAAAAGAAGCAGCGAAAAACCGTGACATCCGGCGGGCTGGGGATGTGGCCGTGTGCAAATTTCGTTGTGGCATAGACTATCCTTTCCCCCTTTTTTGCCAGAGCGTCCAACAGGCAATAATTATAGTTGGCGGAGAATTGACAGGCGTCTATTACCAGGTATGTTTGTTTCATTGAGCTGCTCAGCCCCTTTGTTTGACCTGTTTTTCTTCTACGATTTTCCGCATATAATCTAAAATCAGGCGTGCGTTGCGCCTGCCCCCGAATTGTTCTTCCGCTCTCTTTCGAGCGGCGATTTGCATATTCGCCCGCAGTTGGTTATCGTTAATCACCTTGGCAATCGCTTTTTCCAGATCGTCGATATTCTCAGGCGGGACGAGAATAGCGCCTTCGCAATCACCAATGGCCCCGGGCAGGCCGCCGACCGCTGTAGCAACAACCGGCAGGCCGCAAGCCATCGCTTCGGTGACGACGTTCGGCATCCCTTCGGTATGAGAAGCCAGCACGAACAGATCGCTTGCCTGCATCCATTCATTCATTCGTTCGGGCTCGACCTCGCCGGCCATGCTGACCGTACGCTCCATGCCTTTTTCTCGAATCAGTCTCCGCAGCGTTGTTTCCTCGGGGCCGGCTCCGCACATGACGAGCAGCAAGTCCGGGCACTTTTTTTGTACTCTGTATATTGCTTCGAGAAGGTCATAAACACCCTTGCGTTTGGTTAGGTAGCCGGCGTACAAGGCTATGGTTTTATCCGGCGGCAGGCCTAAATCTTTTCTTGCCGGGATTTTGTCCGGTGCCGGCGAGAACTCCTCCAGATCCAAAACGCCGTAAACACACAAGGGATTCTTGCCGGTGGCTGCTTTAATCCCATCTGCAACGCTTTGCCCACAGGCCAATGTGCCGTCAAGAGCCTTTGCCGTCTTTACAAAATGCCTATATATAATTCCGCTTGATTGGGCAGTTATATTTACGTCTACGCCGATGCTCAAACATACCGCCGGGATTTTGAGGTGCTGAGCCAATCTTACGGCAGCATCGCCGTCAGGAAAAAAATCCGTTGCGTATATCACGTCGAATTTTCTACTTTTGTGTAATTCGAGGGCTTTACTTTTTATAGCACGGAAAGCGGCCAGGCCGGACCATCGATTATAAAAATTTCCCGGCGGTCTTAAATACGGCACGCTGAAAGTTTCTATCCCATCGAACCGGCACAGCGGAGACTTGTGGTCATGATTTTTCCACCTGTCAAAGTGCCTGAGCAATCCGGGGCACCAGACGCGCGGTACGATAACGGTTATTTCCGCTCCAAGCCTGTGAATCTCGGAAAGTTGCCGGGCCACGAAGATTCCGTATCTCTTTTCTTTGAGATTGGGAAACAAGTGTGAAATTGCCAGAATTCTCACTATGCTAAAGCCTCGTCCGATTGAACCGGCTCATATTCTGTTAATGAGTCATCTTCATATTCACCGGCAGATTCTGAATCTTCGGTTGGCGTATAGATTTTAGCGATCCGTTCGCCCGCCATTACAAACGCCAGAAAAACCCAATAGTATTTGTGGAACATCTGGCCGATGGTCAATCCCATCATTATAAGGAATATGAGAACTGCCCTTGCGTATATTTTTTCGAGCCCGAGCGGGATACGCCTTATAGCCAGCAGCAGTATACCCATGAAACATATAAAGAGCAGGGCGCCGGGTATTCCATAAATCCCTAAAACAAGAAAGAAATCGTTGTGTGGCCAGATTAAAGTTCCGGTTTCTTCGAACCAACTGTAATACCCTGTTCCCGCCGGTTTTCTGACCGCGGTTTTGACGGCCAGCTTTATGGGCTCCATTCTGTAGCTAATGCTCTCTTTTGCGTACCCGACGTCCGTCAACCGATCTGCAACCGACCTTTCCAGCCCATCTCCTTTTATCAGCAGCCCTGAGCCGATTGAGGCCAGCAGAAAAATCACGAGCAGCAGTACCGCCAATGCAGGTCTTCTTGCGACTTGCCTTATAAACAGCAACGGCGACAACATGGTAAACGCCAGCGCGATCAGAGCACCGCGTGAGCCGATTTTGAGCAGCATTAAGGGCAGAAACAAAATTGCAGCGAAATTTACGATTCGCCAGAATATATTCTTGTTGCGGGCAAACAGGTAAATGGCTGCCAGAAAAGCCGTACTTATTAAGGCCGCTAACATATTCGCATCGATTGCATTGCCTAATGTGGCCGAATATCTTGTCTGAGAAGTATTTTCCATCGTTCTGATTGCGGTCCCGGTGATAAATGCCAGAATGATGGTGCCCAATGTTCCGAGGACGTATGCTCTCAGTGCCCATTGAAAAGTTTTTTCACCGTTTGTTTCGAGTATCCAGTATACAATCAAAATGAGTATAAGAAGCTGAAACTGGGTGAAGGCACGCATTAATTCGAGGCCGAGATATGGACCCCCCAGCGAAACCAGAAGTATCCAGATCGAATATAATCCCATTATCCATATCGCCTTGTTACGGATGTGCAATCCCGGGCGTGTGATAAGTACATTCAGCGCGAAGCTGACCGCAAGGGCCAAACCAACACCCCGGTCGAGACTGAAAGTCTGATTAAATCCGATGCCAGCACCTGTCGGCAGAACCAGCATCAGGATGCAAAGTCCAAAAGTCGGCTTTAGGACCATTCCTATGAACGTCGGCAAAGCTATAATGACGATACCGGCCACAGGATTTTTTGCGAGAGAAATGACTGCGAATCCTATCAGGCAAATAACAACCCAACTGGCAAAAAGTAAAACGTTAATTACCGGCGGTAACGGTATGTCGGAAAATCGCTCACCCTGTTCGTAATACAGGTAATCCTGGTCAAATTCAATTTCATTCGCATATTCGGCATACATAATTAGCTCCAAGCCTCCAGTATGACCGTCGGACTTAACCGTGTCCGGGATGATAACGGGCAAATCTTGGGTAAATCATAGACTGGTACAGCAAATACCTGGCTGCTTTGTAGCAGGACCGTTGTTTAGCGAGATACCATACAGTCTTGTGATAGTATCGACGCATCAGCGGCTCAAAATCACCGGAAAGACGCTGAATTATTTCAGGGCGGCGTTCGGCGTATCCTGATAGGAAGGCGTTGGCCATGCCCTGAGCATCCCAGTTGAAAAGGCAGCGCCTTGGGGCGCCATAAAAGATAAAGATAACAAGCCAGATTATGTCGAAGAATCTCGATCCGTAAGTGGCAACATTTCCTAGAAGCGGCGCCGAACTCCAGTCCAAAATGACGAGCCGGCCGGAGGATTCGTCGAAGCACAAATTAAAACCTGCAAAATCACCGTGAACGAAAACGTTCTCGCCGGGAGAGGCCATCCACTCGGCAGGCAGTTCATGTTTCATTTCCTGGGACAAGACCAATTTTTCATGAATGACTGCCAGTGCGCGACCCGCCTTTTTCAAAAGCTCGAATAACCGCTCGTCTTTACGAGCCGCCATGTCGAGCAGTGTAACCAGGCCGTTGAGCCGCTCGAATTCAAGCACGCCTGTTTTAGCATCGAAATTAACGACCTTCGGTACGTAAAACAGGCCGCAGCCTTTACCGATATCGAAAGCCATCGACGCTTTAGCTGCTTCTATAGCCAGCGCGCCAGGTTCTCCGGTTTTTTGTATAATCTCGCCGATGACTTCCATTGATTATTTCCTTGTGGCAGAATTATCGCAGTTGGGATTTTTTTTCAAGCGACAGACGGCTATTAGATTTTCTGAAAATTGGTTCATAAATCTGAACTTTTCGGCTGCCCAATCTATCGTGCGATTCAGGCGGTACGAAACCGGAACTTTTGGAGGATTAAAAAACCCGGCCGGATAAATCTCGACGATCTCCAGTCCCGCTTCTTCAGCAAGATTTTTCATTTGCTCGATACTCATTACGTTAAAGGTGCCTTCCGGATTTTTCTTTCGATGGCGCGTGTAGCGTAATTTTATCCAGGGCGATCCGGAATTCTGATGATTGTTGAATACTAAGTAACCATCTTCGTCCAACAGCTCGGCAATTGCTTTGATCGCTGCAGAACGCAGTTCCGGCTCGGCGTTGAGAAAAAACCGAAAAGCTGTAATCAAGTTGAATTTTCTCGGCTTTAGAACATTTTCCGCCGTGATATCCGTTTCGATTATCTCGGTCCGTTTGAGCTTTTCTCTGGCGATGGCAAGCATGGAGCCGGATACATCGATACCCGTAGAAGTTTTAACGCGATTTTCCAGCAGTTCTGTGATACGTCCCGTCCCGCAAGCGAAGTCGAGCAGATGAATATCTTTGCCGGTGAAGTATTTCTCCAGAATCCTCAGGATAATCTCCTGCTCGCGCGACCAAAGGAATCTTTGCCACGCTTTGTTCTGGTAGTACGCCTCGTATTCGGCACCTTTGCCCTCGTATTTATGAGATTCTCTGTAACTAATCTTAGCCACTTTCCTTTTTTCGCAGAGCAATCTTAACGAATCGTTTCTTCTCAACCTCTTTCAAACTCAGGAACCAGCCGCCTATAACTATCAAGACCATTGCGGCAACTACAACGCTCACAATTTCGAGCCACGAATCAGGGGCAGCGGCATATTTCCAAACGCAAATCATCGCCATAGCCGGCAATGAACCCAGCAAGGCCGGCTGCCAAACGTTCCGAATATTTTCCAACGTGGAGATATGCATTTTACGATTAAAATATATCGGCAGGATCAGCACGGATGTTAGCGTTATCGGCAGGAAATTCGACCAGGCGATTCCGAGCAAGCCCCAATGGAAGACCTTTACCGAAAGAATGGAAGCCAGAACACAGAATAGTGCCATCAAGGCGGTCAGAATCCCGAATATCTTATGTTGACCGCGCCCTACGAGCACAAGAAAGTTGCTGTGCTGTGCCAGCCTCAAACAGTGGCCGACGGTTAGAATGGTCAGGATGACAGCCATCCCGTCAATGACTGTGGGGTCCTTGAATTGGTCGCTGACCCATATATGAAGAAAGTCTCTGCCCATTGCGATTAGGAAACAGCCGCCGGGAATGATTAAAAGAAGACTGTATTTTTGTGTCAGGAAGGCTAATTCCTTAACCGCTGCCTCGTCATTTCTGGTATCGAGTTCGCTGACTGCCGGTTTTATCGCTGCCGTGAAAGCCTGCAGCAATTGTGACAACAGGAGCACACCGGCAGTTGCGATGGCGAATTGGCTTATCTGGGCGGTGCCGAGGAAAATCCCGATTATCAGATTGCTGGCATGATAGATTATTATGGCCCCCATCGCGTACATGAAAGTATTAATTCCGTATGTCAGCATTTCCTTAAAAAGGTGCAAATCTATTTTTCCCAAAGATAAAGACACTTTGGGCAGCAGCCTCTTGACAAAAATGGAATGTATAATCCTCACGACAATTTCACTAAGGCCGAATATGAGCCCCGCAGTCAGCAGGCCGTAGCCTTGTAACAATAGCACAACCATAAGAATGGTTCGGAGCGCCAATAGGGCCAGCATGACTATGTTGATGATATCATATCGCTGCAGTCCGCTTAGGATTGCGGTTGATGGCTGCAAGGGTATCGCAATGGCACAGCAGAATCCGACGACAAGCACGAGTATGCCGGCGGTCCTCACGAATTGAGGTGCGATGGCAAACCAGGAATCGACGTTGAAGCAAACAACCAGACTTATGATTACAAGAACAATGCCTATAGCTATGGAGAAAAACAAAGATGTGTTGATGACCCGCTGGACTCCATCGTCGTCGTTTTGTGCCATGAAGAGCGGTATATATCTGTTGATTGAGCTATTAAAGCCGACGCTTAACAGGGGGGCATAGCGAAAGATAGAGCCGCCGATGAGCAGCCATACGCCGTATTGAGCCTCTCCGAGCTGGCTGAGAAAGAAACGTATAAGGAAGAAACCGACCAGGGCGTTACTCAACAACGCCGCAACGTTGAAGAACGTGTTGTGGACCAGTCTTTTCGAGGTTGTTACAGATTGCTGATTCATTTGATCGTTAGTGGCTTAATTCCTTCTTCGGATTCAATCACCTGCCATAGAATACCCGCTCGAATCAAATCGTAATGATCAAGCACAAATTTAGGGCAATACCCAGGCCTGGGCGAAACAACGTATATCGGCCCGGCTTCCAGCAATTGCCCGATAGACTGATCATCGAACTTCGGCGCATCCTTGCTGTTGACAGTGCCCGAGACAATCTTCACATCGGGGCGTTTCCCTTTGACCTCCTGGAGATATAGAAGCGGGCCAACTGTGGAGGTATCGGCATAGATGACAGCATAATCCTCCGGCAGGTCCAACGCCTCCTCGGCGAAGCGCTCGGCCCCCATATACCCGGTCTTCCATGGCCGCAGGAAATATTCGTAATCATCGCGGTGGGGTATATCGTTTCTCGTGCCGAGATTAAGCTGCATTTTTTCGGCAAGCGGCGGTAAAGCAGCATATATGCCGACAGGCAGCATGCAAAAGAGCAGTACCAAAAACACGGGAACCTTAAGATTTTTCTGATTCTGCAAAGTATCCATTCCAAGACCTATCAAGATCGAGACCAGACAGTAGAACGGGATAAAGAATGCATACCGATCAGGGATTGTATACCGAAAGGCGAAAAGAAAGAACAGAGCGGTCAGCGCCAGGACAACATTTCTAAAACTTCGACCCGGTGACATTTTGAACAGTCCAAAGCAGCCCGCGAAAAACAGCAGAAAATTCGGCGTGGGAAAGTTGAGCAGGATATACAGAAAGTTCTCTTTCACTATTCCCATTGAAAGCGAAGCATTAAGGACCGCTCCCTGCCAGCGGAGCCCGAAGGCCGCGGAGGCCAGAGTCCCTGTAAGGTCGCCCGTTTGTATGATATTTTTGACTATCAAATATTCGTAAGGCAGTGCACCGGCAATCCACAGCAAGACAATAATCGCCAGGTTTCTGATATTAATTTCTTTTTTAGCCAGAAGAAAGGCAACGAAGACGGCGTAACATATGAGCGGTATCGAAGCGAGCATATGGACGGCAATTGAAAGGCCGCTTAGCAATCCCAACCAATACAAATAATGTACTCGCCTGGTTTTTGTATATTGCAGCAGCATTATCAGTTCGGCGAGAAACAGGGCGGTCCAGAGCGTGTATGTTTCAATAATGCTTGCATGGCGCCAGAACGT
>CAZSOR010000130.1:0-12412 GCA_964608395.1 uncultured Pirellulales bacterium
GGCTAACGAATCCTTCACCTGGGCAAGCAGTTGGGGCTCTTGCTGCTTGGGGCGTCGTTTTTTCGAGGTCGCGGACGGCCGAGTCGATTTGCCGGCCTTAAGTCTAATGATAGTTTCGGCCAGTTGTTTCTGATCGGACCAGCCATGAAGCTTAAAATCGAATAAATCGTCGCCGATAGCCCGCTCCGCTAAACCGGTTTCAAAAGCTTCGTGCAGAATCTTTCGGCCGGAGAGTCCGTAGAGGATCCATTCCAGTGGATTCCGGCAGGCACGAAGCTGCCAGTCAGGGACGGGCTTATCGCCAAAAAATAAACCATTTGAAATAATCTCCCGGCATTTTTTTTGCTTCTCCGAGGCAGTTAGAATAAGCCGTTCTTTCGCCCGCGTTGTCGCGACGTAGAGGATTCGCATCTCCTCGGCCAATCCCATGGAGGCCTTTTGCTCTTCGATGACCTGGTGTGCAAGCGAGTTTAGTTTACTGTTCGACTCCCGGTCGATAATTTGCAGCCCCAGCGTATGATCCGCATCGACGAGGCAGTCCGCCTGGACATCCCTTTTATTGAACCGGCTTTCCAGCTCGGCTAAAAAGACAACCGGAAATTCAAGCCCTTTGCTTTTGTGAACGCTCAAAATTCGAACGGCATTACCCGCCGAAGACTGCGGCTCGGCCGGCGCCCAATCCTGCCCGGCTTCCTGAAGCTTTTCAATAAATTCAACGAACCGCGTCAGTGAAGGCACGCCGGCGCTGCTGGCAAAGCCCTCATACTGGATCGCCCTGTCATGAAGCTTGAGAAGATTCGCCCGGCGCGCCTGGCCGTTCGGAAGAGCCGAGACAAACGATAAGAAGTCGGTCTGCCGATATATCCGCCAGATTAAATCAGCCAGGTTGCCCCGCCTGGCAATCGTCCGCCATTGTTCAATCCGAGCGAGTATTTTTTCGAGCCTGCCGGCAAGTCCGGTGTCCGCGCCGCCTCGACAATATTCGAGCACGCAGTCATAGTAGCTTTTGTGCCGCTGCTGTGTTCTGTTGTGCAGCTTTATCTTTGCCAGCCCTGTGTCACTGACCTTGAAAAACGGGCTTCGCAGAACCGCGGCCAATTCGATGTCCCGCTGCGGATTATCCAGCACTTTCAGAAGAGCGATAAAATCACTGATTTCGGTAGCCTCGAAATATCCCGCCGTAGCCTGGCAGCTCACTGGCACGCCGGCCAGCCTGAATATTTCTACGTAATCATTCGCTTTTTTGGCTAACGACCGCATCAGGACGACAATGTCACGATATTCGACGTCACGCATAGTGCCCTGCTGTTCGTCATTTACCTGAAACTCGGCTTTCCCCGTATCAGCCCCCACCATCCGTCTGATACGCCGGGCTATCATTGCCGCCTGAGTCTGGCGCGAAGTGACAAGATCCGGATTCTCGTTTTCGGATTCTCCGGCCTGCTGTCCCTGCGAATCCCGGCTATTGCCGATTTTGTCAAGTATGTGAAACTCGACAATATTTTTCCCACCGCCCGGCACATGAGTTTTGGATTCATCCGCCGGAGCAGGCTTCAGTCGTGAAGATTCGTCGTAGTCGATCTTAGTGAAAGATTCCGTCATGATTCGAGAAAAAATCTCGTTTACGAAATCGAGTATCCCTTTCGTTGAGCGGAAATTAACATTGAGATCGACACGCAAGCTGACCGGGGCATTCGCGGGATCGGACGAAGCCTGATTTACCTGTTCGAGGAAAATATCCGGCATAGCCCCCCGAAAAGCATAGATACTTTGTTTGCCGTCCCCGACTCCAAGGATATTCCCGCCGGGACTGAGCATATCGAGTATCCGCTTCTGGACAGTGTTGATATCTTGATATTCGTCAACAGCTATATGTTTGTACTTCTGCCGAAGCGCCAATGCCGTTTGCGAAGGCGCGGCCTTGTCCTCCGAAGAGGTCTGGTCGCTCAGGAGCCTAAGAGCATAATGTTCGAGGTCGGCAAAATCCAGGCAGTTAACAGCCCGCTTGGCCCTGCCGTATAGCTGATCAAATTTCTTAACAAGCTCAACGAGCACGCCCGTCTGCGATCCAACCAAGCCGCCAATCCTGTCAGGATAATCGGGATTTACGATTGAAAGCTCAGAAAGCTCCGCGAATACATCTACGGCACTTTTGACGGTGCTCTGAATAAGAGCGGCAATCGGCTCCGGCAGGCCTTTGGGTTTACGCGTTGTGGGCTTTTGGAAACTCCTTATCGCCTCGGCACACTTGTCCCAATCGCCGGCTTTGAATATCTCGATACATTTTGCAACAGGCGCAACATGACTGCCCTGCAGTTTCTCATCCCAGCTTGCGTCGCCGCCTTCACTTTCGCAGAGTCTCCTCGCGTGGTTAAGCTTTTCGAGAATGCTCTGCAGTCTGGCGGCAACGATATCTTTCTGTTTTTCGCCAAGGTCGGTTGTAAACGGATTGGTGACTTCTGCAAGTCGTGCCGCCTTTTCGTACCATTTCTCCCGAGAGATAACACCATCCAGAAAATCGCTAAGCTCAATAATCCGGGTCAGAAAACCGTCATTTGTACGAAGGTCCCGCCGGTACAAAAGCTGTTCGAGAGGTCCCCGGATGCTGCTTTGCTGCCAGAGATGGTCGATGGTCTTTTCGAGCACTTCTGTTTTGAGCAGTTTCTGTTCGTCGGCATCAATCACGCCGAACGTCGGATCCAGGCCGAGCCGGTAGAAATATTCCGTGATGAGCCGTTTACAGAACGAATGGATCGTGCTTATATCGGCGCTCTGGAGCAGCATAAGCTGGCGGCGAAGATGGTCATTCCGCTTTTCGAGAAATACATCCCTCAACTGCCCGGCGATTCGCGAACGCATCTGCTCGGCAGCAGCTTCGGTAAAAGTCAGCACGAGGATGCTCCGGACATCGGGACATATCGATTTGTCGGATATGATGTTGACACATCTGCCCGACAGCACGGCGGTTTTCCCGGTGCCCGCCGAGGCTGTCACCACAACGTCGCTGCCGCGTGCGCCAATCGCACGTTTCTGCTGATCGGTCCATTCTATCTTCTTCTCAGTCATCGACCACCTCAGCCCTTTCAAGAACCCGGGACTTACTCAGCGATTCCAGAAAATTGTAGTCATTGATCTGCCAGTCGAACCGGCAGACAGGCTTGTACTTGCAGTAACTGCACGGCGATACCTGGCCCAGGCGATATGGACTAACGTCAATTTTGCCCGAAACAATCTCCTGAGCCAATTGAATGATTCTTTGCCCGGCAAATCGCAGGATCGCTTCAAAATCGTTCGGCCTCAACGCCCCGCTTCTGGCGTAGTTTCCATACTGCTGGTCTTTGGCGGTGAGGCAGAAATTGTAGAACCTGCTCCAGCCGGAATCTGTTTGGCCGTCCAATTGCCGGTAGAATTCACCATTGAATATCCCTTTTGCCTTGTATTCATAGCTGTCACTTCTATCCGGCAGCTTGCCGAGTGTGGCTTTTTTAGGTCTTACCTCAATTGGCATATAAAATGCACCTGCCACGTTTTCTTTGCCCGGGTCGGCCGCATTTCGGACAGCCAACATGTAAATCGGGAGCTGCATATCAAGGCCGTGGCAGAACTCCGGCCAGCTAAAGGACGTGTCTCGTCGTTTATAATCGAAAACAAGCGTAATCTTCTTATCGCCGGCGTCTGCAAAATCAAGCCGGTCGATCTTGCCGTCCAGCGACAGCACGCGTTTATCTGCCAGGACAAGCTCATAATCGCCGAGCGTATCGCGAGAGCCCCTTGCTTTCCCGAAAGATACCTCCGAAAACCTCGGCCTGAAACTTCCCGTCCGAACCATTTGAGCTATCGCCATGACGCAATCTTCGAGAACTTTGCCAGCGGAATTTATGATGAATTCGTTATAGCCCCGACGGCTGATAAAATTCGATATGAAAGAATCTTTCTTCGTAATTTTTTCTATTTCTTCTCTCAGAAGTTTTATAAGCTCGCCATCGTCAGTCCCCGCAAAGTCTTTTCCTTCAGCGTCAAGCCGCTTCAACAAAGTATCAAGAACGCGGTGATAGAAGCTGCCGAGATCCAGCGGCTCGAACTTGAATTCCTGCCGCTCTTTCAGATCCAGCGTATAACGGGCGAAATACTGATACGGACAGGCGGCAAAAGTCCCCAACCTGGTCGCCGAGCTTTTTATCCGCCGGCCGAAAAGCTCATTGACAATATCCGAATCCAGTGACGCCCGGTTATCGTAGCTAAGTGCATAAAGGACTTTCGAGCCAAGTTTCGCAAGTTGTTCATCGGAACAAATCGTATCCAGCAATTCGTCATATTGGCTGCCGTCCCCGGCTTCGGGCAATAAACGATCCCTTCCAAGTCCGCAACAGAGCAAGTCCACAAGTTCGGCCTCGCTGTGCACATTCTCGACATCGATTGCCTTACCTGCGATTGATTCTTCGCCGAGGTTCTCAAACAAAGATTCGAGATCGCCTATGAACTGCGAACGGGCAGCAGCAGCGCCTTTATCGTCAACCGAAGGATACATTATCCAAAGAAATTCCGATGGCCGGGTAAAGGCGATATAAGCCAGATACTGTCGCTCGGCGAGAGTCTGGCCGGAGGTCGCCGCCAAAGGGAAATCCGCAGATTCGGCAGCGATGCGGTCCTCGTCGGTTAAGATGCTGTCCGAAGTAACGGGCACAGGAAACTGCTTTTGTGTGGTTCCGATTAGGAAAACCGCCCTCAAATCGGGATGCCGGCTGCGCTCGATGGAACCGACAAGCACCTGGTCCAGGGCCGGGGGAATGAAAGCCAGCGTCAACTGGGAAAAAGCCGAATGAAGAATCGCAAGATAATCATCCGCCTTCATCGTTTGTCCGGCGAAGACTTCGACAAGCTCGTCAAATATATCGAGAAACTGATTGTAAAATTGCCGATGCTCATCAGCAGCAGCAAGGTCCTTTTTCTCATTGGCCTGCTTAATCCAACTGCCAATCGTTTCCTTAACATCAAGCTGCTCAAGGAAATTGAAGACGGCCTGCGTGAACTCTTCGGCGCCGAGCGATTTTTCCTGCCCGTCAGCCGGGCACAACCTGTCACGCAACTCCAGCAGTGGCCGGCAGATTTTCATGCGAATTTCGTTGATTTGTCGCTCGTCAAACCGCTCATTGTCCGGCCCGGCGAAATGCCACGGATTGTCGCTCTGCCAGTCACGTGCCGATATGCCGAACGCAAGACAGTAATTTTCCAGCAAATCTATATCGTAACTTTTTATGGGCACGAGATCGGCTTTAAGATAGGCGAAAATGTCGCTGTACATAAAGCCGCCGGTAACCGCCTGCAGGGCCGAAGAGACGAGCTGAACGACAGGATGATGATTCAGCGGCTTTCGCTTGTCAATAAAATACGGCACACCGTAGTCTTCAAAATACGCCCTTATATAGTGTTCATATCGATCGATATCCGATGCGATTACCGCTATGTCACGATATCGAAAATCTTTCTCCCTGACCAACTTGAGTATCTGCCTGCCGACAAACTGGACTTCCGCCCGCTCATTCGGCGCCGATACGATGCGGATGTTTTCCGATGCCGGCATTTTGGGTGCCTGAAGCTTAAAAACATTGCGTTCCATATGGCCAAGCTCGCGGCATTGAGAGAACCGAATTGCCCGGTTAAGGATGAGCGGCTCATTCATTTTCAGTCTGCTCTTTTTGACGAGTTCGAAAAGGCTGCAGTAAACCCGCTCGGTCGGATTGAACAAGCCAACATCATCGAGCTTCTCGGTATCAGGATTCTTCAAGTCGATATTCGACGGATCCAGGCAAAGCGCGATGTGCGTATCTTTTACCATTTTCAGCAGCTCAGCGAGAATCGCAAACTCAGCCGTCGTAAAGCCGGCAAAACCGTCGAGCCACAACTTTGCTCCTTTGGCCAGATTTGACGCCGATACCGCTCCGCAGGCACGCATTAATTGAGCGTCGGGATCGATAAAATTACCCTCGATGAATTTCAGATATTCACTGAAAACCAGGCCGATATCGGCAAATTTCAGTGCGGCTAAATGATGCCGCTCGTCTTTTGCCAGTTCGCTCAGCAATTTCTCGACGTCATCGGGAGTTTTTGCATACTGGTGCAGCTCTGTAATCGTCTGAGCCATCTGCCGGGACAAGCCCGACCATGCGGTTTCGGCGCCAAAAAGCTGCAATTTACTCTGATTCTCGCGCAGTATCCGGTGAACGATCATTTGCCGGCCGATGCGTGAAAGCCTGGGCATGGCAGTATTTTTGCCCAGTAACATGAATTGCAGCCGGTCGAATGAAAGCACGTGCAGCCTGTTGTAGCCGGCGATTCTTTCCTCGGCCAGGATTGCCCGTTCCGCCTGGTAGGTCGCCTGCTCTGGAACCAGCAGAATCAACTGTTGATCGCTCTGCTCGGCCAGTGCATCGACAATCGCCCGGATACAACAGCGAGTCTTTCCGGTACCGCTTCTGCCAAGAATAAACTGAACCGCCATAGGGACCTTCCCTGATCTGGAATTAGTCTTTCCCCTATTTTATCACAAATGGCGGCGGGTTTCAACCTCAACAGGGAGAATGTTTGCCGGTTCAAATTTTATCTTTGGGCTCCCGGGGTACCTATGAATTCCGGGTCATCCGGCCGGTCATCGCGCGGGCCGAATATATTTTTAATAATATCCTGAATTTCATCCTCGCTGGGATATGCGACGACAACAGATTTCTCAAATCCGTATTCATCTTCCGGGCCGGATTTCGCATACCATTCGATTCTCCTGGGTAAATTAGTGCGTTCTTCTACAAAAACTCGCCACTTTCTATGCACAACCGCTTGAGAGTCTGTGCTTTTTGCAATCCAGTTCAGGTCGTAAGCTTTAGTGCCGGGAACTGCAGCCGAGACTTCCCTGTCGTCTATCCAGCTCCACTGGGCATCTGAAGGGATATCATTTCCATCCGAAAAGGGAACCATATCGGCTGATCCGGCCGCCGATTTTTCAAACTCGGCAAGCATCTGCTGGGTAATCGGCTCGGTGTGAACAGCATTCGAAGACAGATACTTTATCATCTTGACTCGATTTTTAGTATCCCACAGCGTATATTGTTCCTGATTGCCGAGTTCGGTTTTGAATAGTTTCACACCCAGGGTTTCGGAAGCCCATATCTGCTGATCCGGACTGGTTCGGCCCGCTTGGAATTCCGAGATATGGATATTTTGGACCTCGCTCAGGGCTCCGTAAATTCCTTTAATATTAACCGCTTTTCCGGTCTGGTTGTTTACAAACAGAGCGAAAGCCAGCAGAATCATCGCCGCGATTGCAGCCGGCACGGCAAATCTGCTTCGTAAAACCATCCGCCCAATGCCGGTGCCTGTCATTGGCTGCTGCTTATGCACGGCTTTGCCGAGGGCCGCATAAGCGTCGTTAAGAATGCGCTTGTCCGTCTCGGCCCTGGTTGTCAGATTCAACTCGGCGATTGACCGCTCTATATTGTCCGCAGAACTCATTTCTTCGCTCTCTCCTTCAGGATTGTCCGCATTTTGTCGAGCCCGTAACGGTATCTGCCCTGGACGGTGCTCAGCGGAATTCTCTGCATTTTCGCGATTTCCTTAAATTTCATCCCGCCGTTCAAATGCAGAACGATTGTTTCTCGCTGCTCAAACGGGAGCTGGGCCAATGCGTCGGTCAATCGCCCGGCATCTTCACCAAATTCGGCCGACCGCACAGGCCCATCGGAATCCGCGGCCAACTGGCCCGCTTCTTCAAGCTCAACAAGATGATGCTTTTTTTTACGATACATATCACGCACGCGATTAATGACGCTGGCTGTTAAATAACTTTTCAAGCTGCCCCTGAGCTGGATATTTCCGATGGCCCCGGCAAAGGAAACAAATACATCGTGCAGAACATCCTCTGCAGCGAACGTATCGTGCAGCATCGAAGCGGCTATTGTCAGCAGGTTATCTTTGTACTCCATATAAATCCGACGCAGGGCATCATTGCTGCCTTGCTTGAGTTCCCATATTAGACGCTTTTCATCCAGCATCTAAGTCCAGCCTAAAGAGCCTCGGAATCAGCTTACCTACTAATACGACGCAGTAGCACGAACTTTAATCTATAAAAAATTCTTTCTTTCCGCCAGTTTTTATAACCGAACGGCGGAAAAGAAGTCTGCAACGTTAAATATTTACTTGATTTTCGACGAAAATGAGCGTAAAAGTCTCAGCTAAAAGAGTCTTTTAATCAAGCTTTGCCGAAAATAAACTTTATAAACAGGAAGATAAAATTGCCATGGCGGCTGTATTGATAGGTCCACAGGAAGTGATTGTAATCATGATAGTTACCGCTATCGTGGTCCTTTTAATAGTCCGAGGCCGAAAACGCCGGTGATTCTCTCTGTTCTGTCGCTGCCCTAATCTGTGAAATCCCCGGACAGGTTCTTCGTTGACCTCTGCCGTTTTAACTGGCTTCTCCGCTTCTTTTCCTCCAATCGCCGCTTCTTCGCAGCATACGTGACCTTACTCTTTTTCCGAATGGGCCTGGTTTTAAGAGCATCGGTGAGCAATTGCTGCAATCGCTCGACGGCGGCGTTGCGATTTGCCCTTTGTGTTCTGAATTTTTGCGAGGCAACTCTCAGCACGCCATTCTTGTCGGAACGCGTTGCCAGGCGGGCGAGGATCCGCTGCTTTTGCCAATCGGAGAGACTCCCGCAATTAGCCACATCGAAAAACAGCGTTACACGGGTATTGACCTTGTTGATATTCTGCCCCCCCGGCCCGCTGCTCCGAGAGGCCTTGAATACAAGCTCATCGGCATTTATAAATGTATCATCCGTTATTTCAATCATCGCTTTTACTTCTTAATCATCCGGTTTTCCATACTGTCCCAACCTACCTGAATACCTTGAAATAATCAAGAACTTCCCTTTTTGCCTTGTACCGGAGCGGGAAGACTATATATTATTGACATGCAGATATTGTGCCGACCATAAAAACAAGCTGGTTTGAACATTTGCAAATTTGGGAGATAAGAAAATGCAAACTAGAAGCTCAAAATCAACAATAGTAGCGACCGTACTGGTTTTAGTCGTGACATTGGGATTCTCGCTGGTTTTTTCAGATTCTTATTCCAGGCCGGCATTAGCTAACGAGAACGCCGGGCCGAGCACCCAAGAATTGAGGTCCGGCAAAAATTATATTCCAACAAAAGTCTACGGCGCTCAAGACGATGAGCAAATTCTCAAATTCTTCGATGACCTGCGGGTCGCTGACGTTTCCGACGGGATGGACAAGGTCGGCCTGACCAATACCGGCCTGATGTCGCCGGAAATCCACGCCTTATGGAAAGACACTGTGCATTATAAACACCGCTTTATCGGCATCGCCGTAACAGTCCGCTACGTCCCGACCAACAAGCCGCCGGCCCCGCGTATGGATACCGTACCGTTCGACCGCTGGGTCGGCCAGTGGTACAACCAGCTCTCCAGCGAGCCATTCGTGCCGCTAATCCGCAAAGGCACGGCCCTGGTTATCGACGATGCCCCCGACTCCGACGTCGGCTCCATCGGCTCGAACAACATAATGGGCTGGCAGGTCCGCGGCTGTGTCGGCGTGGTTACCAACGCCACCGCCCGCGATACCGATGAAATCATAACCGAGAAGGTCCCGCTCTACTTCAGAAAGCCGGGCAGGGGTATTCGGCCGGGCCGAAACGAAATAGAATCGGTAAACCGCCCTATCGTCTGCGGCGGCGTCCTTGTCGAGCCGGGTGACGTAATCGTCGCCGACGGTGACGGCGTAATCGTAGTCCCGCGAGCCCACGCCAAGGAAGTGGCCGAATACGCTAAAGCAATCCTCGACGGCGACAAAGCCGGCCGGCGAAACCTCTATAAAAAGCTCGGCCTGCCACCCGACGACTCCGTCAAATGACACTTAACGCCCTATAGCTGTGCAAAAGACTTATCCTGGTTTGCGCCCCCGAAGGCCAAATGATTCGTTTTTTCACAGATGGCAGTCTTAAAGCCGAAGGCTTCTGTTGTAGTCCGTCAATTTATATTTTAGATAGAGACCGACGCAATTCAGGCAAATCCTTCAGCAAAATTCGCCAGATAATCTGAAGGTCAACGCCGAAATATTCATGAACAATCCGGTGCCGCAACCCGACGATCTTGAACCATTCTATCTCTGAATGGCTTTCTTTTAGACATAAATCAGTTCCGGCTCGATGAATTCCATCGCTTTGGATGTAACCGAACGACTTGATACAAGGTCGACATTAACCCCAAGTAATTTCTCAATTTTTTCCGCTAACGTAACGAAATCCAGACCTATTGAGGGATCAACCTCAACAAGTATATCCACATCGCTGTCTGATCTCTGCTCTCCTCTCGAATAAGAGCCAAACAATGCCAAACTTCGAACCTTAAATTGTCTTTGCAGTTCGGATTTATCTTTCGCAAGGATATTCAGGATTTCTTCTCTCGTTATCATTAAAAAACATCAATTCCTGTTTAATAGGTTAATTTTATGTTATTATAAATCTCCCGCCGCGCCAGGTCAATTGTCCAACCGGGAAGTTTACATCGTCGTCCACTTCGGCATCCCGGCATCCTTCTGTTCCGACCAGCAGGTGATCCTATCTGGTTTGCGGAGGAACTTGTGCAGACCGAAGCATACCCAGAGGATGGTCGAATGGTCAAAGGATTTCCACACAAGTATCAATGAGAAACAAGGCGAGAATAAGGGAGAAGCTAACAAAGAGGTCACCGGAAGCCGAATTTATCGACGATTCGGTGGACCGCTTGGTTGTGTAAGGATTATACCTGCAAATCAATTGAATACCTGCTTCCATTGAGTATTACAATTAACAATTTCTCATCTCTTTTTAATATTTCCTTTTCCCCTATGTCAAACTCCTTATGATGGTTCGGGCACAGAAGAATAATGTTACTCGGAAGTTCCGTCCCTTTTTCTTTCTTGGGGGTAATATGTGCCGCTTCGATGTAAAGTGATCCATCTTTCTTTCTGATGGTTGAACAGCACATTTGGCATCTGTAGCCACGGACTATTTTTAGTTGGACTATCGTCTTGTTGTCTCTTTTGTATACTTTATTATGGACCTTTATCTGCTCAGAATCCGCTGCTTTGAGGTTTCTGAGGTCATCAAGAATCTTCGACATACCTCGTTTGGATTCGGATTTCTCCAGTTCATCCTGTTCGTCAAGGTCGATCTTCTCGGGATTCGGCTCTAAGCTCCTTGAGAATCGCTTTCCGATAAGTCTGAAGTTTATATTGTTTAAGATATCAAATGAATTGAATGGAAATCCACCAGCCTGCTTCAGTAATTCGTATTCATCGGAGACCACTCGTCGGACTAAGTCTTCATCGTAATACGTGAAACCGACTTGCCCGACCATTCGACCTTCGGAATACTTTCCGGCGTCAAGTGGCAACGGAAACAACAGAGATACGACCTTTGCTGCCTTCATGTTGCACTGCAACGTATCGTTCTCAAACTTTTCATAATGGAACTGTTGTGAAGGGTTTAGAATTTCTACATCCCCATATACGCCGATAATCTGAGATTCATTGGTATCAAGGTTCCGAGTGTAAAAAACGACATACCCACCGTTGGAAAACTGTCTTGGATAATAGCGCTACTGAGAAAAACCATACACATGGGTTTTACTATCGATACCGCTCTTGTTGAAATGGAAGTTTACAGACTCATGGCCTGGATGTTTTCTGGCGTACGAGTGACCGGCACGAGGGTCAGTATAAGGCTTTTGCCAGTGATGTGGATTCCAAGAGATATTGACCGCTATTACTGATCGCTTCATTCTATCTTCTTCTGTGCACAACAATAATTAGATTTATCCGCATAATAACCCCATGGATTGCCTCAAAGCCCGTCAACCGGAATGTGATTTTTCGCGCACCATTTTATAAACAGTCGATTAGCTCGTCTGAAGGTATTTCGACGCTTCTTCGTCTGTCAGCAACTTGGTTGTTCATTTTGCCTTCTCCGCGAACGTCAATGAAACTCACCAGCACAATATAGCAATGTGAGCGAATGAGTCAAGCGCTATTTTCCCCAATCAGCGTTTTTTTCTTCAAGCCGTTAAGAGTCAGAATTGTTTGAGGAATCGCAGGTCGTTTTCGAATAGCAGGCGGATGTCTGTGATGTCGTATTTTCGCATGGCGAGGCGTTCGATGCCGAAGCCGAAGGCCCAGCCGGTGTACTTTTCGCTGTCGATGCCGACGGCGTCGAAGACGTTAGGATCGACCATGCCGCAGCCTCCCATCTCTACCCAGCTTTCGTTACCGGTCTTATCCTTTAAGAGCAAATCGACCTCGGCACTGGGCTCGGTGAAGGGGAAGAAGCTCGGCCGGAATCGCCATTTCGTATCGGGGCCGA
>CAZSOR010000131.1:0-12383 GCA_964608395.1 uncultured Pirellulales bacterium
AGCTGCTGCAGGAAGGCCTCTACGCCGAGGAGGTCGACGGCGATCTCGATGCGGCAATCGGGATCTATGCGCAAATCATCAAGGATGGTTCGGGACAAAAGTCTCATATCGCTCAAGCCATGTATCGGCAGGGAATGTGTTACATGAAGAAACAGCAGGAACAGCAGGCCAAGCTGGTTTTCGAAGAAC
The DNA here is from genome assembly GCA_964608395.1 of uncultured Pirellulales bacterium. GTDB lineage: Bacteria > Planctomycetota > Phycisphaerae > Sedimentisphaerales > Anaerobacaceae > JAFGPJ01. The sequence goes on from CAZSOR010000131.1 coordinate 190, forward strand.
TTCTCGCCGACTATAGCGACCAGACCAAGATTATCAGCAAGGTCAAGCCCCTGCTGCAGGAGCTTAGCAATGCCGATCCGGCAGCTTTGATGCCGCCGGAGACCCTGGCTTACCTGGAAATTGGCAGCCCCGGAAAGCAAATTGAAACCATTCTCAATATGCTCGAGGGGACTCCCCTTGAAAATCCCCTTGCAGCTATCGGCGGCGCACCTCGAGGCGGCGCGTCACCCGGGAACATCGTGGCGGGCTTTTTGAATCCGAATATGATGGCCGAATTCAAGAAAATACGCGGTATGGGAATAGGCATTACCGGTATTAATCAGAATAATCCGCCGGTTGTCGTAGTGCTGTTTCCCGGAAAGAGCGATGCCCTGAGGGGATTAGTCATGGGAGCGCTCGTTTTGTTGGGCAAACCAATCGAAGCCATAGAAGGCATGCAATGTGTAGAGTTTCCCGACGGAGGAGGTGCTGCATACGATGATACTGTAGTTATACTGGCTAGCCCGCTGGCGTACACGGATGGGCAATTGACATGGTCCGTGAAACAATACAAGGGTGTGGCCCACAATCCGACACTTGCTTCGAGCAATAAATCATTTTCCAAGGTTAACAAGAAAGACCGCCAGGAAAATGCCTTGACTATTTGGGCGAACTTCGATCAGTTGTACACGGCTCTCAAAGAAACGTTTCCTGATGGAGAGCTGCCCGAACAGATGCGTGCCGCTGATGGTATTGCCGATTTCAAAAATGTCGACGATTTGATTGCCTCTTTTTCCATTCAGGAAAACGGAATAGCACTCGAAGCAAATGTAGGTTTCAAGGAGGGTTACAACAGTCTTGCATACGACATGTTCCGGAATCCGAAGCTCAGCAAAGCCGCCTTCGATGTTGTTCCCTCCGGTGCCGTTGCAATTCTCAGCGTCGCTCCGGGCGGAGCTGAAAGTGCCAGGGCCAAAGTCCTACATGAGCAGATACGGAATATGACGGGCCTTGAGATTGGCGGTGATATCTTCGCCAATATCGATCAGGTTACATTATTTGTCTTGCCATCCGCTGTTTCCTCCGGCGAAACTCTTCCCGGAATACCTCCTATATTGAGTTCTATCGGACTCGTACTGACGAGTGAGAATCCACGCCAGACTCGTCAGATCATGACAGGATTGTTGACGGCAGCTAATCTGATAGCGAGCCAGTCCGGAGATGCATCTGAGGCGAACGTCGGCAGATACCAGATTGAACTTGTCAACCAGCTTAAGCTCCACTGTTATACGAACCAGGAGAATAAGACAACAGTCCTGTCGTTGAATCCGGGTGTCATCGAGGCGTCTGCTTCAGCACTCGGAACTCGCAAATCCGTCGCTTCCAGCGGGCAATTGAAAGACGCTTTCAATAAATTATCACCGGGAGCGAGCAAACTGGCGATGATTAACGTCGGCGGTGCGATACGGGCCGGCGGAGCTTTCTTCCTTATGGGCCTTCCGGACGATGCTCAAAGCAATGTGAGTGGACTATTCAATCAGTTGGCGGATAGCTGTGACAAAACCACCATCCAGTTGCGTACTTACGAAGGACAGAACAACTTGAATGTGCGTGCCGAGATAAGCGAGCTGCCCCCCTTGAACCAATTGTTCGGGCCTGTCATGCAACTGTCTCAGGTTGTCACCGAGGCCAAGAACCAGGCCCGCGCCGAGTGGATGCAGTCGCAAGTTTCTGCCGGTATCAGGAAAGTAAACCGGCCGGTGGCTATAGACGGAAGGGCCGATGATCTCTGGTCAGAATCCCGTGAGTATAAGATCGGCAACGTGATATATTTGCCCCCATCGAACGACGAGGACCTTTCGGCTTCCTACAGGGCTTTGTACGATGACAGGAACCTGTATGTGCTCGTTGATGTGACTGATGACAGTCTTAAAAATGACTCGGATTCGGATATGTGGTACCTGGATGATTGTATCGAAGTCTTTGTCGATGCAGACAACAGCAAGTCGGACAGCTACGACGATAACGACGCTCAATATCACTTCGACTGGGATAAAAGCAGCCCTTCAATGGACCGGTTCCAGAACGGCAAGGTGGATGGTATCGAGTTTGCCATGGTGACAACAGAAAACGGGTATCGTACGGAGATCAAGTTTCCGTGGTCGACCCTGGGAGTAGAACCTTCTGCGGGCAAAAAGATAGGCCTCGAGGTGCACGTAAACGATGACGACGACGGCGGCGACCGCGACAGCAAATTGGCCTGGCGAGGAAAAGAAGATAATGCATGGGAGACGCCAAGTGTCTTCGGGACAGCCGAGCTGGCCGGTTTGGTCGGATGGTGGAAGCTTGACGAGACGAGTGGCAGGGATGTCAAAGATTCTTCCGGAAACGGAAATATCGGCAAGATTCTGAGTGGTATGCCGAGATGGCAGAGTTCCGGCGGTAAAATAAACGGGGCACTGCTGTTCGACGGCAAGGGCGACTATGTGCACTTAGCGAACGAATCAAACTTCGATTTCACCGGGGAAGTAACTGTTGCAGCGTGGATCAAGGTTAACCAGTTCGATAAAGAATGGCAGACGATTGTAGCAAAAGGCGATAGCGCCTGGAGATTGCAGCGTAACCAGGATACAGGCTCTCTTGAATTTGCCTGCACGGGATTGCAGGTTCCGGACGGTAACCCGTACGGAGGTATGTATGGAAATAAGACCGTCAATGATGGAAAATGGCACCACGTCGCCGGTGTATACGACAGCGAAAAAATGTATATATACATCGACAGTATTGTGGACGTCTCACAGCCGGCGTCGGGCGCGATAGCCACAAATGATCAGCCGGTCTTTATTGGTGAAAATGCGGAAATGACAGGACGTTTCTGGAATGGTTTGATAGATGATGTCCGCGTTTACAACTATGCACTTAGTGGAGGCCGGATTAAGGCACTTTACAACGAAGGTAAATAGAAGCAGTAAGTGAGAACCAAAGGTAAAATTTCAGCAGGAAACGATCAGTTATGGTGGGTGGTATTGCTGCTTGCAATAGCGGTTATACTGCCCACCGTTTGTTTGCTGTGGTTCATGAATCAGGCGGTCAAGAATGATCGTCTGGCGGTCAGACAAAAACTGACTGATGTTTATCAACTGCGTTTGGATACTCTGAGCATGAGGGTTGATGATCTCTGGTCGGGCCGAATCAATTCGGTCCGGCAAAAAGCGGTGGAGTACCAAGGCGTTGAGATGTTCGACCTGCTTACAGGAAGAGACCGTGGCGCGGATGGCCTGCGCATTTGTGATGCAGTTGTTATTTATGACAGCAACGGCACGCTGTTTTATCCGGTTGCCGGAGGCACCGACTACCCGAGCGAGTTGCCGGAGGAATTCAACAAAGCATGGGTTGCGGAATTTATCGAAAAGGATTTCACACATTCGATGGAGTTGTATGGGCAAATCGCCGAATTTAATGTCGACGACTACGTACGATTTTCTGCTTCGATGGGCAGGGTTCGCTGCTTGAGGAAGTTGGGAGAAATTGAAAAAGCAACTGTTTTGTGCCGCGATATAGCTTACGGTCAGGCAACCGAGAAAATAAGCTCGGCTTCCGCGTCATTAATTACACGGGCGAGAGTTCTGCTTGTGGAACTGAAGGCCGAAACCGAAGATGGTCTGGCCCGGTCCGATTTACAGGAATTGATTGGTTCGGCTGTCAATTACACTATCGACGGCGGTTCGGATTTCCTGCTTATGCCGTCGGCGACGCGTATATTTTTGCTTCGCAAAGCGCTTGAAATGATAGAGAAAAGCGAATGGTCTGAAGAGCTGCAATCTCAGGTTCTAAAGGCAAAAGAGCTGCTTTCAAGCGAAGAACTGGCGGCTGCTTTCCTTGACCGGTACGGCGGCTCGGAAGTATCGGAGCCTTTGCTTGTGGATGATGCGCTCCAACTTGTATCGTTGCTTAGTATCACCCTTGACAGGATTCAGGATGTCGAGTGGGATTTTGCGGAACAACTCAGGCAGCAAATATCGTTGGTATTAGAGTCATATCAGGCCAGACAAGCCCAGGCACGCGAAGCGGTGTCTGAACAGCCTGCGTTTGTTGCTCTGTTCGAGACCTGGCCGGAAAATAACTTTCGCAGACTGGAATTGCCCGAAGATGTTTTTGGGATGTATAACAGCTTCAATGACAGGACTTACTTGTTCCTGCAGAAAACTCGGACGCTTGGCTCGGACTTTGATTTATGCGAAGAAGGTATCGAGGAGCTTGGTGTTTCCTGCAGGATAACGGATAATTCCGGTCTGTATGTCTCGGGTTTGGAGAATCCTCAAGACGCAGGTTTTATGAAAGCTTCTTTGGGAAAATTCTTTTCGGGCTGGCATGTTGAAATTCATTTCAGCGATGTTGACATTTTTGAAAAAACTGCCGAGAGACAGAAAGTGGTATACATCTGGGCGGGATTGCTTGCTATTGCCGTGATGGTTGCCGCCGGGTTGCTGGCCGCGCGGGTCGTCGGAAAACAAATAAAGACAAACAAGCTGAAAAACGATTTCATTGCCACGGTTTCGCACGAATTGAAGACGCCCCTGGCGTCGATGCGCGTGTTGGTAGATACGCTGCTGGAGGGCAGCTACAGAGACCAGCAGCAGGTTACGGAATATCTGGAGCTGGTTTCAAAGGAGAACGAAAGGCTTACGGGATTAATTGATAATTTCCTGACCTTTTCGAGAATGGAGCGAAACAAGCAGGCGTTCGCGATGGCCCGGACGAGCCCCGCTGCGATTGCGCGTGATGCCGCCGAGGCGGTCAAGACAAAATTCAGCAAGGGCAAGTGCAGCTTTGAAATGAACATCCCTGATGATTTGCCCGATGTGACGGCTGACCGCGATGCGATGGTAACGGTGCTTGTAAACTTGCTGGACAATTCGTACAAATATTCTTATGATGAAAAGCAGATTGAATTGAGTGTTTTTTCCGAAGACGGTTCGGTTTGTTTTTGTGTTTCAGATAACGGTGCCGGCATGTCGCGCCGGTCGGTTAAAAGGATATTCAAGAGGTTTTACCAGGTTGATCGAAGCCTCGCTCGGCATGCCGAAGGTTGCGGCCTGGGCCTGAGTATTGCGAAATTTATTGTAGATGCCCACAAGGGTTTGCTTACTGTCAGCAGTAAGCCTGGCGAAGGAAGTATTTTTACCGTGAAATTACCGGCCGGCAATTAAGCGCCGGCGAAAAGGATTACTATAATGAAGAGCGTACTTATTATCGAAGACAATCCGGCCATGCTGCGAGGGCTGGAGGACAACTTCGATCTAAAGGGATATCGCGTCAAGTCCGCTCGCGACGGTGAGAAGGGCCTCGAAGCAGCGCTTAAAGAAAAACCCGACTTGATTATTCTCGATATCATGCTGCCCAAGATCAACGGCTACGAAATATGCAGTCAAATTCGCAAGAAGAATCTCGATATGCCGATAATCATGCTGACCGCCAAGGACCAGGAATCCGATATTGTAATGGGGCTGAATCTTGGCGCGGACGATTATGTGACAAAGCCATTCAGTATAAAAGAGCTGCTGGCCCGGGCCGAGGCCTTTATGCGGCGCAGGGGTGGCGGCGAACCAGACATCTATGAATTCGGCGACTGCCGGCTCGATATCGTCACGGAAACTTTCACGCGTAACGGAAAGCCGGTCAAGCTCAGCCCCGGCCAGTTCAAAATGCTCCGCCTGTTCCTGAAAAGGGCCGGATGCACTTTAACCTGCGACGAAATACGCGGCAACGTGTGGGGTAATTCGCATTTTGTCACTTTACGGGACATTGACGAGACCGTCAGTACCTTGCAGGGCAAAATTGAGCCTGAGCCCGGCAATCCCACGTTCATCCATAGAATAATAGACATCGGTTATAAATTTTTACATCCGGAGCCAGATGGAAACAATCCTGATAGTTGAAGATGATCCGACGATGTTGCGGGGACTCAAGGATAACTTCGAGTTCAAGGAGTACCGTGTGCTGACCGCACCCGATGGTGAGGAAGGCCTGAATGCCGCGCTCAATGAAAAGCCCGATCTGATTATTCTCGATATTATGCTGCCGAAGATAAACGGCTACGAAGTATGCAGATTGATACGCAAGGAAGAACTCGATATGCCCATAATCATGCTGACCGCCAAGGGCGAGGAGTCGGACATTGTGCTGGGATTGAATCTCGGGGCTGATGATTATGTCACCAAGCCCTTCAGCATAAAAGAGCTTCTCGCCCGAGCCGCGGCGTTTTTGCGACGAAGCAAACAAGCTGAGCAGGATGTATACGAATTTGCAGACTATCGCCTTGATATTCCCGCCAGAAAGTTGACGTGCAAAGGCGATGAAATCAAGCTTTCGCCGAAAGAGTTCAAACTATTGGAGCTTTTCGTAAAGAAGCCCGGCCGGGCGCTCACCCGCGACGATATCCTAAACACCGTCTGGGGCTACGATTGCTACGTCGGCCCCCGCAGCATCGACCGTTTCGTCACTACGCTAAGAAACAAAATCGAGCCCGACCCGCACAACCCGATCTTCATCCACACAATCCGGGAGATCGGCTACAAGTTCGAACCACCCGGTGCATGTAAATATTAGCTCAACTTATACATTCTAAAAGCTGCAGCAAACCACAACTCAACAAGAATATTATTGTTTGAATATTTTCTTAATGTTTGTTTGGTTTTCATCAGACTTACTACAGGATTGTTATTCTTAAGGAAGTTAAAAAACATCAAAATAGTTTTTGTTGATGAATTTCCAGCCTCGTTTGAAATAATAGGTCCTAAATAATATTGAGCGTCCAAGGAATGGAATCTATCAACAAAATTCTTTGCTTTCCCGAGATGACAAGAATCAAAGTAGATCAATTTAAGATTCTTTTGCGAAAATGTTGAAGGATAAAGTTTTTCATTGTTTATATTAATAAAACCCTGACAGGAATTAATATCAATAATTCCGTGAGCGCTCATTAATAAGAAATCAAAGTCTTTGGCTTTTTTTATACTTTCAATATTTATGTTTTCAATATAATTAAAATATGAGTTTTTGTACTTTTTATTGATTGAACTACATGCATTTTCCGGATCAGCGGTCAAATCTGTTATAATAAATCCATTATTAAGATCAACTTTTGGAAAAGCGTCAGATTGCAGTTTATTATAACTGTATATTATGGGTTTAGCCCTGTATAGGAATTCGTTGTTAATTCTCAAGAATTCAAAAGGTATTTTTATTGAGCTTTCAGAGATTTTTACATTTATGGTTTCGTAATTTAATACAAGTTCTTTAATCGGTTTTAATAATTCAGTACTTAGGAAATTTATTTCTTTCTCCAATTTACCTATTATAGTACTATTCCCTTTACCCCTTCGACTTACGATTGTATCGATTATATTACAACTTTTGAAAATATTGTCTGCATTGTTGATAACATAAACCTTCTTGTTTTCATTTGTATGTATAAATATTTGTAAAGAATCTTGTTTCTTCTCAATATCAATAAAAAGCACATTAGCATTTACACAAGAAAAGTTTAGACTACCTACTAAAAAAAGAAATAATTTAATTACATTCCGTGATTTCATTGGCCCAATCCCGAATTATATACCAACCTCGACTGGAGAGTTATCCACATTCTTTATCCCACAAAGACCAAAGGGATTATAGCACAAACCACTATGCGGTCGAAGATTATTATATTCCAATAGTCAGTTCTTGACGTTCTTTGGCCGTAAGCCGTATAACACACTTCTTGTTCATACCGATTCCTTTCAGAAAAAACAATATCCTGAAAGCTATATCGGCAACGATCAATCAACTGTCATATTCAAATGTTATGTGGTGCTAAGCGTTTTTCTATGTTTCTGCTGCTTCAATCGCATCGGTGAGTTTTAGAGTGCCTTCGTACAGGCTTCGGCCGATTATTGCCGCTTCGGGATTGAACTCGGCCAGCTTTCTGATGTCTTCTACGGTGTTTACTCCGCCGGAAGCGACTACGGGGACATCGACGGCTTCGACGAGCATTTTTGTTCTCTCGAAGTTCGGGCCGGTCATCATTCCGTCTTTGGCAATGTCGGTATAAATGATCGCTGCCAGGGGAAGTTTCGCCGCCTCGCCGGCAAACTCCAGCAAGGTCAGGGAGCTGTCCTGCGTCCAGCCGTGCGTGGCGACTTTCGAGCCTTTGGCGTCGAGACCGAGGACGATCTTGCCGCTGAACTTTTCAGCCATTTCGCTGAACCACTCGAAGTCCTGTACGGCTTTCGTACCGATGATGACTCTGTTAACGCCTATGTCGAGCAGTTGTTTTATGGAAGCTTCATCACGCAATCCGCCGCCGACCTCGATGTTCAGGATTCCAAGTGCCGCTATTGCTGATATCGTATCGGTATTGACCGGCCGGCCGAGTTTGGCGCCGTCCAGGTCGACGATGTGCAGCCACTTAGCTCCGTCCGAGCTGAATTTGCGGGCCTGTTCGACGGGATTGTCACGGTAGTTTATCTGGCGGTCATATTGTCCCTGGATAAGTCTTACACATTTTCCGTCCCGAAGGTCGATTGCCGGTATTATATACATCTGCTCTCCTTCAAAGGTCTCTTAAAACACGAAATAGTGTGCAGTGCACACCCTACCCGAGCGAAATGGTGTGCGGTGCACACCCTACCCGGGTAGCTGTAGGGTGGGGCTTGCCCCACCGAAAACTATCAAGTCTTGTCACCAACGAGGGGGCGAATCTTGTCCACAGTGAAATAAATCAGGTGCCGGACTTTTTCGTCGGGCTCGCGAGTCTTTGTATGCTGTTGTTTTATCGCTTTGATACGTTCCGGGTCCTTCTCTTCGCCCGTTTTGGTCAGGTGCAGTCTTTTGCCGGCGTATCCCTCTCCCTGCTCGGCGAACATATACGCGGCTTTGGGATTGGCCTGGATATTCGAGTAGCTCAGCTTCTCCAGCATACTCAGCGCGATGGTTTTGTCATCTATAATGTAAGGCCGGGAATAAACGGCGATATCGACGTTGCCGTCCGAATCGCTTGTCGCCAGGACACCAAGGCCTTTGATGTTTTCAAAATATTCTGCAAGGCTCATAATTTTCTCCTTCATCTTGTAATATCATTTAGAGCTTGTTCTACATTAGTATACTGGAAATCAAAACCTGTGTTCAATAATCGTTTTGGCAAAACCTTTTGCCCGGACAGGAGTATCTCATTGGCCATCTCGCCGAATGCCAATCGGGCGGCGAAGCCCGGGACGTTCAGTAATGACGGCCGGTGCAGGATCTTTCCCAGAATCTTACAAAACTCTTTCATTGTAACCGGCTGCGGCGCCGTGAGATTGAAAACGCCCTTGAGATGTTCGTTTTCCAACAGGAATTTTATTGCTTTGACTTCATCTTCAAGATGTATCCACGAAAACCATTGTCTGCCGCTGCCGAGGTGACCGCCGAGATAAAATCGAAACGGTTTTACGAGCTTTGCAAAGGCTCCTCCGTCCCGGCCCAAAACGACCCCGGTGCGAATGACAACGCAGCGAACTCCCAAGCCCTCAATTGCTTCTGCAGAATTTTCAACGCGCTGGCACAGGTTTGCAAGAAATCCTTTGCCCGGTGTCGAGGTTTCATCGAGTTTTTCGTTTTGGCGAGAGCCGTAGTAACCGATAGCCGAAGCCAGAATTACCACAGTCGGCTTTTTGTCCGCTTGCTTTATCACTTCGAGAACCGCTCTGGAACTATCCAGCCTGCTGTGAAGTATACCGGCCTTTTTCGATTCGTTCCACCGACCTGAAGCAACATTTTCCCCCGCCAGATTGATGATAGCGAACGCTCCGTTTGCCTGCTTAAACCAGCTTCCGGTCGTTCTTCCATCCCATTCGATTATTTTAGCCCGGTCGCCGACTGATTTGGCGGCTCTGCTTGCGTCACGCGACAGGGCAATTACTTCATAATCTTTATGAAGAGCTTTGCACAATGCCCTGCCTATAAAACCTGTCGCACCTGTTATTACCACTCGCATAGCGTCACCTTCTACTATATTTTTTCCAGTGCCTGGATTTTTTTCACGTAAGCGTCGGCATCGAATTTTCGCTTCAACCCCGCCGCGTTCATATAACGGATCTTACCAAAAACGGGTCTTTCGCCCCAGGCCCTGTCGTGCTTGCCGAAACACCATGCTACGCCGGCAAAGGCATTCGGATCTCTGCCGTCAAGCTCGTATTTATTGTTAAGATGCAGCGCGATTTTGAAGCCGGTCTGCGGGTTTCTGCTCCATTCGAGAATTTTTTTGCCCCAGTACATTCTCATATACCCGTGCATCTTTCCGGCCAGGACCATCTCTTTTTGTGCTGCGTTCCAGTAGGGGTCGTGAGTCTGGGCTTTTTCGAACTGTTCGAGCGAATACACGTAATTCCTTTTGTCGCTGCGATGGAAATTCAAAGTTCTCTTGGCCCACGGCTCAAGGCAGGCAAACGAATCGTAGCGGTTGTTATAAAATACGAAATTATGGCTGAGCTCTCTGCGTACTATGAGTTCTTCAAGATACGCATCTTTGCCGGCGCTGGAAGTTTTCGAGACCTTCAGTGCAATATAGAGCGGCGAAGTCTGCCCGAAATGCAGATAGGGACTCATATTCGATATATAATCGGCCGTAGGGTCGTTCCGCAAATCGGCGAAGCGATCCAGCTTGTTTTTCAGAAAATTGCTCAGCCTGCGTTTTGCCTGTTTTGTGCCGCCTTGAAATCCGTCGACTTTTGCGACGGTTTTGTCGATATCAAATTTTGACAGAGCCTTGTCGATGTCGTCAATATCGATAGTGTGGAATTTTATGCCGAGCGAATCGAACTTCGGTTTACTTTGCCTGAGCGGGACAAGATAGTAATCGAGTTTCTTCGTGATTCTGGGCCTGAACGTGCCGGCTGAGAAATTCTCTTTCGAAGAAGCTTCTTCCACGGGGACAATCAGATTTGTTTCTACTTCATACAGCGGGCGATCGATTAGCTCGGCTGCGTTCGCCCGCCATTTCTTCTGGATTCGCAATTGCCCCGCGTCGACGACAACCAGAGCGGCATCCTTTGCCAGTTTCGCCGCGCCGGAATCGGGAGAATCTCGCCGGATGACCATTCGAATGCCTTTGGCTTCAAGGGCTTTTCGAACTTCTTTTAGTCCTTCCAGCATGAAATGGTAATGGCGCTGATTTGCCTCGGGCCAGCTCTCTGTTATGCCGAAGAATACGAGAACGGGTTTCTTCAGCTTATTAGCCGTTCGAATCGCGTATTCCAGGGCGTGGTTGTATTCTGCCCGTTGAGCCGCCTGCATCCAGTAGAGCACATATTTTCCGCCGCCGAGCTGCCCGTCATTAAGGAGCTTTATTCTTTCCTGCTGAATCATTTCCATAAATGATATACAAATACAATCGCTGAAGAAATCAAATTGTTTGACAAAATGCAGCCTTTTAATATAGTTGGCAGTAAGTAAATAACAGGAACTATCGAAATTAGGAGATCAGACTATGAACGAGGTGAAGTTTTCAATAGGTACGCGGTTAAGGGCGTTTGTTTTGTCTGTAAGGTGGGTAGCGATTCTGGCGATTCTCGCTGTGTTTGCGGTGATATTAAGCTCCTGTGCGACCAGCGGCGATTCATCCCGGTCGTCGGGGCAAAAAATCCCGGTCATCTTCGATACCGATATCTGCGACGACATCGACGACACCTGGGCGCTGGCGATGCTCCTGCAATCGCCCGAATTCGATGTCAAACTGATTACCACCGAGGTCGGCAACACGAAATCGAAGGCGAAAACCATAGCGAAGTTTCTCCAAACCGTCGGCAGGACGGATATCCCCATCGGCATCGGCGTTCAGCAGCACGAAGGTCACCATCGGCAGGATGCGTGGGCGAAAGACTACGAGCTGTCATCGTATCCCGGCACGATTTACGAGGACGGCGTGCAGGCCCTGATCGACACGATTATGAAATCCCGCGGGAAGATCAAATTGGTTGCTGTCGGCCCGGTGCCAAATGTCGCCGCGGCGCTCGAGCGCGAACCGAAGATCGCTAAGAAGGCGGAGTTTGTCGGCATGCACGGCAGCGTTCGCCGGGGCTATGGAAATAATCCGACGCCCAGCGCCGAATATAACGTTAAGGCTTTTGTCAAAGAGGCACAAAAGGTCTTTACGGCACCGTGGGACATGACAATTACACCGCTCGATACGTGCG
>CAZSOR010000132.1:0-9906 GCA_964608395.1 uncultured Pirellulales bacterium
CATTAAATCTTCTCCCTCTTAAGTGATTTCCTGGTTCTACAGTTTTGGCGATTTTCCGGGCTGGGCGGTTTTCATCATGTATAGTACTCTGTCATGATTGATTCTGTAGCTTGTCATTCCCGCGAAAGCGGGAATCCAGAATCGTTGGCATCCTGGATTCCGCATCAAGTGCGGAATGACAAACTACCAGGAACCGTGCCGCAAAGCCTTTCTATTGAACAGGACGCATCGGAACCGATTTTCTTCAGTCGAAATTCTCTGCGGTTATATTTTCCCGGCAAGCCGCCTGCTGTTCTGTTAATCAGCCGCCCAGCTTTTGCTTTATTATTTCGCTCGCTCTGGTAAGGGCGTCGCCGATTTTTTTCGGATTTTTCCCGCCGGCCTGTGCCATTTGAGGCCGGCCTCCTCCGCCGCCGTCAATGATGGTTGCTATTTCTTTGACGATGTCACCGGCTTTGAGGCCTTTCGCGATAAGGTCGTCGGTCACACCCGCCAGAAGCGTTGCCCTGCCGTCATCGTCGAAGCCCAAAACGATCGCGGCGGATTTTGCCTTCTTCTTGAGCATATCTACAGCCTCTCGCGCCTGATCGACCGAAGTTCTCGACAGTTGGCCGATGACGATAGAGGTCTCGCCGATTTTCTCACACTTTTCAAGAAGCTCTCTGGCCTCGGTCATGGAATCCGAGCCGGACTGCCGGGCAGCCGCCTTGAGTTCTTTAGCGAGCTTTTTATTGTCCTTGAGCAACTGGCTGACCCGCTCGACCAATGATTCGGATGGAACCTTCAGCATTGCCGAAAACTCATCGACGATGTCACTGGCTTTTTCGAGATAGTCTGTGAGCGCTGCGCCGGTCAGGGCGGTAATTCTGCGAACGCCGGCCGAGATGCTCTCTTCTTTGATTATCTTAAAGCCGCCAATGGCCCCGAGCCTGTCAACGTGTGTGCCGCCGCAGAATTCCCGGCTGAAAGCCTCGTTGATTTGATCCTTATCATCAGCGCCGAGAGCGACGACCCGAACCTCATCTCCATATTTCTCACCGAACAGAGCCATCGCGCCGAGTTTCTGGGCCTGGTCTTTGGGCATGACCTTCCACGTCACGGGCAGGTCGGCGGCGATTTTTTCTCTGACCAAATTCTCCACCTGCCTGAGCTGCTCGGCCTTTGGCGCCTTGGGGCAGGTTAAGTCGAATCTCAAATAATCCGGGCCGACGTAACTTCCCTTCTGGGCCACCGATTTGCCGAGTACCTCCTGCAGAGCCCACTGAAGTAGGTGGGTGGCGGTATGATTTTTCTTGACGGAGTTTCTGTCTTTGCTGACGATTGCATGAACCTTTTCGCCGATATCGAAGGCTCCTTCGACAGCCTTGCCCTGGTGGACGATGCAGTTGGCGATTTTTACAGTTTTTTCCACGATGAACAGGGCCTTGCCGGACTGGATAATTCCGCAGTCGCCAACTTGCCCGCCCGCCTCGGCGTAGAAGCAGGTCTTATCGAGAACTAAACCGACCTGAGTACCGGCTTCGATTCGGCCTTTGTTTTTGAAACCTTCGCCGTCGATGAAACCGGCAATTACAGCGTCACACTTGTCCGTGTGATATTTGTGCAGGTCTTCGGTTTCCGGCAGAACCTGGCCGCTGACCGTATCTGTAATAGAGAGCGAATCTTTTGTAATAGCGGCTCTGGCGCGCTGCCTCTGCTGTTCCATGAGTTCGGAAAATTTTGCGGTATCGACCTTTAGATTGCGTTCCTTAGCCATGAGTTGTGTCAAGTCCAGCGGAAAACCGTACGTATCGTAAAGCTGGAAGGCATCTTCGCCGGTGATGACTTTGTCTTTCGATTTCTGTGCCCTCCCGGCGGCGCCGGCGAAAATTTCAATACCCCTGTCGAGCGTTCTGCCGAAGCCGGCCTCTTCGGATTCGATTACGGTCGAGACGTAGTCCGCCCTTTCTCCGATCTCGCCGAACGCCTCACCAAGACAATCGACGACGACCGGCACAAGTTTGTAGATGAACGGTTCGTGCATTCCCAGCTCCCGGCCGAACCTCGAAGCCCGGCGAAGAATTCGGCGAATCACGTATCCCCGGCCTTCGTTCGAGGGCGTCGCGCCGTCGGTGATCGCGAAGACCAGAGCGCGAATATGGTCGGCTATGACTCTGAATGCGTTGTCGCTTTTGTTGCCAAGCTTCGACGTGTAGTTATGTCCGGTGATCTGGCCGGTGCGCTCGATTATGGGCATGAATAAATCGGTGTCGTAGTTGCTCGCCTTGTTCTGCATCACGGCGACGATTCTTTCCAGGCCCGCGCCTGTGTCGACGTATTTGGCCGAAAGCGGTACGAGCTTGCCGCCGTGCTGACGATTGAATTGTATGAACACCAGATTCCACAGTTCGATGTATCGGGCGCAGCCGCCGTTAACCCGGCACTCGTGGTTCGGCACGTTTTTCATGTCGCACCGGTCCGGGCCGAGGTCAATGTGTATTTCGCTGCACGGCCCGCAGGGGCCGGTCTCGCCCATTTCCCAGAAATTATCTTTCTTGCCGCACGCCAGGACTCTCTCGGCCGGCATCGATGTCACTTTAGGCCACAGATTTGCCGCCTCTTCGTCTTTCGGCAGTCCGTCGGCGTGGTCACCGGCAAAAACCGTCGCCCATAAAAGATCCGGATCGATGCCCCAGACCTTTGTGAGAAGCTCCCAGGCCCACTCGATGGATTCGGCCTTGAAATAATCGTCGAACGACCAGTTGCCCAGCATCTCGAAGAACGTATGGTGATAGGTATCCTTGCCCACTTCCTCGAGGTCGTTGTGTTTTCCGCTTACGCGCAGGCATTTCTGGCTGTCAGCCACCCGCGGGTGCCGTGCCGGCGCCAATCCGAGGAAAATATCCTTGAACTGGTTCATTCCCGCGTTGGCAAAAAGGAGGGTCTCGTCACCGATGGGCACGATGGGCGAGCTGGGTACGATTTCGTGGTCTTTACCCTTGAAGAAATCGACGAACTCATGTCTGATTTGCTTTGCAGTTTTCATCTGGTATCTCGTATTTGGTTTTTCGTACCTCAAACAGCACTATACAGAATAAGTGTCACGAATTATACAAGGCCCTTGGCAGTCAGGACTTTGCCTTTTATCTCTTCGCACAGGTCTTTGTTCTCGGCCAGGTATTTTTTGGCGTTTTCTCTGCCCTGGCCGAGCCGGATCGTACCGTAGTTCAGCCAGGCGCCGCTTTTATCGACGACCTCGCAGTCGATGGCCAAATCGAGCAGGTCTCCCTCGTAGCTGATTCCGCCGTCGAACATAATATCGAACTCGCTGTCGCGGAAAGGCGGCGCGATTTTGTTCTTTACGACCCTTGCCCTGATCCTGGAGCCGACGGCGCCGCTGGCGTCCTTGATGGTTGTTATTCGTCTCAGGTCGATTCGTACCGAACTGTAAAATTTCAGGGCCCTTCCGCCGGTCGTGGTTTCCGGGTTTCCGAACATCACGCCGATTTTCATGCGGATTTGATTTATAAAGATGAGGGCGGTTTTGCTCTTGTTGATGACACCGGTGAGCTTCCGCATCGCCTGGCTCATTAACCTGGCCTGCAGTCCCATGTGGCTGGCGCCCATCTCGCCTTCTATTTCCGCCTTCGGTGTCAGAGCGGCGACGGAATCGACGACTATAACGTCTACCGAATTGGAACTGACCAGCATCTCGACGATGTCAAGGGCCTGCTCTCCGGTATCGGGCTGGCTGACGAGCATGCTGCTGACATCGACGCCCAGCCGTTTTGCCCACGTGGTATCCAGAGCATGTTCTGCGTCGATAAAGGCGGCCACGCCTCCCGCCCGCTGAGCGCTGGCAATGACATGAAGTGCGAGGGTTGTCTTGCCGGACGACTCGGGCCCGAACAGCTCGGTCACTCTGCCGCGCGGGATACCCCTGCCGCCGAGTGCGATATCGAGCGATATTGAGCCTGTGTCAATGCCCTCGATCTTGGCGTATAGATGCTCGTCCATCTGCATGATTGAACCCTGGCCGTACTGCTTTTCGATCTGAGCTATCACACGTTGCACGGCGTCATCCTTGCTGGTTGCTTTTGATTCTGCCTTTACTTTTTTTGCCTTTGCCATTTTTGCGATTCTCCTTGTTTCTATCTCGCTTTAAGGTTTATTTTTTTCCATTATTGTAACTCATACTTTCCTAAAACAGTGTAAATCGGGCCCTGGGGCGTCAACTGGCTCTGGTAAACCGAGACCGAGTCGGCCGGCATAGTCCCGAGTCTGAAATCCTTGTATTCGCTAATCATTTGAGCCAACTTAACACCCGCCCTTGTATTTCTTATCCTGCACAGGGTTAAATGCCCTGAAAATTTTCTGGTTTCCCTGGGCCAGCCGGCCAAATCCAACTGCTGCTCGAGGTCTTCCTGTAATTGTAGCAGCTTGTCGCTGCTCTGTCCCGTGCCTACCCATAAAACCCTGGCGCTTCTGCCGCCGAAATGGCCAACCGATTCGAAGTCCAGCTCGAAAGCCTCGTGCCGGCCGGCAACATCCGCGGTTATATTGCAGACATCCACGGCCTGCTCGTCTTTAATTTCGCCCAGGAACTTCAGCGTCAGGTGTATCGTCTCGGGATTCACCCACTTGGCGTCGCTTCTCTTAATATCAGCTTTGCCCTGCAGCTCATCCTGCAGCTTGGCCAGGGCTTTTCTGGTTTGATCGTCGATATCTATTGCTATAAAGCACCGCATGTCACGCTCGATACGCTAAAACTGTGTAATTTCTCGTAATTCCTGCAGCCTCTTGTCGATATTCGCTCTGTCCGTGGATGTCAAGCCGTCCAGCGAGAAATCCGCAATCGTAAAAGAGGCGACTACCGTGCCGTATGCGACGGCGGTTTTTAATGTCTCGAAATCGGTCCTGCCGGTTTGTGCCAGATAGCCCATGAAGCCGCCCGCGAAACTGTCGCCGGCGCCGGTCGGGTCTATGACCTCGGCGGCCGGAAAGGCCGGCAGAATGAATATGTCCCCATCGGCGTTGCACATGATCGAGCCCGATTCACCTTTTTTAGCAATCACAACACTGGGGCCCATGTCTAATATCTTCTGCGCTGCCCTTATCAGATTGTGCTGATCCGCCAACATCCTTACTTCGTCTTCGTTAATGATCAGGCAGTCGATTTTTGTCAGCAGGGCTTTCAAATCATCCGGATATTCCCGAATCCACAAGTCCATCGTATCGACGGCGACGAAGACCGGCTTCTCGACTTGCCCGAGCAGCTCGTGCTGTAGAGCCGGTGCCGTATTGGCGAGAAAAACAAATTCACTGTCCTTGAAGGCTTCGGGTACCTTCGGCGGAGCTTCGGCCAGGACATTCAATTCCACTTTCTCCGTCGTGCGGTCGTCCATATTTTCGTGATACGAGCCGGTCCAGCGGAAAGTTTTGCTCTGAGGTCTTAACTCCAGTCCCGTCAGGTCAACGTTCCTGCCGGCGAAGATTTCGGCAAGATCGAACGGGCAATCCGAGCCGATCACGCCGACGAACCTGACCGGCGAAAAAAAGCTGGCCGCCATGCTGAAGTAAATGGCCGCTCCGCCGAGACAGTTCTCGCGAACACCGCCGGGCGTCTTGATCGTATCAATTCCTATCGAACCTGTTACCAATAATGACATATCTATGCTCGCTATCTTTATGTTTGAAATTTCTTTAGCGCGTTGTCGATTCTTTTCAGGGTATTTTCTTTGCCCAACAGCCGGACCGAATCGAATATGGACAGGCTGATTGTAGTTCCGCAAATTGCTACGCGTAGCGGTTGAGCGACTTTGCCCAGGCCGACTTGTTTTTCCTCGGCTAACCCGCGCAGCATATCCTCGATACCCTGTTCCGTTAGTTCGTCCATCGCGGCAAGCTTTTCCCGAACGATTCCCAGAACGGTCAGGCCATCGTTTTTGAGCAGGATTTTCTTAACCGCTTTGTCGTCGTATTTGATTTTGTCATTGTCAACAAACAGAAATCCGCTCTTTTGCTCGATCTGAGCCAGGGTTCTCGAACCCTCGCAGAGCTTTATTATTGTTAAGAGAAGTTCATCGTCGGCAGAAGCCATCGGCGAGGCGATAGCTTTTAAGTAGCGCTTGAGATGCCCAAGGAGTTTTTCCTCCGAAACCATCCGGATGTGTTCGGTGTTGAAAGCAATCAGTTTCTGCCGGTCGAACAGGCTGTTCGATTTGGTCAGGCGCGAAATGTCGAAGGCGCCGATCAGCTCTTTAACCTGCATGATCTCTCGATTATCGCCGGGATTCCAGCCTAACAGGGCGAGGAAATTCACCATGGTTTCGGGCAGGTAGCCGCTCTTGAAGAAATCGACGATATTGATTTCCGGCAGGGCTACGCCGAGATGCTTTGCCATCGCATCGATGTTGGGCATGTCCGGCATGGTTTTGCCCCTGATAAAAGAATCGAGCTGCTCGCTGCTGATATCGCCCGCGGCGGCGAGTGCTTCGAGGTCGATCTCCTGGGCGGCCTTGATTGCCTTGCGAAGGGCCTTCGGACGCTCGCGCTTGGAGAGTTTGCCGCCGGTATCGCTGACGGTGACGGACATGTGCGCGTATTTCGGAAGCGGGGCATCCGGAAACAGGACCTGCCATAAAGTCTGCTGGCCCGG
Source organism: uncultured Pirellulales bacterium (assembly GCA_964608395.1). Lineage (GTDB taxonomy): Bacteria > Planctomycetota > Phycisphaerae > Sedimentisphaerales > Anaerobacaceae > JAFGPJ01. Next base: position 6,638 of record CAZSOR010000132.1, read on the forward strand.
CGTATTATTGAGATGCTCCTGGCCGCGAATGATGTGTGTGACGTTCATCAGGTGGTCATCGACCACGCAGGCGAAATTGTATGTGGGAAAACCGTCGCTTTTCAGGATGATAAAATCGCTTATCTCCTCGGCGGCAAAGGTAATCTCGCCCCGGACCACATCCTGCACGACAATCGGCTTGGCCTGCGGTACGGCAAAACGAACCGTAACGGGCTGGCCTTCGGCGCGGGCCTTTTCCGCCGCTTCGGCGTCGGGAAAAACTTCAGGCCGGGAGTAGGAAAAACTATTCTTCTGAGCTTCAGCTTCCTTGCGAAGTGCGTCAAGGTCTTCGGTGGTCTCGAAACAATAATAGGCATTTTTCTCGTCGAGAAGTTTCTTTATACATTTATCGTAGATGTCTTTTCGCTCAGATTGAAGATAGGGCCCGTTCGGACCGCCGACTTCCGGGCCTTCGTCCCACTGGATTCCGAGCCATTTAAGGTCGTCCATGACCTGTTGTGCGGCGGTTGGTGTGTTTCGCTTCTGGTCGGTATCCTCGATTCGGAGAATGAACGTTCCGCCCGCCCGGCGTGCCCAGAGCCAGTTGAACAGGGCGGTTCTGGCTCCACCGACGTGCAGATAACCCGTCGGCGATGGTGCAAAACGCGTTACGACATTTTCAGACATAGCGTACAGTTCCTAATTAGCTGCAAAATATGTGAAACGCGTAGCTTAAGTTCCCCGGCCGGTATTGTCAAGTACAAGTAATGCAGAACCGCCGGGAACGTTCAAAAAAGTTTGTAATTATTGGGCAGGTTTTGTATTTTAGACCACAATGGGTTGTGTGATCTTGATGGTCAATATCGCTTACGAGAAAGGTTGAAAATGTGGCCGCAAATTGGGCCAATTCCGACATACAGCATCCTTTACACTGTGGGTATTCTAAGCCATTATCTCATTAGCTGCCTGCTCGCCGGACGCCTTGGGCTGCGCCGCCGGGTCTGGATCGCTGTCAGCATATGCTATAATTTGGGGATGATTGTAGGCGCCAAGGCGCTGTACGACATTCAACATACACAATTTGATTTCGGGGCGCTGTTGTCAATCAGCCATTATATGCAGGGCGGATTATGGGGCGGGCTGCTGGCTTATTTATGCCTGTCCGTGCCGTTGGTGCTGGTTTTATCGAAGCGCAGGCGGGCGGCGCTCGATCTGATCGCGCTGTCGATTCCAATCCCGTGGATTTTCGCCAAGCTCGGATGCCTGTTAAACGGCTGCTGCTAGGGTCGAGAATGCTCGATGCCCTGGGCGATAACATTTCCCGAAGGGACCGCAGGCGCTCCGGCGGGCATCCCGCTGCACCCGACACAGATTTACGAGATACTTCTCGTCTTGTGCATTCTTGGCGTCTTTACGATATTTAAACGCCGATGGGGCTCCGGAACGATGCTGCTCTGGTTTCTTATTCTCTACGGCCTCGGACGGGCGGTCACCGAACTGTGGCGGGGCGATGCCGACCATCATCTGTATATCGGCCCGCTGACCTTGTCGCAGCTAATCTGCCTGGCTGTGGCCGGCGCTTCGATTCTCGTGCTGTACCTCCACCGGTACTTATCCCGGCTGATAAAGTCGGACAAAGATGTGTTTTTTGCCGGGTAAGATTTTGGTTTGACGGCGATTGTTTGTCCGGTTACACTTTTAGCGTATACTTCGTTTTGTCGTCGAACAGGTTGATTATTGTAGATGCATTATATTTGCCGATTAGGAGGTACAGGAGTCATGAGGAATAAAGCAATTGACAGGCGTCGGTTCTTAAAACGCGCTGCCGGCACCGCCGCCGGGGCGATGAGTTTTCCTTATATCATTTCGTCGTCGGCACTGGGCGCCGGCGGTGGTGTAGCCGCCAGCGAAAGAATTACTGTCGGCTGCGTCGGTGTCGGGCCACAGGGCACGGGCGTGATGGGCAACTTCCTGAGACAAAAAAATGCCCAAGTGGTCGCGGTCTGCGATGTCAAGGATCCCGTGCTCAAGGCCGCCCAGGACCGGGTAAACGGGCACTACAAGGGCACCGGGTGTGCCGCTTACAAGGACTTCCGCGAAGTGATGGCGCGTGACGACATCGATGTGATTCTCGCAGCCCCGCCGGACCACTGGCACGTGCTTATCGCGCTGGCGGCGGTCAGATCGGGAAAGGACGTGTATCTGGAAAAACCGATGGGACTGAGCCTTGCCCAGGACCAGGCCCTTCGTACGGCCGTGCACCGTCACGGTAGAATTTTCCAGTTCGGCACGCAGCAGCGATCGGAGCGCAACTTCCGTTTCGCCTGCGAGCTGGCTTTGAGCGGCAAACTTGGCAAACTGCACACCATTAACGTATGGTCTCCCGGCAGCAGCCAGGGCGGGGATCCCAAACCCGTGCCCGTGCCGGAATGGATCGATTACGACAGATGGCTGGGACCGGCTCCTTACACGCCCTACACAAAAGACCGCTGCTCGAACAAGCTGTGGTGGTTCATTTCCGATTATGCGCTCGGTTTTATCGCCGGATGGGGCGTTCATCCCCTGGACATCGCGCTCTGGGGCGGCGGCGAAAAAGTCGCCTGCCCCGTGGAGATCGAAGGCAAAGGCGTCTGGCCCACCGAAGGAGTAGCCGACACAGCGATGAACTGGAAAGTCGTCTGCAAATATGACAGCGGCGTAACGATGAATTTCACTGGCGATCCTTATCCGGATGAGTGGAAGAAACGTTACGGGCGAACGACCAGTCACGGCACGGCCTTCGAGGGCAGCGATGGATGGGTGCACGTGGACCGCTCCGGACTCAACGCCCATCCGAAGGAACTGCTGGAAACGGAATTCGGGCCGAACGATATTCACCTGTACAAAAGCGACAATCACGTCGGAAACCTTTTGGACTGCGTCAAAAGCCGGGCCGAAACCGTCTGCAATATTGATGTGGCCGTGCAGGCGGATATAATCTGTCACATTAGTGACATTGCTATTAGACTTGAGCAGAAAATAAAATGGGATCCGAAAACCGAACGTTTCGTAAACAACGATGCCGCCAACCGCAGGCTGTCTCGACCGATGCGTTCTCCATGGACGCTGTGAAAAATGCGAATTATGGAAGAAATAGTTTTTAAGGAGAAAATCAGATGACCAGGAAATTAGTTTTGATGCTGCTGTTTACAAGTTTGCTTTTGGCGGGATGTCAAACAACACCTGCCAAAAATGTGGCCCAGTGGCAAAGTCTTTTCGACGGCAAGACCCTCGAAGGCTGGCAGGCCAGT
>CAZSOR010000132.1:10006-12382 GCA_964608395.1 uncultured Pirellulales bacterium
GGCCCAGTGGCAAAGTCTTTTCGACGGCAAGACCCTCGAAGGCTGGCAGGCCAGTGAGAACAAAGAGACCTTTACTACCCGCAACGGGATGATTGTGGCCCACGGCCCACGGAGCCATCTTTTTTACACCGGGCTCGTCAACGATGCCAACTTCAAGAATTTCGAGTTCAAAGCCGACGTGATGACCACTAAAGGCTCCAATTCCGGCATATACTTCCATACCGAGTATCAGGAAACCGACTGGCCGTCGAAGGGCTTCGAATGCCAGGTGAATACGACCCACAGCGACCGTAAGAAAACCGGAGGACTGTACAACGTGCAGGACGTGATTGACGAGGCACCATCCGTGGACGACCAATGGTTCCACTATTACATAAGGGTCGAGGACAATCATGTCATCATCCAGATCGACGGCAAGACAACTGTGGCATGGACGCAGCCCGAAGACTGGGAACAGTCCGGCCGAAAGATCGGCGAAGGAACCATCGCCCTGCAGGGCCACGACCCCAAGAGCATCGTCTATTATAAGAATATAATGATCAAGGTACTGCCCTCGCGGATGGATTAGATTTGACCGGCCTTCGTGCATAAAATGAAAGTCAATGCGAAGGGATGTTTCAGGTGACCATTAAACGATTGACTGTATTTGTCGGGGCTGTCCTGTTGCTCTTGCAGACTGTGCCCGGCAGGATGCAAAATGCCGCCGGGTCCGATTTGGTCGCCGGGCAAAAGCCCCGCTACGATTGGCGGCAAGCCGACAGCTCGCTGGCGCTGCTCAACAGGGGGCACATTGTCTGGCAGTTCAATTTCGACAAGAAGCAGGGCAGGCCATACTTCCATCCGGTCTGTCTGACCGACGGGGCGGAATTGACCTGGCATCGCCCGCCGGACCATCCCTGGCACTACGGCCTGTGGTTTTCCTGGAAGTACATCAACGGCCTGAACTACTGGGAAGAGGACCGCGATACCGGCCAGTCGCAGGGGCTGACCGAGATTAAGGATGTGGAGGTGACAGCCAATCGCGATTATTCGGCACATATTGCGATGCAACTCAGTTATCATCCGCCCGGTCAGCCGGCAGTGCTGAGCGAATCGTGTCTCATTCGCCTCAGTAAGCCGGATGAAGATGGCCGTTATCATATCGACTGGAGCAGCCGGTTCACCGCCGGTGCCGCGGACGTTCTGCTGGACCGCACGCCGATACAGGGTGAGGAAGGAGGCCAAAGCTGGGGCGGCTATGCGGGCCTTTCGGTGCGAGTAGCGAAAAATGTCACCGAATGGCATCTGGCCGACAGCGAAGGGCGAAAGAACCTTCAGGCACACGGTAAAAAAGCACGCTGGATGAATTTCGACGGCCGGGCCGCTGAAGGTAAAGATTTCAGCATCGCCCTCTTCGACCATCCGGACAACCCACGGCATCCCTCCCCGGGCTTTGTTATCATGGACCCGAAGGTGCCGTTCGGATACTTCAGCCCGGCGTTGCTTTTCAATAAGCCGTTCACTTTGCCCGCCGGCAAAAGCTTTTCGCTTAAGTACCGAGTTATGATTCATCCCGGGCGGACGGAAAAGAGCCTGCTGGAAGCCGAATGGAAATCGTTTTCCGGGACGGCCGGCACTCAGACGCGAATCGAACCGGCACAAGATTCGAACGCCAAGCATCAAAATGACGAGGCCATTTATAAGGAGCTGGATAAACCCGCTTACGTTTTCGAGTTCACGCCGGAGATGTCTTTTGCCGAGGCGATAGAGCAGATAAAGTACTGCGTGGAGCCGCCGCTGCCGATAGTCGTGATCTGGAAGGATTTGTACGACAACGCCGATATCGACCGGACGACGCCCATCAACATGGATGAAATATCGGGAGTTTCTCCCGGCAGGGCGTTGAAGCTCCTGCTGGCGTCGGTTTCCGGCGGTTATGACCAGCTCGGCTACATTGTCGAGGACGGCATCATAATGATAGCGACGGTCGAATCGCTGCCCGAAAGGTGGGAAACGCGCGTTTATGATATTTCCGACTTGCTGTGAATTGGCTTTGTTTTGCATTTCCTATTAACCGCGGAGAACGCAGAGGAAACAGAGTCTGTAATTTCATAGTCTGCCAAGTAAACAACCACCAGTTAAAACTGGTGGTATTGAAATCGGAAGAATAAATCTCCGTGAGACGGCGTTTGTAGTGCGTGCTCCGTAAGGAGTCCATAGGACTGCGTAGTGCGTACTGCGTGCTGTGGATAAGCAATTATCAAGCCTTTCATATTGCTAAAGATTGAAACAAACGGCATCATTAGAGATGCCTTCATGTGCCCTAACTTTAAGACCATGCCCATATTACATAGAATTCCTTTACGGTGGGGGTAAAATAAGATATATTCCTGCAGT
>CAZSOR010000133.1:0-12211 GCA_964608395.1 uncultured Pirellulales bacterium
AACCTCTTGAATTTATGACAGTATACTACGCGAGCACCCGTTAAATTCTTCATAACCACCTTTCATATAAAACTTTGCGCAAATTCCGCCCTACCGCAAATTGGCTTTGTTTTTTTCAAATTAGCCACGAATTAACCCCAATAAATCCCAATAACCTGCACAAAATTGGCTTTTTTCTGCATTTTTTAGTTCGAATTTTTCGTTTTTTCCCCTTCTTCATTGAGTATAAGAGCTGAAATTGTCTGATTTACTCTCATTTTACCTTTTCCTTTTTACTTCTATATGCTTCTGTATTCTCTTTTTTGCCTTTTCCCTTTTTTGCTTTTTACTTATTTGTATATTCTATATTCATTTTGTTGTGTATTATACTAAAATAAATACCGGAAATCAAGAAAAATCCAAAAAAATCTCAGTGACACGCCGCTTACTGCGTGTGCGTGCTAATCCGGTCAGTTGGAAAGCAAACACCTGCCGAACAGGATTGTGGTTGTTCCTCGTTTCCCCCACCCCGGATATTCCCCACAAGGGGTTTAAAAACCTCGGGAGAGGGCATAACGATTTATGCATCGTTAAGCCATCTCCTTTGTTGTGAACAGGTAATACTATTTTTGTTGTGATTGATTAGTCGCCAAAGGTGTCGGATTCACCAGTACCTGAAAATTCCCCTGACCGTCTGGGAGGCGGCCAGCACTTTGGTCTTGTTGCAGGGCAGAGAATACCACTGAGTCTAATAGTAGGTTGCCATTTTCATCAGTGTCATAGAGCCAGACGGTTTCACCATCCGAAGACAGTTTAAAGTTGGCGTGTAGTCCTTGGTCGCCACTGTCTTCATCGGCCCAGACTAACAAGTAGGTGCCGGCCTCCATGGTTGTGCCTTCAGGGAATTGCCACTTAAGGGGATTTTCAGGTTTATCACTCAGATACATGCCAGAGATATCCACGGTTTGTTCGCTACGGTTGTAGAGTTCCAGCCAGTCATTGTATTGACCTTGGGGATCTGTCAGTGTGGATTCATTTTTGGCCATCAGCTCATTGATAACAATCGGTGTATTCTCAGCCTGACCATAGGATACGATATAGGTATAAACGTCATACTCTGCACCAGGAGGGCTGTAGGTGATGGTGCCAGATGCGTTTTCAGCAGTGGCTTCGACATAGTAACGCAGTACCGTTCCTGGAGCATGGATTGGCAGAGTGATGCGATAAACGGTCTCGGACTCTTGTGTCATTTCGTTGGCAACGAAGGGGCCATAGGGCGTATCTGCCAGATACAATTGGACCATAGCAACTGGTACTGTATTGCCGACTTCCACAGCGAGGGCCAGAGATTGGCCATCTTCTTCCTGTGTGACTGTTTGATTTACTGAGAGGATGGCAGAAGTTGGAACATTAACTTCCTCCTGGGTGAGTAGGGTGGATCGACGTATCTGAATAAAATCCTTGAGTTCATCAACACCTGTGAAAAACTCGGCTGTGGACTCCAGTTTTTTTTCATCGAGTGTGACTTCCTCTTCGATTAATGCTTGATATGCATCAATCATGGGATAAAGCCTCTCTTCGGTCAGGTAAAAATCCAGGACGGTGCGTACATGGGCCAGATATCGCTGGCGATAGGTTGGGATGGCCAGCAAGCGATTCATAATGGGCACGTTGGCATCATCGGCTCGATAAAAGAGAGACCAGTTGTTATTGGCGGATCGCATACAGGAATTGCCATCGTACTGTATTAAATGTAGGCGTTCTGTTTCAGGTTCATAGTACAGACAATAGTCACTACCACGTTTATGGACATAACCGTCATCGTCATGGAAGATGATTTCAAAGGCACAGAGCCATAATGCACGATCCATATTGAGAACCGTATCGAGTTCGGTGGTCAGTTCATCGAGGGGCATATTGTTGAGTACGTCACAGGCTTGGATAAGGCCGGTCCAGGGTTCATCAAGCTTACTGTTTTTCAGTTCATACACTGCTTCGTAAATGTTTGGATCGTCCCCTAACCAAGTCAGGGCCGCACTACCGTCCCCGACACCGCCGCCCTCAGTGCCCCCTCCTGGTTGGGCCGGTTGAGTAGGATTGACGGGTGGTGTCTGGGGACCTTGATTTCCAGGTGGGGGTCGATTTCCACCACCTGTACCACCTCCGTCACCGCCACCAATTCCTTGGGCACGCCAGCGTGTGCCGTCATTACTGGGAAACCAGTCCTTAATCAATTCAGCGTTGATTTGCTGAATATTGGCGTATACACCCCAGTTCTCACCGTTAATGACCAATTTGATAAAATTACCCTTGGCGCTGGGGATTTGCTGACGGCAGGTGTTCGAATACAGAACCTCACGCATAAACGTGGGATCCTCAGCGGCATTGATGAGATTCAGGGTTTTGTATCCCATAAGACGCTGGTCCTCATTGACATAGTCGATTTCGATGTTAAAAGGTGCTTTAAGCGTGTTTTCAGTGGTAATGTACGACGTATTCCCTCGGAAACGAACACCCACATCCGAATAGACGACGCCATCGACTGTTAGATCGGCCAGGATATTTTCTTTTGAGGCATAATTCGCTTCTAATTGCTGCCACCAATCCATCTGTTCAAAGGTCAGTTCCAGAGTATATAAAACGGATTGATCATAAAAATCACCTGCTGCCCATGCTGTGAGTGGGGCAAGGATTGTTAAGAGACATAGGATACTTCGATATTTGTTGTACATCGCTTTTCTCCTTTAATCGTTGTTAATGGCTGTTCCTAATTTCAATATAGGTCGCCTACGAACGGCGGCTTCACTGTAAAACCCGGCAAGAACCTGTTTCGTCATACACCAGTAGTACCAATGCACTGACTCTTCATTCAGTAAGTGTCCGGAAATTGATTTTGGTTACAGTTAAAAAAAATCTAATTCAATATATTAGTGGCTGGTGAGCAGAAAGTGGAAAGGAAAAAGGGAAGGTATTTCGAATTTTGAATTGAGAATGTAGAATTGTGCTAATTTGGGCAAAAACTCAGCTTCAGTTGGGGGTAGGAAGCTTTCTATGCAGGATTTAAGCAGATTTTGTAGGATATCTTGGATATCTGGGGACATACATATTTCTCTTCTTCGTCACCTTGGCTGCCTCGTCTGTAACCATCCACAATCTTTATGCTATCACACTTTTGTCTCTTTGTAGTGAGGTTTTCTGCTTTTCTCGGGCACGACCAGATATTCTGGCAGTGCTATTGTGCACAAAGATTAAATCTGGTATTTTCGGGGCGTGGAAGTCAAAGAAGAAAAATTTCGGGTCAGAACTTACGAGTGCGGGATTGACGGGAGGATTAAGATATTCTCGCTGATGCAGTACCTGCAGGAAATCGCAGCACTTCACGCCGAACAGCTCGGCCTGGGATTCGACAAGCTCAGCGAAATGGGCGGCTACTGGGTGCTGTCAAATATCAGGATAGAAATCAGCCGGCTTCCCGGAAGGGAAGATGAAGTCACGCTCAAAACGTGGCCGAGCGGGTATAGCCGAACAATAGCTACAAGAGAGTTTGTCGGCAAAGATCAAAATGGTGCCGAGCTGTTTCGTGCCGGAAGCGAATGGATGGTTTTGAATAAAAAAACAAACCGGCTGAAGAACCTGTTTAAACTCGATTTGAATTTACCCAAAACAGGAGTCAAAGCTCTGACAGACGAGCTTAAAAAGTTAGAACCTAACGGCGATTATCGAAAAGTTGACGTGGTGCGCGTGCCTCGCAGTGCTATCGACTTGAATGGGCACGTCAATAATACCGAATACGTGCGATGGGGCATCGACGCATTGAGCAGAACATTTAAGCTCGAAGAGAACATCCGCTGCGTGCAGGCCACATATTTGTCCGAAATTTTCGAGGGCGATGAGTTGGATTTGCTGGCAACTTCCGGAGCGGGTGGGCAATTCGGCGTGCTTGGAAGAAAATCGGACACCGAGACCAACGTGTTTTTAATGGAAGTTTCCTGCTGACGACTATCTGGATTCCCGCTTTCGCGGGAATGACAATGTTGGACAATTTATTCGTGGCGGAGCGATTCGATTGGGTCCATATTTGCGGCTCGATAGGCCGGATAAATGCCGAAGATTATGCCGACCGCCCCGCTGATTCCAAAAGCTAATATAAGTGAAATGCCCGTAATAACCGTGGGTGTTTGGCCGAAACGTGTGACCAGAAACGGGATCAGAGAGCCCAGACTAATCCCCAGGACGCCGCCGAGGAAGGTCAGCATGAGAGTTTCCGTGAGGAATTGAATTATAATATCACGTCTCCGGGCGCCGAGTGCACGGCGGATGCCGATCTCGCGCGTTCGCTCGCTGACGGTGGCCAGCATAATATTCATAATCCCGATGCCGCCGACCAGGAGTGAAATCGCAGCGATGGAACCCAGAACGATACTGAAAAGACGCTGGGTTTGCCTGGCCTGCTTGAGCAGCTCTAAGGGAACGACGACCTGATAGTCGCTTTTCTTGTGGAACCGGCTTAATATTGTCTCTAAAGTATCGCGTGTCGACAGCACTTCGTCTATGGAACCGACTTTCACAATAACCTCCTGCAGCTCAACTTTCTCGATAGAGGCTCCGCCGGTTCCAATCTGCAAAGATATCTCTCCGAAGCGATTCTTCATCGTCGTCAATGGGATATAGATATTCCCCACGTTCGCGCCGCCCTGACTTTTTCCTTTTGCGGCGCCATTGCCAATAGTCTTCACTGCTGAGACGGCATCCGCGACACTGACGACCCCGACAACCCGATAATAATCGCTCGCCATTTTTACATCCTGGCCCAGCGGATAGTCAAAGACAAACAATTCCCTGGCCACTTTTTCATCGATAACACAAACGCCCTGCTTGTGGTGCATATCGATGCTGCTGAGGAATCGCCCCGACTTAACCCGGACCGGTGATATCTCCGGATACCAGGGCACCGTACCGATAGCTTCGATGGCAACTTTGCGATTGCGATACCATGCCTGCTGGGTAAGACGACGGCTCGGCACGACGACTTCGACGTTGGGCAGGCTGTTGCGAAAACGCTCGGCATCGAGATAGGTCAGGCCGTACACACGCATGCTTTCTTGTTGACTGCCGACATCTTTATCTTGGGGCGGCGGCACGGTTTTGATGATAATATTCCGGCTGCCGAGCCGGGCTATCTGTTCCTGTGCCGCGCGGCTGGCGCCCTCGCCGATGGCCAGCATGGCAATAACAGATGAGACCCCGAAGATGATGCCTAATGTAGTCAAAGTGGAACGCAGCTTGTGCATCCAGAGACTTTTGATTCCTAACTTAGCCGTACGTTTGAAACGAAATAAAAACATAGTTTTCCCATGAGTTTGTCTTTTATTACTGCCGTCTTATCCGGCCATCGAAAATTTCCACGACTCTGTCAGCGTTTTCGGCAATACCTTCATCATGTGTCACGACGATGAGTGTTTTGCCCTGCTTGTGCAGACCGACGAGAATCTTTAATATCTCCGAGCCACTTTCCGAATCAAGATTGCCGGTCGGCTCATCGGCTAAAATAATCAGCGGATCATTTGCCAGTGCCCTGGCGATTGCCACCCGCTGCTGCTGGCCGCCGCTTAATTCCGAAGGCCGGTGATCAAGCCTTTCGGCGAGGCCTACCATTGTGGCTAACTCCATGGCTCGCTCGGCACTTTCGTGTTCGGAGAAGCCCTGATAATACATCGGGACCTCGATATTCTCTACGACGTTGAGCTGGTTGATCAGATTAAACGATTGAAATATGAAACCGATACGAGCGCCCCGTATCAGGGACAACTGGTCATCGTCGAGCAGGGAGACATTCTGTCCGCCAAGCCAGTAATCTCCGCTGGTCGGGCGGTCGAGGCAGCCGATCATATTGAGCAGTGTGGATTTTCCCGAGCCGCTCGGTCCCATGATGGCCACATAATCGCCATTATGGATTGTCAGCTCGATGTCGCGCAAAACCTTCAATTCCATTGTGCCGAGCTCGTAACTCTTGCACAATCGCTCCATCAGCAGGATTGGCGCATCTTTTTCGAACTCTACGGCTTTGTCTTTGTCACTGGTCATTGTACCTGCTGCTCCCACATTCCATCCGGCTTGACCTGCAGAATACCAATGTCTCTAAAAAAGCCCAGCTTCGCGATTGCGTGGGCTACCAGGGCACTCGTCACGTTATTTTGAGCCTCCAACAAGGCCCCTTCCGATTCCAGCAAGAGCCGCACATTTCCCTGCCCAATCTCCAGCAGTAATTTCTGAGTCTCCAGCCGCCGCACGGCCAAATTTAAAGCCATTTTTTGAATTCGGTACTGTTCGGCTTCCGCTTTCAGTGCCCTTAATGCCTGACGGACATCCAATTCCATCCTGTCCCTGTCAATCTCATATTGCCGCTGCTGCTGCTCTAACGCTATCAGCGATTTACGATATTCATTGCGTTCGAGTTTCCGGTCCAAACCCAGATCATTCGATTCGAGACCTATGCTATAGTTTCCCTGATCAAATTGCAATCTGTCGAAGTCGGTTTCAGGTGTAGAACCGACGCCGGCGCTGCCGACCAGATTGAGTTCTATTCCAAGACCATCGGCAGCCAGCTCCACTTTCCTTGCCGCATCATCGGTCTTATCTTTGCTGCTGGCCAAATCCAGACGGCGAAGAAATGCCGTCTCAACCGCTTCATCCAGTTCATAACCGGGTTCGATTATACCGATTTCTTCCAGGGCCTTCAATTCTTTCTGGTCCAGCTCTATCTCAGCGCTGGGCGGTAAAGACAGCTTTACCTTGAATTCATCAAGGGTCCGTTCGTAACTTTGCTGGGCCTGGACCCACCGATTTTCCGCACCCAGGGCCTGTTGCTCCGCCTCGTCCACATCGAACGGCCTTGCCTGGCCGGCTTCAGCCTCAATTTCCAGACGCTTTCTTGATTCAACCAGCCTGTAATAGCTGTTTTCGGCATTGGTAACACTGGCTTTCAACTCTAAAACACGATAATAGTTATCCGCAACAGAGACCACAAAATCTTTGCGATAACGGTTGAACAAGCGTATCTGATACAAAACATCCCGCTCGGCCTGCGTGAGATTCTCCTGAACTACCTGGCGACCCCTGCCACGAAGCAACGGTTGAGTTGCACTGGCACTTAGGACCGAGGCCAGCGAAGTCCGCGGATCACCAGTGAGAAAACGTGCCCAATCAATCGCGATACCTAAACTAATCTGCGCTCCATCGGCCAGGAGTTGATTAAAACCCACTCCGGTATCAGAGGTAAGTTTTTCGCCCTCACTATCACTGTTGTATTTGGCATCAACAGTTCCAAACCATTGCCGTGCGAACTGATGACGGGCCAGTGTAAGATCGAGTGCTTTTAGATAAAGCTGTTCTTTCTGCCCCTGGTACTCCCTGTTATACGCGGTAGCCATGGCAACCGCCTGTGCAAGGCTGATCACACCCGAGGCAGGCACTGCCCGCTCAATCCGGATGTCATCAGGCGGCGGAGGAATATTACTATCGCTGATTATGTAATTGGATTTATGGCCGAAGTCGTCCTGCCATTTGTTGTCTATAATCTGATACACCTCTTTGTCGGCCTGGGCTTTGTACTGCTCGGGACTGCAGCCGGCAAGACAAAGAATAATGGCAATTCCGAGCACCCGGCATAAAAACGTCTCAAGCCGAATTCTACTAAGCATAAAACTCTCCTCCGATACTTTTCATCGCCTTATTAGCACCATATTTGTTCATATTTATGTCAAAACCGGATTCTAAAAAGAATAATCTCTATTATTTTGCTCTATTTCAAACAGTAACTTCTTGCTAAATAGTCATTTGAGCTAATTCAGTCAGGAGATGAGAAACAATTTGACTGAGATCACCGAGGTCCTCAAATTACATATACCCGATCTCCATTCTTCAAAACAACATTCATTATACAACACAAAGCCGCCAAAGCAAAGAGGAAAACGCCATTCATAGTGCTAAGTGCTTCTGATTCTGCATTTTATCTGAAATCTCAATCAAGAAAGGCCGGCAAAATATGGGATTTGGGGGCCGGCAGGTGAAATTTCTCAGATAATCTCGAATGCCAGTCTTTTTGCATAATTCGACTCTGCTCACCCTTCGACTACGCTCAGGGTGAAGAATGAAACCTTATGGAAGTTTATGGGTAAACTTATTCATGCCGGAGCGATTCAATCGGGTCCATATTGGCGGCTCGATAGGCCGGATACATGCCAAAGACCACCCCGACCGCAGCGCTAATACCGAAGGCCAGGACCAGGGAAATTCCCGTAATAACGGTGGGCATCCGGCCGAAATGAGTCACCAGAAACGGTATAAGAGAACCCAGGATAATTCCCAGAACGCCCCCGATGAATGTCAGCATAAGCGTTTCTGAGAGGAACTGAACGATTATATCGCGTTTCGTGGCGCCGAGGGCACGACGGATGCCGATCTCACGCGTTCGCTCACTGACTGTAGCCAGCATAATATTCATAATTCCGATGCCGCCGACCAGGAGCGAAATCGCAGCGATCGAGCCGAGTACAATACTGAAAATCCGCTGTGTTCGTTTCGCCTGGTACAGCAGTTCAAGCGGCGCAACTATGCGGTAGTCCTTCTTATCCTTGTGAAGACGCGCCAGCAGAGTATCCAGAATATCACGCATGAGTAACACCTGGTCAGTTGATTTGACCTTCACTGTGATTTTTTGTAACTGTACTCTTTCTATACTCTCGCTGCCCCCGCTAAAGCTGGCGCTCAACTCGGTAAATCGGGACTTCGCGGTTGACAAAGGTAAATATACACTGCCGGTGGCCCCACTGTCGGAACCCGTTGCCGCCGGCATAGCGCTTGTGGAACCATTCTGTCCGCCCCCGGCCGACGGTGTCCCGGCCACACCTACAACCCGGTAGCAACTGCCCCTTATCCTGATGTCCTTGCCGAGCGGCTCGTCGAATCCGAACAGACCGCTGACGAGCTGCTCATCGACCACGCACACACTCTGCTGCCGATGCAGATCGATACTGCTCAAAAACCGCCCATGAACCACGTGAACCGGCGAAACCACTGTGTACCACGGAATGGTACCCACGATTTTGATAGCCACCTTACGACTACCGTATCGTGCTTCCTGGTCGATTTCGCGGATGGGTACGACAACCTCGACATCCGGCAGGCTGTTGCGAATTGACTCGGCGTCCTTATAGGTCAGACCGTAACTCCGCATTCGCCGCCCCGTGTCGCTGGTGTCGGCTCGCTCTTCGGGCGGCTCAACCGTCTCGACAATCAGATTCCTGCTCCCGAGCCGCGCTATCAGCTTCTGTGCTTCCTGGCTGGCCCCTTCGCCTATAGCAAGCATGGCGATCACAGAGCAAACGCCGAAAACTATACCAAGCATCGTTAGCGCGGACCGCAGCCGGTGCATCCAAAGGCTTTTGACGCCTAACTTTATCGTCCTTTTAGCACCTGACCAACGCATAGTAACTAACTCTTATTGTACTGCTTGTACTTCTGCCTGTTCTTTCGCCGGCTCTAACTCAGTTTCCGCCTGTTCTTCTGTTTTCTCCGGCTCAGTCCATTTGGGCGGATTAAGCAGCACCTTCTCGCCCTCAGCCAAACCACTCTTAATCTCAACGAAATTGTCGTTGAACAATCCTGTTTCAACCTCGCGCTTTTGGGCAGGGCTTCCGGCTACATAGCAAACTTTCTTGTCCTCCACCGTAACGACGGACTGTATCGGCACATAAAGAACATCGTGCAGCTCGTCAATCATCACCGTGACCTTCCCGGTCATACCGGTCTTGAGAGAATCGTGCGTTCCGTTGATGCCCACGTCCGTTGAGTAAACTTTGAGGTCCGGATTCAGATAGTCCTCCTGGTCGGCCAACGGCGCCTTTTTCAGCACCCTGCCTGTAAAGGCCTTATCCGGAAATGCCTGGACCGTTATATCGGCCGGCTGGTTCGGCTCAATCCTGTCGATCCAGGTCTCGTGAATCTTGACCTCGACCTTCATTTCGGACGCATCGGGTATTGTTATGATCTTAGAGCCTTCATATACCTCCGCTCCCTGCTCGATTTTTACCCTTGACCACCGTTCCGTGCTCGACCAGTAGACTACCTGGCCCACTGCAGGCGCCCGAATCATGCAAGCCTCAATCTGCTTGTGCAGTTTATTCAGACGCTGCTCCTGCATTTCGAATGTGGATCTTGCGCTTGCAAGCTTCGCCTTGGCCTGGGCCATTTGTGCACGCGCACGTGCTTTAGTTCTATCCAATTCCCGCTGGGCCTCCTGGTAGTCGCTGAGGAACTTCTCGGTCTCTTTCAGAAAATCATAGAGCTGATACAGATTCAGAGCTTCCTCGGCGCTTTCCTTTTGAATCCGAAATCGATCTACATCCAACTGGGCGCTCATCAAGTCCAGATCAGATGCGTAATTCGCATCGTGAAGCTTTTGCGTACCCTCCAATACGTCCGTTGCTTTTTCAAGCTGCCCCTGGGCAAGCAGAATGTCGTTTCTCAATACTTTGAGCTGCCGGGAGGCCGAGCCGCCCAGGCTGTTGGGGTCCTTCAGGAGCAATAACGTGTCAAAGCTCGAATTCGGATCAGAACCGGATCGCTCAATTACTGTTTTCGCGATACTCTCCCCGATATACTTCTGAAAGTCCATCAAGGCAAACTTCATCTTCAACTCAGCAGCGGTAATGTCACTTTCATTTTGCTTTACCTGAATCAGATGCGACTCATTCGCATCGGCAAAGCCTGCCTCGGCGCTGGTCAACTGGATTTCCCTCTGTGACAACTGTTCTTTCAATTCCGAAGAATCCAGTTCCACCAGCACCTTGCCGTCATTGACATCTTCGGGGGTTATGATGGTGCCTTCAGGGACGATGTTGACTATAGACACCCTGCCTTCCACTTTGGACTTAATGTCCTCCGTTTTGACTGCCTTGATGCTGCCGCTTTCGGTCACGGTGATGGCTAAATCACCGCGTTTCACCGTAAACAGACCCGTGCCTGGATTCGAATCGCCTGAACCGCCTGCTGTCTTCCTCAAAAACGCCAACACACCGACAGAAACAAAAGCGGCGATGCAAATGAAAACCAACAGCATTCGTCTCGAAAATGCCGATCTGCCGCCTGCTATTGTACCCTTACTTCTTGTCTTCTTAACTTCTACCATATTATAACCGCCAATTATGTTTACTGCTTCTGTCAATCGGCCTCTGCTTTGTACTCTTCAGGCCTACACGCGACGGCGATACCAGGCAGGATGGCAGTTGCAAGCACCCAACACACCAACGTCACAAAAGAAAATCTACGAAACATAAAACTTTTCTCACTCCTACTCACATCGCTCTCTCTTAGTCAATACTCACAAGCCTCTCCGATGAACAGCGCCAATCTTCAATACAGGCTACATGAGTAGCTTTCTGAGCAGTTCAAAAGCTCTCTTTCAATCCTGCAAACCACGAAACCCAGAATCGATTGGCAACTTGCTGCTTGACCAAAGCTGAACACTCACTTTGGTTATGCTATCGGTGCATCCATAGATTAAGACGCACTACTTGATACTATGTTAACATAATTTTCCCCAATTTTGGCGAAAATCTCGATTTCATGGGATAATGTGCTGGAAATGTGATCCAAGGCCTGTTGCTTTGATTACGAGAATCTGGCATATTGGCGTCAAAGACAGACCCACATGGGCCGGGGCGGCGGCCAAATGACGGCTCGGATACCGCTGAGGCGAGGCTAACAGACAACATCTCAGGTAATCAAGAGATTAAATAAATCAGACTTTTTCACGAGCAACAATATCGCAAAAAATCCCATAACGCATAAGATATGTGGGAAATTTTATTGCAATCCGGGTTAACTGATTGTAAACTCAAAGCTGATCTTAATTGGCGGCGTAGCCAAGAGGCCTAAGGCGACGGTTTGCAAAACCGTTATTCGCCGGTTCGAATCCGGCCGCCGCCTGTTGCTTTTTTGTGTTAAATGATGATTTCGTGGTTTAGCAGCTAATATTCCCCCAACAGAAGCTTCTCGGCCTCTTTTCGATTTTGCCTTGACTATGGTGACGATAAGAGAATTAAATGCCGAATCCCCTATCATTGTGTAATAAAACGGTTTTTAGGCTGAAAACAACTCCGTCATAGCATTAAGGGCTTTTCTGTCGTGACTGTTTATTTCCCTGAACACACGCTCAGCACCCAGCGTACTG
>CAZSOR010000134.1:0-12186 GCA_964608395.1 uncultured Pirellulales bacterium
CGGCGAAAAAACAAAGCCAATTCAAAGCCAAACAAAGCCAATATGCCGGCCTTCGGCCGGAAATCCGAAGCACGAAACCCTAAATCCGAAACAAGAGGAACGTGAGCTAAAAGACAGTTCCGAAAGCAGATTTGAAAAGGGCTATTTGAAAAAACAAAGCCAATTTTAAAATAGGCAAAATTGCGTTAAGTCAATATTAACAATGGTTTACGGAGATTTTATTGGGCTAAGCCGGCGAAAAAACAAAGCCAATCAAAGCCAATTCCATCTACTCCCGAAGGAGTAGAAGAAAGGCTTGAGGCCGGATAGCGATGGACTACAGAGAGAATGGATGATAACCGTCCATCCTGCCTCGTCCTTCGTCCTTCCGTTCTCAGGCCTCTGCGTACCGGTAAGAATAGAAATATTGCTTTTTTACGACGTGTTTATCGGACGGATAAAACGACAGTTTTTTTTTGTTTTATGCAAGTATGAAGTTGATTAAGTGCGAATATATGTCGATAATAGCATAAACAAGTCAAAATAGTGCTTTATAAGCAAAAAAATCCAACGGTACAAATAAAAGGAAAACTATCATGAAGTACTCCCGAACAGTAATCTGGACTATATTATCGCTATTTACAGTTAGTTTAACAGGTTGTTTTTCATCCAATCCGGAAGATATACAGGCATTTCTTATGCCGGGTAACGTCGATGTCTCAGCAAAAATTTATACTATGCATCCGCCGGATGATATTGAGATACATTGCTCTTCGGTGCCGGAAATCGACCTGCAAAGACAGCAGATTCGTCCGGATGGCAGGATAGGCTTTGAAAAAATAGGCGAGATATATGTGGCGGGAAAAACACCCGCACAAGTGGCAAACGAGCTGAGGGGAAAGATTCTGGAGCTTTACCAGATTGAAGGCGATAATCCGATCGATGTTCGTGTAGTTGGGTTCCGCAGTAAAAGATACTACGTTTTGGGCGAGGTGGGTAGTCCAGGCGCTCAGATCTATTCCGGACGCGATACAGTCCTGAGCGCAATAGCACTCGCAGGAAGCCCCACAATCTTAGCGTGGGAAGAGCGTATCCAGGTAATAAGGCCATCAAGCAATAAGAACGTTAAGCCCAAAATCTTCGAATTTAACTTTGACCGTGCGGCCGTTCACGGCGATGCCACTAAAGACGTATTACTGCAGGAAGGTGATATCATATATGTTCCACCGACCATCCTGGCCGCAGCCGCAATGAAGATAGAAGAGTTCATGCGGCCACTTACGCGAGCTTTTTCTGGTTACTATATGTTTGGAGGCGGAGAATCTACTGATGCTATGCGTTACCGTGGCATAGGCTATTGACAGCTTTGCAGCTAACCATGTTTTAACCGGCGTTCGACGAATTTAGAACAGGAGAATGGTAATACTGATGAGGCAGCGGGATGAATTGAGATTTGCTCATATTGCCAGCACGGTCTGGTTCATTCTGTGCGTAGGCTATATTTTAGTTTTAGCCTTGCGGCAGGCGGGCGTCCACTGGTGGGTCGTGTTTTCCATCTCCGGCCAAGGCGCATTAATCATTCTTTTGTTGGTCAGTCTATACCTGTTCGCGATATTCAGAGGGATCAGCAGCAGTCAAAAAGTTCAGGTAGAACATCCGCTGTCCAGCACGATATATTACTCCGTTTTTTACGTTTCAGCTCCCTTCCTTGGCTGCCTTGCAGGTTTGCTGGGAATGATAGGCATAAAGACAACCAGCCAATTCCTGCTGGGAATCGCAATGGGTACTCTTGGAACAACATTTCTGGTATGGGTGATTGTCGATCCAGCGATTGGTCTGCTCGAAATGATACTGCCGGCAAGCCGGAAAAACCGTGTCCAACGGTTATCTCAGACCAAAGCAGAGCGAGAACAGAAACAGAAAGACAAGATACGTTTGCTGGAGGAAGTGTTAGCGAAGGAAGAATCTGATCGGGAAAACTGGCAGGAAATGCTGAAACCTCAGGCCGAAAAACTTGCCGGACTATTGACAGCAGATAGTACGGATCTAAAGCAGGTCGAGCAGGAAACAGTCGGTATAGGAGTCAGTGCCTGGCAAACAGGGGGACTGAGCTGCATGCGGGAGCTTCGGGATATGACGATGTCTATCTGCAAACAGAAGTACCGAGACAAAGCTACTGTCGATTACATCAATTTCTGGTGGGACGGCATCGGAAACTGGCGAGCAGCACCAATTGGTTGATTCTGCCTGCGGCAGTTCCCGTAGCGGCTTCCATGGTTGCGCTTGGCGTTCAGCTTGATCCAGTTGTCCGCCTTGACGGCATCAAGCTATATAAAACGATATAAAAAGCCCCTGCTCTGCACTCAGGAGAGAACTTCGAGTACGGGCAGGGGCTCAACAAGAACTGCAAGTTTTGAACTCACAGCCTTTTCAAAATCGCATTCATAATACGCTATGTGTTACAGCGTTCTTCGCCTGCGAAGCCAACCGACAAGACCTATACCAATGCTGCCCAGTAAAATTGCACCGGGAGCTGGGATAACAGGATTAAAGGTCAAGTTGTCCAATGCAAACCGACCGGCAACCTTATCGTTGAAACCAATAGCTGCCAGGCTAACCGGTGTCCCGCTATACGTAAACTGGCCTTCAGAATAAGTCACCAGAGGAGACGTACTCTCAAAGTAATGGCCAATAACCTGATACGATGTATCGTAAAGTCTGACTGCGAATCCCAGTTTCGAGGCATTTAAGGTGTCTAACGCAACACCAAATTGAAGCTGATCGACGGGCTTAGCGAAATCAAGGGTGAGAATACCCTCTGCGTTACCCTCTAATAATGGTTCTTGCACAAATACACCTGATACCGGCACATAAGAGTTGTATTCTGCATCTGTCGAAGGACTGACACCAACCCTGAAACCGAATGTTACACCCATATAGCTCAAACCATCAACTGGCTGATTAGGCAGTTCAGTGAAATCTAATGTAACAGAAGCGTCTGAAACTCCTGCTGACATCAAACTCACAACTACACAAATCATTATTAGTTTTTTCATCATATTTTCTCCTGAGTCTGATATTTTCTGTAACAATAAAATGTTCTTCACAATAATCACACCAATCTCCATGCTAAAAAATTTCGTACATTAACCTAATGCGAATAAGGAGGCGAACGATTTAATAAAAATCCGGCGGACCACGGGCCAAGCTTGCATTAATGAATGCCGTAGTAAAATAATCAAGCTGCTCGGTTCCTGGAATCAGGCAGTGGATTGCCTTGCTTGGGCAGGAAGAAACCGCCGCTATTGCAAAATGAGGTGCTTTTTTATAATCACGAAATGTTTTATTAAGGTTATCCTGAAGCAAAGCAAAGGTCTTTGGATAACAAAAGCTTTGCACAGATTTACCAGAGCAACAGGTTCTGCGACAAAACCATAGCGACATTCTCCCCGAATCCTGTTTAAGTTTATGCCGCACCCTTATGCGAGGTATGGATGACGTTTCAGCGTTAGGGATTCCAGCTAAATGGCTCAACAGGCCGACATAGCAGGTGCCTTCAATATCACTGCGCAGACGATTGGGGTGTTTGGGCTCGTATAAGTGAGCGAGATAATGAGACGATGATCGATTTTCACTTAGCCCCCTTTCGGACACATTTAAGGCCAACTGCGGCAATAAGGAAATTCCAGCCTGACCGGCCCATAGCAGGCCCGACAATGACACCAGCCAAACTCTGCGGTCCCTAACCAGTGAAACACAAAAAAATCCAACAAAAACCATCAAAAGTGTTCCAGGCACGGGGGGCAATGCTTTTAACCCGATTACGGTAGCCGGCGATACGCTAAATGTAACAGGTGGCTTGTTAAATTCTTCAGAAATCGAAACTAAGTTCGATTTGAACAATCCGGCATTGTATTCTTTATCCGGCCTATAGCAAGGATATACATACGAGCCGGAAGATTCAGCGAAGACAATGATGTCTTCAGCATGGTCATTCATAGTTGGTGCAGCATAGACAATCGCCGTACCAAGAAACAACAATAGTATTACCAATCCTTTGGTTTTTCTGCCACGCACCATTTCTCCTCTGTTCCCTTACAGGGCGCGCTAACACTTAACACATAACTTTCTGAACACCCTCTCAATCAAAGACTGAGATAGCCCTACCATCCTTATCAACTCTGCAAATATTCCCCAAGTTCAATATTTTCATTATATTGACACAAATAAATGAAAATATCAAACATAATGAGTATATTATCAGACCAATACCTATTTATCGGACATAACAATGCTATAACTTTAGTTCAACTTCTGTAATTTGGAGAAAATAGAACACTATTTTGATCTTACCGAATTACTGGAATGGAAATGAAAGCGAATGTATACTATGAAGATGAAATTGCAGGTTGTGTGGGAATGATGCAGGCGCAAAACCCTGCTATTATCAGTTGTACCTATTGTAATGCGCAGCAGAGGCCTTCTGGAGTGTTAGGAACCGGATTACAATCCCAATTAAGCGAGTTATAATTGGAATCGGGTATCTTACGTGGTAGTTCGAATAAGGGGAAACGTATCTACGGAGATTAACGGAGATTATAGGTGTGAATTATATGGTGGGAATTATCTAAGCGGTTTTACTTAGACTGTAAAGGAGCAGAATATATACACTCATACATACGGATTTGAAAGGTCTCTTGAATCAGTCACAAATCTTAAAAGCATCGCAATTTTACTCTTGACGTGGACTTTTCGATAAATATTTCTTGTGTGAGTTTTGACAGTACCTGGTTTTATGCGCAGATACTTAGCTATATTACCATTCCTGAGACCTTTACAAACCAATTCCGCTATTTGGCGCTCACGAGGGGTTAAATTGTACCTGTTTTGCACATAAGACCACTGCTTTGGGTCAAGTAGAATTACATCCGGTTGTTTGTAGCCGGAATCACCACTTTCGATATTTTCGGCTTGTGAATTTGGCAATTGTAGCATGGTTAACTACCCTCCTTCAACTCGTTGAGCAGACGCTGTGCTTCAGCCAGGTCTGCCGTTGATAAACCGCCGTTTAGGCTCTCTAATTCCAAAGCTTCTTTCAAATATTGAATTGCTTTGTCCTTTTGTCCAAGTTCGGACAAAGCTCTTGCTAAATAAAAACGTGTACCAATGCTCGAGGGTGTTATACCGGGATATAGTTTGATACACTCATTGAAATCACGGATTGCTTTATCGAGTTCGCCAAGTCTGTAATAAATAACTCCACGAGTGTCGATAAGATCATAATAGTTCGGAGCTATTTTCAACCCTCTCTGTGCGAGATCGAGCGCTTCCTGAGGTTTACCTTGCACTTCGCAAATAATCCAGGCAAGATTATTCATAGCAATTATATTGTCAGGCTCAAGCTTAAGAAGTCGCTCGTATAGTTGTGCCGATTCTGCCGGACGCCCGCTAATTTGCAACAGGATAGCAAGAGCGCTGATAACTTTGGAAGAATCAGAATGATCTTTTATTATTATCCGAAGTATTTCCTCGGCTGTTTTCCTGGCCTGGCCTTCCTCAAGTAACATCAAATCCCTGGCAACAGCTACAGGCGTAATACTATCTTCCGGATGCTTTCCGTACCAGTTGACGACCTTTTCGTTCAACCGGCCCCAATCTTTGTCGTCTTTGAGTAATTGTACTTGCGCTAATAAAGGATTCGGATCATTTGGCTCAGACTCAAGCAGGGAATCAAATTCCTTTTGCGCCTCTGCTTTGTTACCACTTTTGTATAAGGCAACGGCCAAAGCGTTATTGCACTTTCTTCGTGAAGCAACATCACAAATAGTTAACTGCTGTCTCAACAGATTTACAGCTTTTTTCGGTTCACCTGCCTTAATGTAGGTGTTGGACATCAAAACTACAGTAACAAGATCATTCGGATCCAGCTCATGTAATAATTTAAGAGTTGGAATCGCCAGGACAGGCGACTTTGCTGCCTCCGCACGCGCTTTCAGCAACAACAACGACTTATTATTGGGTCCATACGTAAGACCTCCTAAAGCAGCTTCCATAGCTTTTCCAGGCTGGCTCTGCTTAATCGCAATCTCTCCCAACAGTACCCAGGCCTCAGCATTTTCAGGCTGGTCTTCTGTTATTTTTTGGAGAATCTGTTTAGCATTTTCGATTGCCGGAGCCGTCCCTTCGACAAGTATGGAACGCGCTTTCAGCAACCGAAATTGGATATCATCAGCATTTGATTCCAGAGCTTTTTCAAGAAGGGCCTTTCCTTCACGAACCATATCGAGATCTCCAGATGCTAAAAACAGTGGAATAGCACGTTTTTGTAATTGTAGGTTATTAGGATCCAGAGATAGTGCCTGCTTAATGTCGGCAGATGCGTTTTTGAGTTGTAGTTTAGAGCGGTAGAAGTCACTTCTGGATACCCATACTTCTATGTTGTCAGGTTCAATAGAAACAGCGTGATCGAGGTCTTTAATGGCCTTGTCGGTCTGGCCCAGCGTAGCATATGTTCGTGCACGAAGGATATAGGCGGAAGCATTATTAAGGTTCTTTACCATTTCATCAGAAACTTGCAACGCCTCCGCCTTTTTATCTTGACGGATATTAAGCTGGATTTGAGCAGCGATTACCGGCAGCGAGTTTGGATTCAGAACTTTCAACTTGTCCAGCAGCTTCGAAGCCTGATCATAATCACCTTGCTGTATCTTGAGCAGCGCAAGAGATAAACAGGCAGCCTGGTTGTTAGGATCGTTAACGAGAAGATGCTGTAGAATTCCTGATGCCGAATCCAACTGGCCGCGTCTCAGGTAGCTTTGCAGTTGCAGTCTCTGGAGTTCCGGATGATACAGATTGTTCCTGGAAGCACGATTCAGAACCTGCTCGGCTTCGTCATATTGCCTTGCACTGTATAGTGCAGCAACAGCGGGAATTATCACGCGGAGATCATCGGGCGATTGACTTAATATCTCACGATATGTCGAAGTCGCCAATTGCATCTCGCCGGCTCGCTCATAGGATCTCGCCAGAAGTAAATGGCTTGTCTGGTCATTGGGATTTATCTGCATATTCTCCTGCAGAAGCGACAAAATCTGGGGATGACGATTCTTGAAATCATCCATGGCAAACCAGAGTTTCGCTTGCTCATATCGCCATTGCCAACCACCCTGGCCTTCGATGGATTTGATGTCATTAACAATTTGCTGGGCTTGTTCAGAATCGTTGATAACTTGTTTGCACAATAAAAGCCGACGCTTTATAGGAATATCGTTGGGCAGGTTCCCGGCAAGTGCATTAAGCAGTACATAGATATTGTCTTTTTGTTCCCATCGAGTATAGAATTGGGTAAGCAGCAAACTTAATTCACGCTTGGCAACAGGCGCCCCAATGCGCTCTATTGCTTTTTTAATGCTCGCTTCACATTCTATTTGGTTGCCTTTCCGGTCTAACAAAATCGCAAGGTATCTTACCAAATCAATGGACTCGGGGAATTCCTCCACCGTCTCATTTAATCTCAGTATTGCTTCATCTATCTTCCCTTGAGCAGTGAGCAACTCGGCTTCAGCCATGACAATCCTTTCTTTTGGCAGGTTAGTTTCCTCGAGTTGAGCTATCAGTGCCGCAGCCTCGGTCAATTTGCCTTGCTGCAATGTGAGCTGGAACTGCAATAACTTAACTTCCCCAGCGGATTCGGCATTTTTCTCTAAAACGGACAATTGCCGTTGAATATTATTCCACCTCTGTGCATCCACTGTCCCTTGATCACCCGGGCTCGTAGATAACAGTTGAATCTGAGCTTGTAGATACAGCAAAACAGGTTCCTGATTTTCCGGCGAAAGCGTTATCGCTCTTGCAGCATTATCTGCAGTCTCAGCCCAGTTTCCGGTCTGCGCCAGGAGTTTGGCTAAGGCCAGGTAACCCTCAAAAGAACCGGGGCTTTCAGAAATTAGCGTGCGCAGTTGGTGTACGGCCGATTGCCTATTACCTAAGCGAGACAGAGCCGATGCCAATGCCAGGCGGACATGTATGGATTTGTTACCTGATTCCATTGATTGCTGCCAATATTTGACAGCATCAGACAGATTTCCCTGCCCAGAAGCTACAAGACCTCGCAAGAATGTAATTGACGCCGAAGAAATATCCTTTTCATACATTTTAGAGATACAGTCATTAGCGTCTTCAAGCTTACCGCAACGGATAAACAGCTCCGTGGCTAAGGGCATAAAATCCCATGGCTGAGAAGAAAGCTCTTTTAATCCTGTTTCGGCTATTTCCAACATTTTTTCTTTCGATCGTGATTTCAATGCAAGCCCGGCCCATGTTGTCCAAAGATCCTTGTCAGTTGGTGAGGCTTCTTGCACTGCAACGAGATGCATCTCTGCCTTGTCGAGAGCATTCGAATTGATAAGCTCTTGTGCAAGACGCAAACGGACAGCAGAATCAGACAAATCCTGCTTTTCGGCTCGTCCCAAGTCATCTGAAGCACTGGACAAGTCTTCACTTCTTCGATAAAAACCCGCACGTATTATATAGGCCAAGGCTGAAGCCGGATTTTTCTCCACGGCCTGATTGAACCATTGGGACGGCATATCCTTAAAATCTTCCGGACGCTGCTCTATAAGTTGGCCTAATGTTTCGTAAGTCAATATCTGCTCAGGATGTTCCTTTATAATGGTCTGCAATTCTTCTGCTGCTTCTTTGAACTTCCTTTGTCCAGCCAGCGCAAGAGCCAACATCCTCCGAAGGCCTGGATCCGGATTGGTTTCAAGCTGTCTTCTGGCAATTAGCTCCGCCTCGCCGGGGCTGCCGATTCCTAAATAGATTTCAGTAAGCTGCATAGCTGCTTCGGAATTATTTCTATCTATTCTTAAGACAGTTCGATATGCTCCGATAGCTTGTTGAACTCTATTGCGTTTGGCAGGCCTGATTTTAAGCTGAGCATCAGCATATTTAAGCAATATGGACACATTATCTCGTTCCAAAGCAATATAACTTCCCAGATGTTCTGCCGCATCTTCCCACCTATGCTCGTCATACGCTTTATTACCAAGAATAAGACCCTGCTCGGCTCTATTGGTCCTGCGCCATTGGCGTAGTCCAAAAGCGCTTACGCCTAAAACAATAAGGCTGATGACCAAAACAATTGCCAATTTCCAGTTAAAATATCTTCCTGGCATTTACCCACCCTTTCGAAAATTAGAATTGGTTGATGAAATTTCCTAAAAGTTTCCTGGCGGTTTTCCAACATATACTTAAATCCATCTTCAGCGACAGATTCCTGACATATTCAATGTCATAATGTATCCATTCCTGAAAGTCTTTCATTGGCTGGCGTGTCCTGTAAACCTGCCAAAGTCCCGTAATCCCCGGCTTAACCGATAGCCGGGCATCACGCCAAAACGGACACAATGTATTCTCCGATTCGGGCGAAGGCCTTGGGCCGACAATACTCATTTGGCCAAACAGGACATTAAAGAACTGGGGTATTTCGTCGATATATGTCTCTCGCAGAAACCAGCCGACGGTATTGATGCGCGGATCATTGGCTATCTTGAATTGCGGGCCATCCACCTGGCTGACGATTCGCAATATCTCCTGTATCTTATCAGCCCCCATAATCATCGTCCTGAATTTAAGACAATTGAACTGCTTTCCGTGCAGCCCCTGACGTCGATCCTTATAAAACACCGGGCCCGGCGAAGTTAATTTTATTGCCAGAGCGACGAATATTAACACGGGAGCAAACAAAATCAGGACTATTGCCGCGGCAAAACAATCGGTAATTCGTTTGAAGCACCGCGCATAGGAAATTCCCGGCCAAGCGCGAAACGGCCCATGAGAATCCTGCAACAAGCTTCCCGTGCTTTTGTGTCGAACCGGGCGCTTCCAATTGATTTGTGGCCCTTTGATAATACGGCTCTGTACAATTTGATTCTTGGGCACACATACTTCCGGGCCAACGATTGACGAATTTATAACAGCCCCCTGCTCAATCCTGGTATTATTACTGATAATAGTCGGGCCAACAACAATGACATTGGGGCTGACATGAACATTCTTTCCTAACAGCACCTTCCCGATAAACCTTGAACTTTCGGGTATTGTACTTGAATCTCGAAGTTCTGATTTAGAGTTCTGAATTTTAGAGAGCCTCGTTTTGCAAAAGCTTAGTAATCCATCCTCAGTTTCCAAATCCAGCACAATTCCACCAACATTAATTGCCCGTAGCGTTAATGTATTTGAGCTGCACTTTTCTAAAAGAGCGGAAAAAGAATGAGGCAAAGCACCACCGACCAATACACGTTCGAGAACGTCGGTTTTAATAAAAAGATGATGAGGCCACTCAGAAGAAACAAATGTAAATTCGGCTGAATCCGAATAGTTTCGGCAGAAACCCGCTACCTTGCCTTCGGCTGTTAATCGCACCTTTTCGCGTTGTCCCAACATTCCAGGTTCTGCATTAATCGACACTACGTCTGCCTGAACGCCGGCAAGCACCCTTTCGAGGAAATCGGCGTTGATGTGTGTGGCAAATCGCCCATTGGACACAACGAACCATGAGTTTAAGCTATCCTCTCGTTCAGCTCTGTGTACAAGCTCGAAGGGGACAGGTATATTATCTTTGTAACGTATCACATTCGGTTTTGCATCATACAAAGACTGTCGCGGCATCTGATTTTGATGCCGGGATCCGAAAGGTTCAATTTCCCATTCCTCCGGGATAGCATAAAAAGTCTTATCGAGACTACATTTTGCAGATAACCGTAATATAGAATCCCTCCTCATGTCTCCAGACCTACACAATCCATCGAGAACAACGCCGGCAACAGGTTCGCTGGTCAGAGCAAAACGAAGCAAACTTTCTCCGCTGCTGTCTGTAGAATTCCGGGGTATAAGAATCATGTTCATGGATTGGTTAAGGAACAACATTTATGAGCACGTACTAATTCGAAGTGATTCTCAGCTAAATTAGTGCCGGACCATATGGAAACTTAACAACCAATATTATGCGAATTAAGCCTCAGTCGGCTCATTGTCACCTTTGCGCTCGGAGATATTGTCATCAAAATCTTTGCTGTCCTTCTTTGAACGCGGGGATGTTTTCCTGGTTCGTTTCCGCATGACGCTTTTTCTCGATTTGTCACTTTTCGAATACGTAAAACCTTCGGTTGGCTCTTCAGACTCAGCAGTCTCTGAATCGTCGGCATAATCCGGACTCTCTTCCATTGAGAACATCAGTTTCCTCCTGGAGATTCTGGGGCTCTCCCTTGTTTCGGCACTTTGTGCGTAATAACTATGGCCGTGTCGGTAATAACTATGCTCAGCCTGAACACTACTCAGGACGGTGCCCAGCACCTTGACTTTGGTTTGTGCCAGTCGATCCTTTGCTTGTTTGAGGTCCGGCAAGGTAGTATGGCCGGCATAGCTGACCAAAATAACCGCATTTCCAATCTTAGCCCACATAAGAGCATCGGGGAAAACCAGTGCAGGAGGAGTATCGATAATCACGTGATCATACTTTCTGCTGATCATATTTATGCGTTTAGCCGTCGAAGGCAAAGCTAACAATTCATAAGCATCTGCTGCATCGTGAAAATCAGCCGCTAACACATCCAGGCCCGTTGAAGCTACAGAGAAAACAGCCTGGTCAAATTTTACTCCGGATAGAACATCATGAAGTCCCCTTGAACCCTTGGGAAGATTCAACAGGCGGGCAACATCAGGTTTTCTCAAGTCGCCATCTATGAGTAAAACCTTTTTCCCCGACTCAGACAGACTTGTTGCCAGATTAACGGCAAATGTAGTTTTGCCCTCTTTCATGTTCGGACTGGTAACAACCAGTTTCTTAGGTATTCCTCTGCCGCCAAGAAGCCCTAAGTTGGCACGAATAGTCTGGTAATCTCCGACTATCTGTTCCGGAAGAAGAGCCGGCTTGACAGTGTTCAAACTTGTAGTAGTCCCGATTATTCGGATGCCGATACGCTTTGCTACGTCATCAGGTGTCCGCAAACTCTGATCAGCCTTATCTCGAAGATATGCCAATCCCATACCACAAACAAGCGAGCCAAACACCAGAGCTATCGAATATTTTATCCGCTTATCGTTAATAGAGGTAATGTCGGCATTATAATGCACGGAAATCCTTGTCGGACGTTTTCGCTGCAGTTCCAAATCCTGGATACGCTTGAGTACGATATTATACGTTTC
>CAZSOR010000135.1:0-3366 GCA_964608395.1 uncultured Pirellulales bacterium
TTCTGCTGGAGTATCCGAGGCGGCGGCGCAAGGAATATGAGCGCCGAACAAGTGCCACACCGGACGACGCGTTAATCACTCGATGGGAGCTCGAAGATAAGGACTTAAATGCGCTCGAGGATCAACTCGGCGCCGGAGCCATAAAATCCAATATTGTGGAAATCCGCAAAGGTTACTATCCGGGACAACAATGGGTGTTTGTAAACGACAATTCTTCGCAAGAAGATTCGATGTCGGCATCAGTCCAGGTAAAAATGGAGAAGCTTTTACCGAAGTTCCTGTATTTCTCCAAGTGCAACATTATGGATGGCCGAATCGCTATCGACTACATTATCAAAAAACAGGAGCGAGGCAAGCTCTCGGGCCCGGAACGCGTATTTCTGGCACTGCTCGACCTGGTGGGGACAAGGCCCGAACACTTATCGAGCATCGATAATTCCGAGGAATTAATTGCGGACCTGGAAGCTGCCTCGGCGCCTATTACCGAGCAGATTTCCAGATACTGGAGCCAGAACACAACTCTGCGAGTGTCCTTCCTGCTACACCCCGGAAAACTACAGGATCCACCTCCATTCGATCAGGGACAGATTTTGGAGACGCGTATCCTCAATACCAGACATAACCTGACGCTGAATTTCGACGAGCGGAGCACAGGCTTCGCATGGTTCTTTTCCTTCCTCGTGTGGTTCTCCCAGGTCAAAAGGGCCTTCGGGGACAATCTCTTTATATTGCTGGACGACCCCGGTATCGGGCTGCACGCAAAGGCGCAGGAAGACCTTCTCTGGTATATTTCGCAGGAACTTGAGCCGAATTACCAGGTGATTTATACGACTCATTCTCCGTTCATGGTCGATCCCAATAACCTGCAGCGGACCCGAACGGTCGAAGACATTATCTCGATAGGAGATGACGGCAGGGAAAAATACCTCGGCACGAAGGTCGGCGAAAAGGTCTTCAGCACAGACACCGATACCCTTATCCCGCTACGTGCGGCGATGGGCTACGAAATGATGCGGTCGATTGTCGCGGGGCACAAAACGCTGCTTGTCGAGAGTATGACCGAGACGTTTTATCTCAACTGGTTCTCAACCCGGCTGAACGAGAAAAGCCGGGCCGGATTGGATTCTTCATGGAAGATTGTGCCGTGCGGTGGCGGCGAGAAAATCGGCGCCTTACTGGGCCTGTTCGGAGCCGACCAGGGCGACGTCGTAGTGCTGATGGATGTGGACGGGGGACAAAAGAGACTCGAACAACTCCGCGAATCCGAGCTTTTGCGGGGTTGCGGCGTCCTTACGATAGATAAATATATTGATAGCGAGGAAGGGAGTATTGAGGATTTGATCGGCTGGCCGACATATTTCGCTCTCGTCAATCTTTGCTATAAACTGCCGAGGAAAATGCGGCTGTCGCTAAGGGCACCGGGCGAGACAGAAAGCAGCGACGGCCAGACGAAACGTCTTGTCCGTCTGGTCGAAGAGCACTTCGCTGCCGCCGGGCCCGATATTAGCTCATTCGACCGCCATAAACCGGCAGAATTCCTTGTAGAGAATACCGGCAAATGCCTCAAAAAACTGCCCGATTTGTCCAAGGCGCTCGATCGGTTCGAAAAACTCTTCGCGGACATCAACACCAGCCGGCAAAACCCGTAGGCGCTCAAGGCACCGGGCTAAACGCAGGCCGAGATCAAGCCGGGCAAAAAACCGGCCAATTAACGTAAGTTGAAAAAGTTTGATGCCTGGGCAAATCGGACGGCGTAGCGAGACCGCAATCAGACTGTTTATGAAAAGCAAATGACGGATTGTCGCCGTCACAGGCTATTAGGGCAGGAACCGCCCTGGCAGTAATCGGTTGGGCATGGACCGCTCGGACACGTCTCGCAGGCATGGCTTGTTGATTTGCTGCGCCCGACGGCAAAGCCCGAGAGCAGTTTTTGCATATCGGAACTGTTGCACTTATCGCAGATATGTTTTTGAGGAGTCCGCGCCTTTTCGAGAAAGTCCATCGTATATCCGCATTTATTGCACTTGTATTCGAATATCGGCATGTTTTAACCTCACACGAAAGAACGCCGGGGCGTCACTCTGGGAACAACAACTTTAATAATTTATCCTGCTGCGAGAAATCGGGGACGATGATATGAGCACCGGCTTTAACGAGTCGAGTTCGTTTTTCGGGATTAAGGCCGTGGCGGCGGATCTCATCGGTTGCGATACCGACAGCGATGCCGTCGCGCTTCCGGCATTCCCGTATCTCGACTGGCCCGTCGCCGAAGACGGCTAATTCGGGCCCCTGAAGGTTGTTTTCGGTCATGATTTTTTCGATGACCATCTTCTTTGAATATTTGGCCACATCGCCGACACTGCCGTAAATCCCGCCGTCAAAAAGCTCCGCGTAGCCAAGCGCTTTGGACTCAGCGACAACATCATCGCAATCGGTCCCGCTGGCCAGGTAGAGTTTTATGCCCTTATTCCGCAGGGCTTCCAGGAATTCCAGGGCGCCCTTGATGGTGTAGTCATGAATATCAAGCTCGCTGCGTTTGAATTTTTCGATGCGCTTGTTGACAAGCTCCATCAAAGCGTCATTGTAGATTTCCTTGTAACCGAATTTGTCGCGGATTTTGTCGCCGGGGACAAGGCCGAATTCTTTGACCATCTCGACCAGAGCTTCCATCTGTACAATTGTCTGGATGCCGGTTGACTGGTCGATGTAGTCAAGGACGCGGTTTCGCACCTGGTGATAGAGGGTCTCATCGGCGGTTTCGTATTTGTCGCCGAGTATCGCCCTGATCAGCACCGGGGCCATAACCTGCTCCCAGCCCTGCCGCAACGTGCTCACTGTCCCATCGTGATCGAAGACGGCGTGCTTTATCCGGGCATGGGGCATCGATTTCCAGCATAGTTCTATTTCCGTATCATCGAGATAACGGGCGCCTCGTCTATCAATAGCCAATTCAGGTTGATAGATATAATCGGCGTCTTTGCCGTTTTCGAGAATCTCCGGCCCCGAGGCGGTGCCCGTCTGAAACAATTTCTGAACGGTAACAGCGGCGGCAATATTGGCGAACTCAGCAGCCTCGTCCGGATGAACACCCGCTCCCAGGCACAACGCCAGGGCGCTCGTCACCGTATCGCCCGCGCCGACAATATCGAGCTTTTTCAATAATTGAATACCCGGGACCTCGTGGTAGCCGTCGGAATCGATCGTGATGATCCCCCTTGAGCCGCGAGTGAGAAAGACCGGCTTGCTAAATTGTCGATAAAGGTTCCCTGCGTATTTTTTCACATCCGCCAGCGTAAGAACATCGTCCAGTTTCACTTCGACATTATTTAATTGGGCCGCTTCCAGATCATTTGTTTTGCGGTAAAT
>CAZSOR010000135.1:3466-12185 GCA_964608395.1 uncultured Pirellulales bacterium
CCTCAAGATACGGCTTGCCGAATGTGACCGTGTCGAAATTATCCTTTTGAACGACTAAATAAGTCGTATCAACGCCCAGCTCTTTGAGCTGACGAGCCAATTCTCTTCCGAAGATGTCATCTCCGACGACACCTATAACCTGAATCGACGCCGGCTCGAGAGCGGCAAGATTGGCGACAACGTTGGATGCTCCGCCGAGCGAATAGTTATGCCTGGCGACCGCCTGGGCCTGCAGGCCGGTCTCGAGCGAGACTTCCGATCCACAGGGATCAAGCTGCCAGTACGCGTCAACACAGAAATCGCCGTAAACCGCGGCTTTGACATTCTTAATGCGAGCCAGGATTTCGCTGATACGCTGTTCTTTCATTGTTCAACACCTTTTTGCTGCGACAGTTGTATCGTCTTCTTATAGAGCAACGTAAAGGTCTGTTTCTGGTTGCCCTGTATGTAAAAGCCTTTTCCGGCAAAGGACCGGGGGATTCGGGTGACAACGCTTTTCTGGTCGCGGAAATAATAGCCCTGCGAAGATTCGTCGCTCATCGCTTCGGGGCCCCGGTCACGCAAATCGAAGTCGGCGGTGAGAATGCCGTTAGGGACGCTGCCCGTGTTGGCGGCGATTGAGACGGCCTTGAGCAGAACTTCCGGCCCGGTCACGGCACTTCCGATATTGAGCACCACGCCGCCGTCGGTAAGACCGGCAATTTCATTCGTGTAAATAAGGAAATCTCTGCCGGAACAGCCGCCCTTGGCCTGGCCGTCAAAGGATGGATGCTGGTCGATTACGTCAGTGCCTAATCCGACGTGAATGGTGAAAGGAACTTTGTTCTCGTAGCAGGCGACAAGGAGACTGGCTTCGGGATGAGCGAAAGTATCCGGCAAATCGCCTTCCGCAGCCAAGGCAAGAACCTCCCGGCGGAAATCCTCGTCGCATATTGTCCTGCCGAGCGATTCGCCGAGCCCGAGTTTATATTTGTTGCCGACTGTCATAGCGTAATTCATGTACGCAAATTCGCGGGCCATCCCGAACCGGCCTTTGCTCAGGGCGTCCGGGACATTTTCACTGGTCTGGCCGATCAGGGCCAGCTCGAAATCGTGAATGGCCGTAGCACAGTTGCCAGCGACAAGACTGACAAGGCCGCGCTTTACCATCTCGGCAAGCAGAGGGCCAAGACCGTTCTTAATCAAATGGGCGCCGGTAAAAATGATAACAGGCCTGCCGGCTTGCCGGCTCGAAACAATCGCCCGGGCAATATTCTCAATCTCGACACATGTCTTGTCGGGCAGCTCAACAGCGAAATTGTCGAGGCCTTCCGGCCGGACAAGATCATCGAGCGTAACCTTATTCGAGCGTGTATGCAACGGATACGTATTGACTCGACCGAGGTCAAAGGCTTTGTACCTGCCGTCGTAATCCATGGAAATTCCCGCTACTGTAGTGTTTCACTCAATTTTTCGAGCCGCTTGATGGATTCCACCATACACCGGATGGTGTGATAGTTGACTTTCCACGAATGGCTCATGTGGGTCCAGACAGGCTCGCCTTCTCTGGTCAACAGCGGCCACCATTCGCCGACGGGATGATTTATCATCTTGTCGAAAACGAAACGGTGCACGTTTTCGTAGGCGGGCCAGTATTCCTCGGGCCCGAACCTTAGGCACGCCTCCAACATTCCTATCATGACTTCCGCCTGCTGCCAGAACTCCTTTTCCATATCGTAAACGCCGCCGGCGTGCGGGCCCTCGACATAAACGCCGCCATATTCCAAATCGACGCCGTTATCACGCCCATGATCCGCCGCCTTCTTGATGATGTCCCTGTACTCTTTAAAGCCTGTTCCCATTATGTCCGTTGCGTGGGCGAGCAGCCAGGCAAACTCGACATTGTGTCCCGCGGAGGTATTATCCCCGGCGTTGTCTTTTTGCCCGCCTTCGGCAAAGCGGTCCCAGCCCCAGACGATATCGAACTTTATCTGCGGAGCGATTTTCCAATCGACGGTGAATTGTGGGATGCCGGTGGCGTATTTCGGGTGAATGATCCGCTTAATGAGCAGGTCGATATCCTCGACGAGCGTTCGCAGGTGGATGGATTGGCCGGTGCATTCATAGAGCGTAGTGAAGGCTTCCATAAGGTGCATGTGGACGTCGAGGGTTTTTCGGTCGCCGCCCTGCGGGCCGGGGCCGCAGAGGTCCCAATTCCTCTCGAACATCTCGAAGTAGCCGCCATACATGGTATCGGCGGCGTATTTCTTTAGCAGGTCGAACGTTTTGACGGCGTATTCTTCGCCGCGTTTGTCCCCGGTGGCCATCGTATATTCGCTGAGGGCGTACATTATGAAAGACAGGCCGTAGAGGATTTTCTTGTCGCAGGTGACATTACCCGCACGGTCGGTAATCCAGAAGAAGCCGCCATGTTCGCTGTCCCACATCTTGTCGATGAGAAAATCGACGCCGTGGCTGGCGTACTCGGCGCATCTGCCGTCACCGTATCCCGCCCGGTGAGCGGACGCCATGGAATAAACGGTGCGGGCCTGGGCGAGCATTGATTTCTCGTCTTCGCTGCTGTCGTTGCCGTCTTTATCGAAATGCGTAATGAAGCCGCCGTTCTCATCGTCCCTGCACCTATCCAGCCAGAACGGAAGCAGCTCGGTCGTAAGGTGCCGCCTGCATTCTTCGAGGCACGCTGATACTTTATTTGCATCGACAGCCATTTTGCAATCCTTTCAATTGGTCGATCAGATATTTATCGTCAACAGGTCCAGGTACTCATGGAATCCGCACATAATAACAAAAACGCTTATTGACGGCAATGAGCATTTGGAGCGAATTTTCCAGTCCAATCCTGCGAATCGGACGCCTATGCAAGACGACGGATTGGCCTTGGTAATAGCAGGAATGAAAATATTCGGACTGGTTAGACAGAGAGAATGACACAATAAATCAAATTACGCCAGAACGAAGACAACAAGCAAACTGCACCCGCCTGCTTTAGGCCTCGTAAAAACAAAGAAGTGGAGTAAATTTTACTCCCTCATCAGCTTTTTGCCTGGTCGAGGATCAGGTCTTTTGCTTTCCGGCTGGGCAGATTCAATGCTCCATAAGCGGCAGCGGCCGTGCTGCGAAGCTCGGTGTCGGTTGCGTCCGAGCTGATAAGCGCGTATATGGCATCAATCGTCTCATCAGGCAGCATATTGGCGTTCAGCTTTGCCGATGTTGCAAGAGAAATAAAGGCAGATATTCGCACATCCGGTGCGTTGTTGGCCTCAAGAGCCATTGCGGCGATTGCACGTTGGGCACCGGGGCTGTCGAGATAGGCCAATATCTGTCCGGCCAAAGTCTGGATTCTCTCGTCACGCACGGCACTTTCAAGAGCAAGCTGAGCGGCAGACAAATCAAGAACGGAATTCCTGGCCTGAGCCAATGAGAGCATGGCTTCGGCCGCTCGGACAGCATAGTTTTCGGCTATCTCTTCGCTCCAACCGTTCGCACCTCCCGCAGAAGTCAGCGAGCTCTGGCCCAACGCTTCGGCGAGATTCGCAACGACAAGCTTGCTTTCGGCAAATCCTTCCTTGGGGCCGGCTGCACCTATGGCTATCGCGGCACTATACCTGACCATCCGGTCATTGAATGACAGGGCTTGAAGCAGCGGCTGAGACGGACCCATTTGATAAAGCAATGACTTCTCACCGGCGGTCGTTGCCAACGCCTCGATAACACCAAGTGCGACGTGAGCATTTTTGTCTTTGACGGCACGAGCAAGCGCCTGATGAAGATATTCAACGCCCGCTGTCGTAGCATAAACGAGAGCATCGGCGTGACGTTCACCGAAATAGGCGGGCATATTTTCAACGCCGGCGGACTCCGCCTTGAAAAAGGCGGCCAGCCAGAGCCCTATGGCCGAGCCGAATCCCGAATCGGCCTTAAGAGCCCACTCGCATGTCCGCATTGCCATAAGCTCGTTGAAGTAACTTTGATCAACTTCTTCCCGAACAAGCTTACCGGCGTCGGAATCCCAGAACCAGACATTTGCAAAACTGGCGTCCTGAGCGGGAGCCAAAGATTGAGCATGGTAATAATATTTCTCGGCAAGCTCGTAGAACAACTGGGCGGCTGGAACTTGCAGCATATCCTGATTGATTTGCCTGATGCTTTCCTGTGCCATTGCACGAAGTTGGGCTGAATCTTCATTCTCGATAACGTACTTTAGATAGGCCTGCGATTGCGGATAGCCAATCTTGCCGAGAGCCGTTATAATCTGGGCTTTGAGCGGCACATTATCCGTCTGCAGGGCGGCGACAAGCGGCCTTATCGCATCTCTGCCGATCTGCGGAAGTGCCCGGACAATATCCGACAGCTCTTTCTCGCGGGAGCTATCCGCCATTGCATCAAGCATAAACGGGATTGCGTATTCGCCGGCATTACGCAGCCGCTTTACTGCCGTAAGCCAGCCACGATCAGTACCGCTTAATCTTCTTACTTCCTCTGCGATAATTCGAGGCTCGGTCCGCTCTATGAATCTGCCCTGCTCGATGGTGGCAAGAATTTTCCCGCTCAAATCAGCTAATTCGGCATCGGGGGCGACATCGTTGACTCTGACCAATATCTGGTAGCCCTGTTGATTGGCCCTGCTTAGTTCGAGCAGCTTAACAGGATCGGGATTACTGCCGAGAATCGCCTGAGCATGCCCTTTGGCCATATCGAATCGGCCTATTTTCGTATAATGCAGAAAATCATTCCAGTTCTCCTCCAGTGTCTGGGCAGAACAGGTGCTGAATCCAAGATATACTATTGCCAAAATTGCTATGGCTGTCTTTGCTTTTAACATCAAAATATCTCCAAAAACTGCGTTCGTTTCACCAAAAAAACCTTCGGCTGCCACACAGATAAGATTTATCTCAGGCGGCCCTTACCTCCAAATCACCCATATTGGGGCGTTTTTTGCCCGCCAAATGCGGACAAAAACTATAATTCATTCCTATTATTCGTCCGTAGAACTATATAGTATTAGTAAATACCTTCTATGTCAACAAAAAACCGCTCCAGATAACCATTATAAGGAACTTCAATGCAAATTTAAAATTGCATACCAACCCGTTTTCTGTTACAATATCGGACATGAAGCTGGATCTGCACAATGCAACCAGACGTTAAGGAGGAAAAAATCATTGTTGAGGAACGAGAGGTGAGTTTTTACGGTGTAAAATAGGTTTCTGGACAAAATGACTTACACCTTTAATCCTCCCTGACTATACAGAAAACTAAACTTCTGTGAATATGTAAAAGAATGTCTCATACTATTTAAATATATGGTAAAAAAGTGTAACGAATGGAATAGGACATGGACTTCTTATATTGAGAATTATGAATTTTAAGTTCTGCACTTTTTCAAAAACATAATTTTGGGTGATTTAAGCCTAATATAAAATGTGAAAGTTAACAGGGAGAGAATAATGAAAAAAACAATTCTTATCATGATTTTGTTATCAGTCGTTAGTGCCGCGATCGCCACGGAGCGGTTGGTACCGAGCCAATATTCCGCAATTCAAACAGCGATAAATGCGGCCGATAATGGTGATACGGTCATCGCCGAAGCCGGTACATACAATGAAAATATAGACTTCATGGGCAAGGCAATAACGGTCCGCAGCAGCAACCCGGGCAACTTCGATACGGTTAAAAATACTATCATTGACGGCAGACAGAAAGATTGCTGTGTAGTGTTTTTTACAGGTGAAAGCAGCAACAGCGTTTTAGAGGGATTCACGCTGACCAATGGAGGCGGAATGAATGTCGATTACTCCTACAATAATGGACGGGTATCAGGACAAGCCGGTGGCGGCGTCCTCTGCCTGAACAGTTCCCCTACTATACGATACTGCAATATCACAGGAAATGGACAGAGCGTATCTTCCGTCGGTGGACGAGGAGGCGGAACAACATCAACAACTATCTATTGTGGAGGCGGAATCGCCCTTATAGGTGACTGCCAGGCCATTATCGACAACTGCTTTATCACTAACAACCAGGCCGATTACGGTCCCGGTATAATAATTCGCAGCTATACACCTGAACAAGCCGCCAGCATGATAAGCAATTGTACGATTGCAAATAATTGGAGTCAGCTTAGAACTCCGGCGTATGAGATAGACTGTTGTGATACGAAACCTGTTATCTACAATACAATAGTCTGGAGCGGCAATCATCGCAGTTTGCAGATAATAGACCCTTTGCTGGTAACTTACTCCTGTGTGAGGGAAGCTTACATCTCCGAAGATAATTATTACGAATTTGCCGAGCCTTTCGACCTTGCCGGGACAGGAGGCAACATAAATCAGAATCCGCTTTTTGTGCTGTCCGTGCTCGATTCCGAGAAAGGAGATTACCATTTACTGCCGGACTCTGCCTGCATCAATGCCGGTGACCCTGACTTTGCCGAAATTGCTAAATTGGACATAGACGGCCAGTCGCGGGTGCTGGGCGGGAGGATTGATATTGGAGCCGATGAGGTTATGCCGGAAATACATGTCACCAAACCTGCCGGCGGGGAGGTTTGGACTTCCGGAAGCACACACGAAATCCAATGGTCCGGCAGAGCCGGCGGTGCCGTGGATATTTTACTCAGTACGAATGGCGGCGCCGACTGGCAAACTATCGAAAAAAGCATCCCTGATACCGGCGGCAAAATGTGTGCTCTGCCTGAGACGGTCGATTCCAATAACTGTCTGGTTTCAGTTGTTCCCGGCATTCCCGATCCCGGCGTCATTTGCATGGAAAGCGGCGTATTCACCATCAGACCGTATTCGCCCGGTGTTGCGGTTGAGTCAAAATGGAAATCACTCGGCGGCGATTTCACCCGTACCGGCTTGAGTGACAGCAACGGCCCGGAATCCGGCTGTATCAAATGGCAGTTCGAAACCACAAGGGCCGTATCGGCAAGCGTTACCGTCGGCGTCGATAACAGAGTGTACATCCCCTGCGAAGACGGCAAATTGTACGCTCTTGATCCAAATGGCTTACTCATCTGGAGTTACGATGCGAATTCGCCACTTATAAGCTCACCAACCATAGGCCCCGATGGCTCCGTGTATGTCGGAGGCCTGAATGGCAGACTTTATGCTATTGATATTAACGGTAACCTGAGCTGGACACACGGCACAGAGGGCTTCGTCTACTCGTCCCCGGCCGTATCGGCGGACGGCAAAATTTACGTTGGCTCGCAAGACGGCGTTCTTTACGCTCTGGACCGGGATGGCAGTGAGTTATGGAGCTTTGAAACAAAGGGGCCAGGTGAGGTACTGAGGGGTTCCATTTTTGCCTCACCGGCAATAGGCTCCGACGAAACCGTCTATATCGCCGGCTTGTATGACCCGAATTTGTATGCGCTTAATCCCATCGACGGCTCTATAAAATGGATATGCAACTTCGAATCTCGAGGCTGGCCCTTTGCCTCACCTGTTATCGCCGATGACGGCACAATATACCAGACTTTGCTGTACGACACCAACCTTTACGCAATCGAGCCCCAAAGCGGCAGTATTATCTGGTCGGCAGATTTGGCCGACCCGGGAAGCGGCTGGTTCGATCCAAATTACGCGCAGGAGTTTAGCGAAGCAGACGGCTGGTCCGAGCCGGTATTAGGACCGGACGGCACAATTTACGTCAGCTTTGACGATCCGTACTTAAGAGCAGTCGATCCAACCGGCGAAATTCAATGGGCGACCCGGCTGGGTGACATGGGTGGATTCACCTTGACGATTAGCAATAACGGCAACATTTACGCCGCATGTGACGATGGCAACCTCTATGTAATCAATCTTGATGGCGAGGAAATTGCCCGGTTCCAAAGCGATTCATGGCTGAACTTCCCCGTCATAGCTGACAATATATTGATAGTTGCCGATTCGAAGGATAATTCGCTGCTGGTTACGTATGAGAACAACAAGGTCTATGCTATCTCGCCGGAATGCTCCGAAGACCAGGTACCCGATCTATACTGGCCCGCAGACTTAAACTCAGATGGGGCTATAAACGTCACTGACATGACACTGTTGGCGACTTATTGGCTGAATTGAACGGATTATTGGCTAAGTAAGGAGCAATAAAATCATGAAAGATAAAACCAAATTTTCAAAAAAAGAAATCCTTGTTGTTCTGGGTTGTGCAGTTTTCCTGCTGATAAACATCGGAGCTATTGGCACCGGCGGCCGCGGGAAAGCCAAACGTCTGGTCTGTCTTGCGAATCTGAAGCAGCTTACGCTCGCATGGAATATATACGCAGATGAGAACGACGGAAAAATCGTAAACGGCGAGGCATCCGAAGGAGCAAATGGCATAGCGCCAGTTCCCACAATTGGCAGACACAAAGGCGAATTGTGGTGGACCGGCGACGGGACAGCATCGGGTTATATGATAGGAAAAACGCTGCCTGAAGACATCCAACTAAAAGCGATTAAGGCCGGGGCACTATGGCCATACTGCGGGGATGCCAAATTGTATCGCTGCCCGAGCGGTGCCCCGTCGAATATGCGGCACTATACGATTGTCGATTCAATGAATGGTCTTCACAGGGACGGAACATGCGTTGGTAATAGCGGAGTAATAGTCGGAGAGACAGTACTCTGGATCAAAAACAAGACCGACATTCGGATTCCGGATCCTTCACAGAGAATCGTCTTTATTGATGAAGGCCGTACAACTCCGGATAGTTATGCCGTTCATTATC
>CAZSOR010000136.1:0-12144 GCA_964608395.1 uncultured Pirellulales bacterium
GCAAAGGTTATTGTGGAGAATTGGCGATTGGAATATAATAATCATCGTCCTCACAGCAGCTTGGATTATATGACTCCTGCCGCCTTCGCGGCGAGCCGCAATCCGCCAGGCTCCGCTACGCTCCGCCTGCCGGATTGCAGGATAAAGAACGTGGATAACTCTCTAATCAAGGGTGGTACATAATCCGGGGTCAGATCACTAGTGTGAAAAGAACATTAAAAAGACATAACTGTTCTAGATTCTCTAAATGGAAGAAGTGGCATAAGTATCCTGAGCGTCCTAAACCTGAGAAACCAGGCATTTTAGTTGAAATAGACACTATCTGGGATGGATATCCAGAAGATAGATTATACGTATATACCTTAATAGATGTATGCTCTAGATGGACTCATGCTTATCCTATTGATAGAATAAGCGCTGAAAGAAGCTTTAGGTTCATTAAACAAGCTCAGACAATATCTCCCTTTGAGTTCTTAACTCTACAATCAGATCACGGACCAGAGTTTTCAAAACACTTCACTAAACTATTAACAAATCAAGGATTTAATCATAGACATTCTAGAATCAGAACTCCTTCTGATAATGGACACTTAGAGAGATTCAATAGAACCTTACAAGAAGAGTGTCTTTCTCAAGTACCAAGGAGCTTAAAGAGATGGAAGAAAGAAATACCTGAATATCTTTTATGGTATAATACTGGAAGACCACATATGGCTTTAAATATGAAATCACCTATTGAAGTGTTGCGAAGCTATTGAGCTAATTACAGTCACAAAGACTGAAAAAATGAACTGTCCACCCAGCTACAATCCCTACTACTCTTATCGCACGTCATATTTGTTGAGCATCATGAAGGCCAGCGCATAAAACAACACGTTGAAAAGGGCGAGCAGGATTATATCGAGCTGGCTGGCTTGCAGGGCTTGTGTCAAAGTTGGATAAGTGTACATCATCTCCGGCACCGTAGCATCCCTCGGGTCAAATTCGTTGGGGTACTCGTATTTTTCTCCACCACCCCTTTCACGCCTGACAATGATCTTATCGTACACGGCTTGTTTGACTTGATCCTGATATCTCTGCGCATTCTGTGTGAAATTGTCCGGCTCGGTCACACCTGTGCCCGAAAGCTCCGAGAGAATATAAGTGTAGCTGCTAACCGGGGAAACCCGGGACAGGTTCATTGCGATGGAAGATCGCACGTTCGTTCTACGCTTGTAGTCCTGCTCAAGTCGCCGAAGCGCTGCCGCGAGGCGCTTTTGATATCGCTCGGCAATAGGTGCAAACTCCTGCTCAAACTTGGCGTCAGCTTTCATACCCAGCTCAGTTCGTGGCTGGCTCGTGTACATATCGCTTTCCGGTGCTCCGATTTCATCAAAGCACTTTTTTCTGAACTCCTCCCTCTCCTCAATAAGCTCATAATCGATGTCGTCTGCGATCAGTCTCTTGTTGGTATCAAAAACGTTCGCACCTTCAACGGGATAGAGTACATCGGCGACCATTGGGCTGACTTTTGGTACGGTGATCGCAAGGATTGCCCAGACGAAAAAGGCCAGCACAATAGAGTCCATCGAATTTCTGGTAAACGCGGAGATGCAAAGGCCCAGACTCACCATGCACAGCATGAACAGGAACGTCACCCCCATGATGACAAGGAAAGATGGCCAAACGTTGGATGATATAATCGACACATCTGGCGAGGCATCGAGGATGAGTAAGGCGACCAAAACCGAGATTATGAAGGGGATCGAGAGTGCAATGTAGTTACCCAGCAGCTTAGCCAGGAGAATCCGGCTGCGAGGGACGGAATTAGCGATGATCAGACGTAATGTTCCCCTTTCCCTTTCGCCGGAGAAGGAGTTGAAGGTGAAGATCAGAGCCGCCAGCGATACGATGAACACTACGCTGAAGATAAAATCAACCTTGCCGAACAGAAGAGAGTTGGGATTGTCGATGATTGATTCTTTGGTGGTGCGAAAAAGCCCCGATCTGACCGTCGTGATCTTGTCGGGCATGAAAGGATCGACTCCCGTCGCGAAGATACTCAGGATTGACGGCGGCCTGAAAGCCTGCGCCTCTGTGTGTGGTTCCACGCCTTTGCCATGACGTTGCCGGTATTCCTGGTGTTTTATCTGATAGGCAGACAAACGATGCTCGTAGTCTTTACTGCTGACATACATCCCCAGCGGTATGAGCACAACACATAAAAGCATGGCAATCACAAAACATAAATCAAAGATTGTCGCTGTGATTTCTTTTTTGATCAGAGTTTTAAGCATTTAACTTTCCTGTACACTTCGCACAATCAAATCGCTCCTTATCTAACGTCATATCTATTAAACCTTATCAGAGCTAGCGCACAAAACAGCACATCGAACAGGCACAGCAGAAGGATGTCCGGCCAATGCATCTGAACAGCTTCCGTCAGATTAAGATAGCGATACCTCATGTCCGGAAAAGAAAGGGGATCAAAGCCGTTAAATCCCTCTGCTCGTCTCTGCCGGCCGAACATG
The DNA here is from genome assembly GCA_964608395.1 of uncultured Pirellulales bacterium. Lineage (GTDB taxonomy): Bacteria > Planctomycetota > Phycisphaerae > Sedimentisphaerales > Anaerobacaceae > JAFGPJ01. Next base: position 2,511 of record CAZSOR010000136.1, read on the forward strand.
TAGAAGACTTTGTCATAAAAGATTTGGTTTATATCTTCCTGAAACATCCGTGCGTTCCTGACGAAGTTGTCCGGCTCGGTAACGCCCGTACCCGAAAGCCCCGATACTACATAGGCATAGCAGCTAACAGGAGATATCCTCGCCAGGTTCATAGCAATAGAAAACTGTATATTTCTGCGGTTTCTATAGTCCTGCTCGATTTTCATGAGTTCACTCGCGATGCGCCTTTGGCATTCGCTGAAAAGATGTTCGATACCTGGCTCATAACTGGCTTCTATCTCTCGACGCTTTTTTCTTAACTTCTTTGCTTGCTCCTGGAAGTCTGCATCCTCCTTAAAGTCCGCCAATGACGGTTCACGGCCTTGAGCCCTTATTCGAGCTACAAGCTCCTTCGAATTATTTTTCTCCATCTCTTCCAAAATGTCAAGTTCTTTGCGCAGTTTAGGGTCGATTGTTTCCTTCTTCACCTGCTCGAACTGTTTCTCAATATCGTCACGAACCATTCTTTTGCGAATGCTGAATACACTCCCTGATTCAACGGGGTAGATGCTCTCTGCGATCATGGGACCCATCCTGGGCACACCAAGTATAAACATGGCCCATATGAAGAACAGCAAAACAATCGAGCCCATCGAGTGTGACGTAAACGTGGATATGCAGACACCCAAACTCACCATGTCAAAAATGAATAGAAGTGTCACCATCACTATAATAAGCAATGCGGGCCAGACCTCCGTTGAGCCGATAGACACAACAGGTGAGGCATCAAGGATGAGCAAGGCGATGGAGACCGAGATCATAAATGGAACCAAAAGGACAATATACCTGCCGACGATTTTGCTCAGAAGAATCCGGCTGCGCGGGATGGAATTCGCAATCATTAGGCGTAATGTCCCCTTTTCTTTTTCGCCGGAGATGGAATTGAAGGTGAATATCAGGGCGGCCAATGAGATAACGAACATCATATTGAAGAGGAAATCCGCCTTTCCGAATAGGAGGGACTGTGGATTGTCGATACTGGCTTCCTTGACTGTGCGGAACAATCCCGACTGTGAAGTAAATACTTTGTCAGATATGAAAGGATCGAGCCCCGAGGCGAAGATACTCAGAACCGACGGCGGTCTGAAGCCCTGGGCCTCCTCCACGCCGGTCAGCGGTGGAGGCGGAGTGCCGTAACGCTGTCTGTACGTTTGAAGTTCTCTTTGATAGCCGGCCAGACGGTGTTCGTAATCTTTCCGGCCGACGTACATCCCCAGCGGAATGAGCACCACGCAGAGAAGCGCCGCAATGGCGAAACGAAGGCCAAGCACCGTCTCTGTAATCTCTTTGCCAACCAGTGCGCCAAACATGCTTCCTCTCCAGTTTCTTACGCTGGGCTGTACGCCTTTGACGCCGTGCACCGAGCATTGTCAACTAAGAGCAAAGCATATCGCATGTGCCAAAACCTGTCAAGACCCAATTTCTTGCCATTTCTTGCCCATGACAGGAATGGGACACAACTGCCCATCCTTTACAGAACTTGCTCCGCAGTCACTGCCATTGTCTTCATGGAAGTACTTTGGGCGGCAATAACCCGTACCTGAAGGCTGTCGCCACTGCCATCATGTAAGGTCAACACGGTATTAAGGATCTTTGGCATCTTCTCCGGATTCAGTGAGACCCTGAGCTCATACTTACTAGGGCCTACTTGAACGACCTGGGCTTCAAGGTACTCCTCTGAGGGTCTGTCCACCTCCACTTTATCCCATCCGGGCTCAAGCACCTCAAGGCCAATGCGCTTAGAAACAACAGCTTCATCCTTGACGACACCGAAAAAGACGTTCTCTGGACGGGCTCGTAGTCCCCGCTCTACCTCAGCCTCTAAACGAGCTGAAAAAGTTGGCCTCGCCTGAACGCCTGTTGTGGCAAATAAATATGCCACTAGTTTTCCTCGGGGCGCATCTTTACTCATTCTGATATCGACTCCAACACTACCATGCTGGTCTGCCTCCTGAACAAATGCAGTAATATACTTCGAACTGCTAAAAAAGCTACACTTCAGATCCGGACCGTTTCCCTTCAGAATCCCCCAGGCAAGCGGAAATGTCTGCCCAGGAACGATCTTTCCGAGTATAATTGTTTTTATAGCATATGGTGCCGAGAAATCTGGTTTCCCTCGGATAACACACTCCGCAATAGGATACACTGGGTCATCTGTTATCAACTTGATCGCTTTCTCAAAAGGTGAGTCGAGACAAAAAACACGAACAACCATGGCTGCTGTGGATTGAGGGTGAATTGTTTTCGGAAATCCGTATGGCAGGAATACACCACAACAGGGACGGACCTCATTGATGATGATGACCCGCCGCCCGGGATTCTCAATAATGATTGCCCTTTCGGTGGCTTCAAAGGGCACGAATTCACCAATATCGCTTTGAAAAACAAGGGGCTTTGAAAAAGACCTTCCACGATTAATCACCAAACCAATTACTCCGGATAACACAGCAACTGCAATCCAGATCCAGCAATATCTCGACACCAGTTTTTTCAATTTGCTGCTGCAATATCTCATTTCTTACCTCCGTATCTATTACTGATCCTACTATTACTTCTTGCTCAGAGAACGCTAAGATACAATAGCTGTCATATCTAAATCATCCTGCTTGGGATAGTATACCACATCTTTCAGTCTCCAGTTGTTGTTCTCTGTGTCAAACCAATAGCGACAAAAGTAGGGTTTTATATTACCCTCGTCGGAGGCAACGTAGACCTCGAGATCGGCCACAAGTACACTAGCCCTGTTCTTCAACTCATCTTCGAAAGATATTGGTGGGGTAGTCTTCCTAAAGTACCCCACTATTTTTCTATTGATGCTCTGAATCGCATCTCCGGGATACAGGAAATTCGCTGTTTCCGTCTCGAATGCCTTAATCCTGGTTCCCTCCGCTACCAAGCCTTGCCAGTGGATATTGGTTTTCTTTTCACTATAGAACCAGACCAACTGCTGCAGAGAATTCATCTCCAGAACATCAAGTCTGTTCTTATCCAGAGCAAGCTTGCGTATCTCCTCTTGCCCGTCTTCATCAAGTGTTTCTTTGGATTCAAATAGGTATCTATAGTAACTCTCCCTGTCGTTATTACCATTACAGAACAGCCACTCGGTCACAGCGATGTGCAAAAGGCCCAACTGGCTCTCCGTAAGCAGATCAATACCTTCCACGGGGATCTCTTGAACAAACATCGCCAATTCCGAGCGGTCATTAAAGTCCATAGATGTATGTCGCGAGTTCCACCTCATATACAGTATGTCCTCAGGGGTTATACCTGTTGCGACACTCAAATTCTTCAGTTCTGTGATCCATTCCACACCATAGTCCAGGCCAGGAGTGGGGGTGCTTTGAAATTCAGGTTGGTGATGATGAGAAGTGTTCTTGCCCACATTCATCACAATGAACGCAAGGTATATGATGATGTAGCAATATGACACTACTAAGATAATAATCTTCAGGTGGTAATTTTTCACAATAACAACTCCTTTATAAGGATAATGTTCGAGCCACAGTGATATGACGCTGTGGCTCGAAAACTTGACGCATGGTCTTAAGGTGCATCAGTAGTGCACCAAAAAATGCGTTTGAAATTATATACTGTCCCTCCTTCGCAACCATGTTGGCTACTGAGACAGGATATGCATTCCCACTGTTCTAATTCTGGGTCCGCAAGGCAGCAACCGTGAGGTTTGCTGCATTTTACAACATTATTCTTTATTGAGCTGCACTGGCCTGCTGTTGTATTAAGGGTATAACCAAAACTCATCCCAGCATACCCCGCTAAGATAATGATTAGCACAGATAACCACGCTCGCGAGTATTTCCTGAATCCGTACATTTTTGTGACTCCTTTCTCATAGTCTGACTGTTCTTTAGATCTTATTGTTGGCTCATTTTCCTCTGTATCGTCACCAATCATCAAGGTACAAAAGCATACTTGTCACCTCCTTTCTGTAATAGTGCTTTTTCAATTTAGTGTATTTTGTACTTCACATTCTTTAGGTAATTCTCTTTCTCCTGACAGTCGTTATATCGAGCAAAGTAACCTCAGCATCTGCCCATGGGAGCTTCCCTCGTTTCATTAGAACGCCCTTGGGGCTTTACCCCAGAGATACCAGCATAATTGTCTCTGATGTCTTCGCATCCCTTCACAAGACCGAATCCCAATCTTTTCCACCAATCTCACACTGCCCAAATTCTGGATTATCTTGAAGCAGTACTCATCCACTCATCATGTCGCGTAATGCCCTGGTGTAATCCTCAACCTTTCCTCGGAGAATATCTGCTGCCTTCTGGTTATTGCGGGCTTGCTCCTGATGGTTCAGGAAGTCAGCAATTTCAATTGCCGCTTGGAATCGTTGCAAGAGGCCGCTCTGTTCCTTAAAGTCATTTCTATGTGCTTCGAACTGCTTCAAATAGTCCTGACAGAAGCTACGGATTTCCGGCATCAACTCTTCATATTTGGTGGCGACCTTCGTAATCTCCCATGCTGTAAAGAGTGAGGGTCTAATGTTGAAGGCCGCCTCGGCATACGCAAGCCCCTGTGCACGTACCTCGACTGTTGTACCGTACTTGAGCAGATGATAGGCAAGATTCCCTTGTATTGAGAGTTCGTTCGGGTAAATCGTACCTCCTGTTGGTATACCACTGAACAGGCTCAGTCCCTGTGGCGTTGAGATATCCACTAACAGCCTGTGCCTGTCGTCGATGAAGACAGTTCGCCAGTCAGGATGAGTTTTCAATGCTATGATGATGCCCCAGTAATCTTGTTCAATTGGCAGCAAAGCCACGCTGGCGCCATGATGTTTAAGCCGCTCATCCATCCAATGTCCTATTTTGTCCCAGTCATTATCATTCGGCTCACGTTTGTGCAGAGCTAACTCACGAGCTACTGGGCCGCAACGCAAGATATCCTCAAAGTCTTTGAAGGCATAATCACTGTAGCTTGCCTGTGCCCTGCCGTCTATGAACACCTGGAGAGGTATTTTTCCTGTGTATGGGCGAGGGTCTTGATTCCACGCGATGAATCCGCCCTCGGTCCAGACGTTGAACATCTTGCCGCAGACTTTGTTCTGTTTGATGAATGTGCAAGCATCGAAAGGCTGTACAAACGAGCTAAGAATACGTTCAAATACGGAGTAGTCCTTGGTAAGATAAGGTCTAGGGGTGATAAAGTATCGATGGAACAGAAACACTGAGGTCATACCAAGACAAATAACAAAAGAAATGGCCCCCCGGCTGACAAAGGAAGCCAGAGTCTGTTGCATGGGCTTCGTCATGAGTGCGCGTCTTCGTAACGAAATCGCCTCAGTGAAAGCCTTATGAATCTGTCCCGTGTATACAGCGAGGAGAGGACATGACACATAGGCTGCCATGGAAATGAAGCGTCTGGAACAAACGGCCATGACCATTGTGAGTACAGCGATGGCCAATAATGGTATGTCCAATCGAGGCGACGTATACTGTTCTTGCTTGGATGAGCTATTCGTCTGTTTCCACAGACGGTATATTATCAATTGTGCAATAATCCAGACGGTGAGCACTACGCACACAATGGCGAGCATCGCGAGAAACGGTCTAACATTCCCAGAGGGAATGTTCCGGTCGAAGACCGGTCTCCATTCGTTTACGCTTCTCCACAAGGAGCCAGCCTCACTCAAGCTAATGGCATATATATGGGTTATATTGGTCAAATGATACGGATTGAACATGATCATTGCGACAATGGCTACAGCGGAACTGCCTAAAACATGGCATAGGGCTTTAGGTCCTAATGAAGTTAAATGTTTCCTGGCAAATGTAAGCACTGTGCCCAGAGCTACGAAGGCAATGAACAACGCCGTCAAGATAAGCTGATTGCCATTGATGCTTGTGAGTTCTTTGATATTAACGAATCCTCCTATACTAGTGTATAGCCGAGTAAAGGCTACAACAAAGACAAGCAACGATGAGAGTACGTGCCAAGTATACAAACCTCCATCATTAAACCTTTGTAATATGACTGCAACCAGCCCACCGGTACCGAGAAAAAGTACAACATACCAAAGCGTTTGCGGACCAATTAGAAAATTCATAGGTAGAAATCGCTGAGTACTAATCCGAGCAGTAAAGGCGCACAAGAAAAGCCAACCCAATGTGGAATAGAGCCACATACACCAGCGTCTGGGCAGTGCTGTAACGAAATACAACACTATAAAGGGCACTAACATGATGAACATGTAAATATAACCACCGTGTAGATTTCCCCAGAGTATAGCCAAGGGGACGATCAACCACACATAAAGGATATTGCGATAGGTCGCTAATACAAGGATAAGCAGAAAGGTTGGTGATAGCAGATTTGAGAAATCTGTTGGTCGTAGACCCGTGAAAGTCACCCCTACGAACATAGCAAAGCAGGTAAACCAAGCTGCCAATGCAGGGTGAACCCCCAATGTTCTTCCAATTCGGTATAGACACACAACTGTGAGCAGGTAGATAGCAAATTTCAAGTATAGAAGAGCATTAAAATAAGGGGCTTGCTCAGAGCCCAGAGCGGTAGTGAGCCAATAGAATAGTACATGACTAAGCCAATTCTGATTGATCCAGCCAGTGGGATGCCAACGTTGCACAATCTCCATGCCGACTTTATCGACAATCCATTGAGCCCATGGGGGCCAAGTCTTGACTTCATGGTCAGTGGGGCCGGCTTCAAGAGAATTGGTGCTAAATGGATCTATTGTGTCAACACCGTGGTGGACGAAATGTCGTCCACAAGCCATAGCTATCCATGTATCGCCAACATCCGTTCTCTGTGAGAAAGCCAAGAAAGCAAAAACGACCATAGCGATCCAACCAGTGATCGTTAACCACAAAACCGGTCTTCCTAACAGTTTCCTAATATGTTGTATTACATGCGCCACACTTTTGTTGATTCGCCTGTGCCATGACTCGCTTTCTATGCCCCTATCACTTACGATGTCCATGTACTTCCCTGGTCTACATGACTCTGCCATTGTTGGTTCCTTCCAACCCACCTTCTATCTCCTCTGCTTGCAATGAATGCCCTCTATTTTCACCTTCTTTGTAGCTACCTCTGTTTTCATAGCAGTTTCATCTATGACGAATTTGTATCGTATATTTTTCGGTAGCCACTGCATCGCTGAGAATCCGTGCAATATCCGGAACCTTCTGGCCGTACACTGCCCGCACGTGGCCATCAACAACTATCATCGCTGCCGGAGTAACCACAAACCATTGCTTGGATTTGTCAAGTTGTCCCCAAATCCACGCCACATCATGTTGTGTTATTACCGTTCTGTATGGAGGCACTTCAACTAGTGCGATGCGCAAAAAATCGCTGCCCTGTAGATCTTCAGCCATACGCTTATACTCGGGAATGACGGTTCGACAATCAGGGCAACCATGATGATAGAGTACAACCAGCCAATTTCCCAATTCGAGTTGATTGGCAATGTCAATGTGATCTAGGATCAGCAGCTCCTTGCCAATCCATGTGTTGGGTTCCAAGACTTCATAGGTGCTGGTTACTTTGGTGGGCTTGACGACAGCCAGTATCGGTGTTGAAACCGTCATTGCCGCGACAATCACAGACACAGTGATCTGAAGTCTTCTGTGAGGAGTAGGGGACACCAGCCTTCTAAGTACAAACGTGAAGTGGGAGTGCCTTGCTCCCGTCATCCCTCCGACGCGATGTAAAGCCCGCCACAATAGTCTTAATGTACGCAAGACTGTGGCGGCAGAGGAACGCAAGTATGCAATGGTGCTTCTCGGTCTGAAAGTAAGTAATGCCACAACGGCAGGTAGGTCAATTACTGCAAGAGTGATCCATGGATTAACGTGAACTTTTCCGAAACACCCACAGGAAGCTGTTCCTGTCAGTGCCTTGTAAAACGTAACACAACAGAACAGACCAAAACACAGAACCGCAACGAACCACGCTATACGCCCAAACAGTTTCGATGACAACCAGATACCCAATGCCAACTCAGATTCTACCTGAAAGATCAAAAAGGGGCGGTAAGACCAGATATTACGGTCCACAACAGGTTCTGTCATTAGTTGGTGACCCTTCAGGAGGGCCGCAACAATGAGTAACACACCCAAAGCCTTGAGAATAATCTCACAAGTTGTGGACCTTAGCATATATGAGCCTTGCTTCTGCTAAAAAATGATTCCCTACGCACCATGACAGAATCCCACTGGAACTGCCGCGGCTTGTACACTCATAATCTCGAAAACAAAGTAGCCTCTAAGCCTCTATGGTATTGAGTGTCAGAAAATAGCAAATATGGACAAAAAAAATCTCAGATTTTTGAGTAGGCTACGTAAGTGCTTTCATGCCAGATAATTAGAGGCGGAGAATATTTTTCACCATCAAGATACAAATCATATACACCTTCATCATATAGTTGCTTCTTTTTTTATAATCTGTTTTAAAACTCTGGTTCCCCTCTGTAGTCGCTTTTTGAAGGCTTCCACAGAACATCCAATTCTTTGGGCAGCTTTTTCTGGAGTAAGACCTTCAAAGAAGTTGAGCTCGACAGCTTTGTATACTTTAGGGGACAATTTGGTCTTTAGCTCACATATCATAATCTCCAACTCTTGTACAAAGAGCATCTGCGCCATATTGTGATCTGGTGTAATACCGGAGCAGCTACTGATCTCCTCAATTGTGTCAATAGGCATCATCTTTTTTTTACTGTTTCGCTTGTGCCGGATATAGTTGCGGATCACGTTTGTGGCAATGCCAAACAGATATCCCCTTGTGATTCCACTGCCGCCTTTACGGACCGCAGCCATGCACAGTATGGCAAATACATCTTGAGTCAAGTCTTCCACATCTACAGCGCTGCTGATATGCGAGGCAATATATCTCTTAATATGCACATAATATTTGTTGTAGTGATTCGCCACGTCCTCTTTGTCTTGATAACTGAGTACCGGTCTTAATATGACCTTTTCTTTATATGTTACTGGTCTTGAATACATACCTGGCATTCCTTCTTCCTGTCGGCTCCGCGCCAACGAAAATCCTCTAAGTAAGCAGCGTTTCAAAATAGGTTTTGTTGATATCAATTGTGTATTTTTTGTAAAAAGATAAATTGGGAGCAGTGGGTAATGTTGGAGTACTAAGAACAGGGACTCAAGGCTACTTTCTCAATGTGCAGATTATCGGGCTTGCTATTGGCGGAATCCACATAGAGTTAGAATTGTACTATCCGCTTGTTAGCAAGATCGGTCATTCCTTTGACTTCTGGTTATGTTTGAGAAAAAGTGCGTTGAGGATTGGAACATTTTCCTGAAGTATTTCAAGACCGAATTGAGCTTCCTAAGATGAGCTCTTGGTCTTTTTTTAGAGTCTATTTTTACCAGATTCCCGACATAATTCGCAATTGTACCAGGCACTGTACGGTTGTTTAACGAGTTAGTTTCTCTACGGAAGGCCGACAGTTCCCCAAAATAGGGTTGGAGCAATAGCTTGGAACATATAAGGTTCATTTCTCGTAAGAAATCTGAATTTTTCAGCGTGAAGCGGATCCTTGCTGCTACCCTTGACTAAACCTCGTGGGCGGAAACCTGCTGATGCTGGATAAAAGGTT
>CAZSOR010000137.1:0-7838 GCA_964608395.1 uncultured Pirellulales bacterium
GTCTCAGCGCGTCAATCGGGTTCATCCTCGATGCCTTATAGGCCGGCTGAAGACTTGCAATTACTGAAATGGTTATTACTATTATTGAAATCACGAGAACATCCTGCACATTTATGCTTGGAGAAAGCAAAAGGCCTTTTTGCCTGCCAAAACTAAAAGTGAGTTTGGCAACGTTAAGTACAGAGATAACTGCAATCCCCAGAATATCTCCCACTACTGCACCAAAGAAACCCAGGGAGAAACCCTCTATCAGAAACATTGCCACTATTTTCCCAGGCAGTGTACCTATGGCGGCAATAGTACCGATTTCTCTTATACGTTCATACACTGCCATAACCATAACATTCATTATGCTTATAAGTACTATGGCTATAAGCATCAGCTTTACAAAAAAAGTCATAACATCTATCATCCTCGCGATATTATAAAATGGAGAAAGCTTTTCCCACGTGTGCACCTCAAATGCCGGTCCGCCTTGCTTGTTTAGCTCGTTCGATAGTTTATCATTGAGTCTATCGAACACCCTGTGGAGTTCGCCAAAATCCCCCAGCCTTATGGCAATTTCGCTTATCTCCATTGTATCCATTCTCAGGATTTCAGCAGCGTCATCTATGTGAATATATCCATCTCTGCCCCCGGGACCCGTAGCGCTTTCAAGTATTCCCCCGACCTGAAATTGTTTCCCGTTAACAGAGCCGTCCCTATTAGTTGCAATGACAACAACTGTGTCGCCAACCTTGACCTTCATTCCTTTTGCGAGGAGTTCAGGCACAAGGATTTCCCCTGTTCGTATGGTTTTGTCTCCTTCTTTTACCCTTGAGAGAAGCAGTGGAACAGTCTTGACTTCATCTTCAGGATTAACGCCGTTAAGTCTCACGTTGGTTGTTTCAACAAAGTTACTGAACATGCCACCGAACTTTATTCTCTTTGAATATGCCTCTATATCAGGAATTTCATTTATTGCCTTCTCGACTTTTTCGAAGGCCTTCGGGCCCAGGTTCAATGTAAGAGGCAGGCTATCTATGGACGACACATAACCCTTTTTGTGTATCTGGATATGCCCGACAAAGGAGTCTGTTATCTGCCCAATCATCATGTTCTTGAATGATCCTGATATTGAGATAAACACCAGCACAGATACCACCCCAATGGTGACTAATGAAGCTGTAAGAAGTGTCCTTCTTTTGTATCTCAGCAGGTTTCTTATTGCGATCTTGAATAAGTCAAACATTGTCCCTAAACCTCTCTGCCGGCCAGTTCTCCATCTTCCAGCGTATATATAATTTCAGCTTCTCCGACGATTTTCTGATCATGAGTTGAAAAGATAAAAGTTGTGCCGAGCTCATTCTTCATCTTTTTCATAATGTCGATAACCATATATGCTGTTTTGTGATCGAGATTGGCTGTCGGTTCATCAGCCAAAACGAGCTTTGGGTTCGTAACTAAGGCCCTCGCTACAGCTACCCTCTGTTTCTGACCGCCTGATATCTGGTCCGGATATTTATCTCTCTGTTCGGCCATTCCCACAGCATCAAGGAGCGCGAGAATACGCTGCTTCCTTTCACTCGAAGGGGTATTCTGTACCATGACGAGCGGATAACCCACATTTTCATACACCGTGAGCACAGGAACGAGATTGAAATCCTGGAATATGAAGCCGATCTTCTTGCCTCGAAAAGCTGCCGCCAGGCGTGTATTAAGGCTTGAGATGTCTGTGTCATCTACGCGCAAGATACCTGAAGTTGGCTTATCCAGACACCCAATAAGGTTCAAGAGTGTGGTCTTTCCGCTACCGGAAGGACCAACGAAAGAAACAAAAGAGGCTGGTTCAATCTCGAAATTCAAACTCTTTAGCGCCTCGACCTTTGTCTCGCCCTTTAGGTATGTTTTGGATAAATCGTGTGCTGTTATCAAGCTCATAGACTTATTCCTTCAAGAATCTCGGTGTACAATAAAACAGTTTGCGAGCAAAACTTATTTGGCCCTTTATATTTGGAGATGCCTTTCTACCATCAGAACGACAACGAATCGTCCTGGATCGCCATTCATCACTTCACATTATACCCAACCTCCCAGCTCAGAGCAAACACATCCGGCGAAAACCCTATTCACATCGCCATATCGCAAATACTTTGCCCTTCTACTAATAAAAGCACTTTAATATACCAAAAAAGACACGCGAAAGTTCATAAAAATAAATTGAACATAAGTAACTTAGTGAAAGTGCGTTCTACCGTGCCCTTTTAATTCCCACCGCTTGAAAAAGGGAGGTTTTTGACTTGGATTACATCTTGAAATGCGTTATAAAATCGGTGGAATATTAAAGGCTGGGTACTTGATGTTGGGAGCGTTGCCCAATACATTCAAAGTACCTGTAAACGGTGAGACTAACGCAATGAAAATAAGACTTTTTGACCGATGTCCGGACAATCCTATCATTTCACCTTTGGATATGCCTTTTCAGGCCGCAGGCGTGTTAAATCCCGGGGCCACACAACACGGCGATGAGGTCCTGCTGCTGCTTCGAGTTGAGGATCAGGTGGGGTACTCAAGCCTGCACGTTGCACGCAGCAAGAATGGCGTGGACGGTTGGGAAATCGAGTCGGAACCATTGCTCCGCTACGGCGGGTCCGAATGGAGATATGAGCAGTGGGGCTGTGAAGATGCACGGCTGACATATCTTTCCGAGGAGAGATGCTGGTACATTACTTACACTGCGTATTCACCCGCAGGCGCGGCCGTAGCGTTGGCTCGCACTGAGGATTTCAAAAAGGTCGAGCGGGTCGGCCTGATTTTCTCGCCCAATAACAAGGACGCTGTTCTATTTCCTAAGAAATTCGGCGAGCGATGGGGTGTCCTGCACAGGCCTGATGCCGGCGGAATAGAACACATTTGGTCTGCCTACTCACCCGATCTTGTGCATTGGGGCGAGCCGCATTGTGTGTTACCGGAATTAGCAGGCCCGGCCTGGGATGGCGTCAAAGTCGGAGCAGGACCGCCGCCGATCTTAACGGAGCACGGTTGGCTGCTGATATACCATGGGGTAAAAGCTTACGGCGGTCATTTGGTTTATCGAGCCGGTGTAGCTCTCCTGGATAAAGACAGACCGCACAAGACGATTGCTCGCTCGCGCAACTGGATTTTTCAGGCCGAAGCGCCCTACGAACTGTCCGGATTAACGCCAAACGTGGTGTTTCCAACGGGACTCTCGCTTCGAGGCGATGAGCTGTGGATGTATTATAGTGCGGCGGACAGTTGCACCTGTCTAACCACGGCAAAACTTGACGAAGTTTTAGCCTTACTGGTTGATTGACATCTCAGGAATGTCTCCATTCAGGGTTAAATAGGGATGGTTGCCGATTCCGCGTATTGAAGTTCTTTTTCTTATGTTTCTATACGGCTTTGCCATACCTTTAATCCCCCCGACCTCTTTATCCTCCATCTTTTCCTCAGTCATGCAATGCATCTCCTTCTCATATGCGAATACTACTATTCTTTGTATTCGAGATTGATATCCAGAATGAGATTCTTGTCCTTGGGAGTGAAAGAGAATCCATTGACTACAATTTTGTCTCCCAACTTCTTGGCCTCCCCAGAAACACTTGCGAATGGAGAAACATCTTTGGTCATTCTTAGTTTCTTCTGCAAATACTCTCGCAAGGAATCCCCACCAGGCTTTATGCGTGTCTCAATCCAGTTGGGAAAATTACTTATGCTAGGCTGGCCGGGCAAGAGTTCAAGCCTCAGTTGCATATCAGACAGTTTGCTTGGTAAATCAGGAGCCGAAAGTTTTATGCTCCCCCCCCAATCTATTTTTCCGGAATGCTGAACTGCATTTCCCCACGCATAATCCTTATGAATCGTAGGTGCTGGGTTAGGAATCGTTACCTTCTTATCAGACCCAAAAGGATTAGGAATCGTGAATGTTTTCGAGTGCCATACCGTTCTGGTTCCCGAAAGGTAATATGTCTGTAATTCCACACGATACTTTGGGTTCACATGAAAGGCGACCTCATTAGGCCCATATCCCAAGTTGAATCCGTGAATCTCCCATAAATGCATAGCCGCTTTCATTTTCCCGATGTCATTATCGATAATATTAAGAGTTCCAGCGGAAAGAATAGTTCTGTGCAATCCCGAATCGTTGAATTCCTCTGATTCTTCGTTTATAGACTCTGGAATAGACTCTTTAACCGCAGTGGCAATATCAGATTGACGCACCAAAACTTGGATTCTTGGTATCTTGATTGAGAAGCCGGCAGGTTGCAGTGCGAAAGACGCTGAATGAATTTGCATTTCAGCGTGATCGATCAGATTCCGCAATGCTCCTTTTGCTAAACCAGCCATTTTTGCAGTGGTTGAGAACGTTCCTGTAGCGGAAACGGATGGAGCTATGCTCCCTTTCCCCATAATCTCCATATTGGATAAGTCCAGTTTCTTTCCATCACTAGCAGAAAGCACGACGCTGTTTGAGACTGCGCCTTCACCGTTTTTTGCCTTGACAGAACAAAGGAGTTTCTCCTGATCCTTTGTGAATTCTCCAGATAAGCCAAGCATCATGTTGTTAATCAGAATGTTCTGTTGTTCTATTTTGAGGACAGAACCAGACTTCAGATTCAGATTTGCAGCAAGCGCCCCTTTGGCTTTCCCACTGTCCCGAAGAGAAAAGTCCTTTAGATGGAGTGTATTGCCTTCGCCCAGAACCAAACTGTGTCCAGAGAATTTAATCTTGGCGCCAGACTCAACAATAAACGATAAGTTATCCACCGTTAGCTCACTGAATATCTTCTCGACATTATCTTGAAGTGACAAGGAGTCATCGGATTCGGAGAAACAGAAGATTTGCCCCAAGAAAGAAGCAATAGTCTCATTCATTGCCAGAGCGACATCGGCAGAAATATTGTCTTTGCCCTTCATCTCGATCTTTTCGATATCTATCGCTCCGCCAATAGGGGAAACTACAGTGATCGGAGGAGATAGTTGTATCATGAAATCAGTGATTTCCGGCTCCAGTGTTATCGTAGTATCTGTAATGCTTGAAGCGCCTTTTGTAAAGGCAACGATGTATTTTAGTTTTGTCCTGGAAGCAGCCTTTAATACCCAAGAGCTTTCTTTCACTTCTATTGAGTATTTGCCCTTCTTCAGAACAGCTTTGCCTTCCGCGCGACTATTCTTGATCTGAGCAATTAATTGCATCGCAGCATTTTCTGCTCCGTCGCCTATTTCCCATAATGAGCGTGTCGGCCCTATATGAATAGTAAGCGTTAAGCCACGCAACAATAGGACTAACAAGAGCACAGCTGATATTATGGTTCCGAGAATAATAACGTGTACTTTTCTTTTAGTTTTCATGGTAATCCCTTTTTACCGGTTGGATTATGTTGATCTACCCCCTTATGTCAGTATAGCCGTTATGAATGTAGTTCATAACAATTCTCCTTATCTTGAGTAAGGCGGAGGAAACCGGAGCCTTGCTCAATACACATCGTTGCGAGTGCCGTCGGAGCCATATAATTCAGGCTGCTTTGCGGCCGGTGGAGGAAACATCTTGGTATATTTTCTTGACAAAACGTATCTGTCGCCCGAAAAATTTGCATCTTTACTTTCGCCTCTTATCGCTTGCCAACGAACAATCTATACTATTTTGTCGGTTTTCAGAACAAAAAAAACGCATAAGGATCTGGCCTTTACCAGCCATTCAATTATATATAGCGTATCTCACAGGGTAAATGTTACCTACGAATTTTGAAAAAAGTAAAAAAAGGCTAAAAAAGGCGGAAAAAACAGTCCTTCGACTCCGCTCAGGATGAAGGAAGACAGGAAACAGGAGAAAAATAAGGTAAAAGTGAAAAGTTAAAAGGAAAAAGTGCCGGAAATCTCTGAACGCTATACGCAATACGCAGCACGCAATACGACTTAAAATCCGCGTTTATCTGCGTTAATCAGCGGTTAATTCCTATTTTCTTCGTGGATCTTCGTGCCCTTCGTGGTGAGATATTTTAAGAAATTTAATCTGGATGCCCTTACTCAGTACGCCATACGCAGCACGCAATACGAATAATGGCCGCCTTCTCACGGAGACCTTGCCATTTACGATTTGCGATTTGCGATTTACTATTTATTGCGCTGCATCCTCTGTGGCAGAATAATGAACGCCGTGTATCGGAGATTTTTCTGGAATTCACCCGCCCTTTAAGCTGGGATTTCGTATAATACGTAAAGAAGTAAAAAGGTAAAAGGGAAAGGGCTTTGTCATTGATTATTTACTATTGGCGATTGACTATTGTTTCTTTTTATCCGCGTAATCCGCGTAATCCGCGGTTAGTAAGAAAAACAGGTGAAAAAGAGCAGAAAACGACGAAAAATTGAGCTTAATTTGAAAAAACAAACCCAATTTGCCGGAGGGTGAAATGAGCGTAAGTATCTATATGAAAGGGCGATATGAAAGATTTTGTGGTTTTGGGCGGCGAAAAAACAAACCCAATTCAAAGCCAATCAAAGCCAATCTTATTTAGCCCCCAGATTTATCTGGGGGTTGAAAGGCGATTTGAAAAAACAAAGCCAATTTTGAAAAATCAGAATTGGCGTAAGTATCTATAAGAAAGGGTATTATGAAGAATTTCATGCTTTGAGGCGGCGAAAAAACAAACCCAATTCAAAGCCAATCAAAGCCAATTTGGCTGACCCTAAAGGGGTAGAACAGAGGCCAGCCGATGATGGACGCTCTTCTATTGTTCCTCATTCCTCGGCCTTTCAGCCCCATTCATGGGGTGCCTGCCAATTAACCGGTTCAAGAGGCAGTTTGATCGATTTAGAGCATGATTTTTTGAAAGAAAGAAGAAATGTAAAAAAATATATTAATTTGGGTTTTTTTTGTTGACGGAGGCATAGTGGATATGGTACAAATAGATAAGTTGAGTAAATTAGCTTCTGCTGATTTAGCTTCATGATGTATGAAGCATCCATAAGTTCCTGGGCAACTATCTGACATTGTGTTGGATAGGGGAAATAGTTGGAGTAATATAATCCGGCAGGAGACAGAGGAGAGGTGTTAGGTAGAATAGTAGGCTTTGGAACAGATTTCTGCTGCTCGTTGTTCTCTCAGGGTAGTAATCTGGACAGTCAACTGCTTGGCTTTATGAGTTGAGCATACTTTCTCTTTATACCACTATCTGTTGTTTCCACGTGGTTTGTGGTAAGTCCAAATCTTGTCTGATTAAGCAGCTCTAACGATAAAAAGCAGGGAAGGATAGTGCGTAAGACCCTTGTTATAGGGCCTTTACTAAGCTTTCGTTAAAGGCTTCTTAAGGATAAATGGGATGAGAAAATTAATTATTATTTGTGCCCTGGCAGTCCTGATCCTTGCTGTTAGCAGCAGGACACAGGCAGGTATAACTTATGTGGATGTGGTAGATGCCGGTAGCGGTCAGCCCGATACACGTTTTGGTGACTATCGTTGGTGGAATAATGACTGGGGCTGGACACATACTTTTAATCCAGCTGAGTTTCCGGAAGTTACAATAAATTGGGCTACATTAGAGATTTATGCATTCGACGCCGACTTTGATGAGGTCGATCTTATTGAAGGCGATGGATTAGCGTTAGGCCAGCTTGCGGGTTCCCCCGAAGAAACATGGAATACAACAACTTTAAATCTTGACGCTCTTGCCTTAGACGAGCTGATGGACGGGACTATGGAAATATGGCTGGATATAGGTTCGATACCTGCCGGCCAGGAAGGTCCATACTGGGCAGTAACCTTGGCGTCATCCACACTTACGATAGATTATGACGTGATCCTGCCTGACCCTCCAGTTGATCCGCCAGTTGATCCGCCA
>CAZSOR010000137.1:7938-12104 GCA_964608395.1 uncultured Pirellulales bacterium
CCAGTTGATCCGCCAGTTGATCCGCCAAACGATCCGCCGGTAACGATCCCGGCTCCTGGTGCTATTTTGTTAGGCAGCATTGGTATAGGCCTTGTCGGCTGGCTGCGCAGGCGCAGAACAATTTAAGCAGTATTATAAAAAAATAAGTTTTGAAAGGGCTGGGCTGTTAGTTCGATACTTACAGCCCATCTAAGCCCTTCGTCTATAGGAACATCCATAGAGTCTTTCTAAACTATCCGAAAGACATGGGCTTGTTTTGTATGTTGATATTGTCAAGGGTCATGCTTCGTTCGGATAATCGCCGAAGGTGAAAACCAGTCATATCGGCCCGCTTGAATTGTAACAACACAGGGGGAGACTTTTAATCAATATTGTATATCCTTTTCACCATCCGATTTAAGCAAACCGGATCCCCGGATATAGCTATCCGTCTTCGGGCATATACATCTCGCCGGGGCCGAGCTTGTCGTACCAGGTGAATTTCATGATGACCGAAGTGGCCGCGAGAACGACGATGGAGATCCACATCGTTCGGTACTGCCCGATGATTAAGCAGATTGGAATTATGTTTAGGGTAAGCTGCCATATGATACCGATAACGACGTTGAACGCGTCACGCCGGAAGTCTGTGTTGGCCTTGAGGTTCGGGTATTTGTCCAGCAGGCTTTGATAGACGGGCTTCCAAAAGCCCCACGGCCGAACGGTGCGATAGAAACTTTCGAGGACTTCGTCTTTTTCCGGCGGCGTCAACAGGCAGGCGGCGACCGATGCGGCGGCGCTGAACAGGACGATAAACGGAAATATCAGCAGCGCTTCCGGCAGCAGTTCCAGGGCCGGATAAAGCGGAACTATTAGCGGTGGGATGAGTTTCGAGAATAGCAGGCCGCCGGCGACTCCGGCAATCATTCCTGCGAAGTAGCCGTAGCCGTTGAACCGCCACCAGTGCCACTTGAGCAGGTTGGGGATGACGTAGCCGCCGTAGAGGGCCGCGGCGATCCACTTGGTAACCTGGTCGATAGACTGCATACGAAGGCCGACAAGTACTCCGATTATCAGCAGGGCAATGGTGGACGCATAGCCGAGACGGACGTACGTCTTTTGTGATGAGTTCGGGCTGATGTATCTTTTGTATACATCGTTGACGATATATGCGGCGCCGGCGTTGATTGTAGAATCGAATGTGCTCATAAATGCCGCGAGCAGGCCGGCCAGGAGAATTCCGACCAGGCCAACGGGGATATATCCCGCTATGACGTGGGGCAGAATCTTTTCGAAGTCGAACTTCTGGCCGGCGCCGAGCATTTCTTTGACTTCGGGCGTGAAGTAAACCAGCCCGAGCACGGCGATGCCGGTAATCATCAGGAATCGCGGCACTAATTGTACAATGGACATCCACCAGTTTTCCAGCGCCGCTTCTCGCGGGCTGCGTGTCGAAAGAATATGCTGCATCCCGTATCCGGCGGTCGGCCCGGCCATGCTGATTAATAAGCCCTTGAGCAGGCACATCATGATTACAACTCCGAAGAGCGAATAGCCGTCCTTGACGATGTTACCGTTTAACTGCTCGATTCGGCTCGACCAGTCGATATTCAGCTTCCAGCCGAAAAACAACTCGTTCCAGCCGTTGGGAACAAACTTGGCAAGCATCTCGGGGCTGACTTTGTTAATTGCGACGATAGCGATAAATACCGAAGCGACGGTCAGTAGGGCGAATTGAATCAGGTCGGTGAGAACTACGCTGTACCAGCCGCCCAGAAGCAAATACGCAGTGGTGATTATCAGAAGGATAATGGCGTACATATTGGCGGACGAAAGCGGACCCCAGGCGAGATTCCATGGAAAGAATACTTCCGTGAATTTCCCTATTCCGACAAAGGCATAGCCGAGGAAAGCAACGGTTAGTATGAGCGCATATAAAACCACGCTGATGTGCGAGAGGTTGCCCGCCAGGCCCGAGCCGAAGCGGGTCCGCATCCATTCGGCACCTGTCAGAACGTTTGAGCGCCGAACCCACGCTCCGAGATATACCTGGCGGAACACGCGGTCGAAGAGCGGCCAAATCCAGGGTATGAAAGCGGCTTTCAGGCCATAGGTGAAGAGCATCGCCACGAACCACATGGTCCCGGTGATATCGAAGCCGCTTGCTCCGTGAGAAGTGCCGATGACGTACCAGGGCAACGATTTGCCGGCGAGGAAGTATGAGTTGAGGTCCTTCGAGGCGCGCTTCGAGAGATACCAGCCGAGCGCGATTATAACGGCCAGGTAGCCGACTATGATGGAAATGTCGATTGCGTGGAGATGGAATTCCATTGGCTTCCTTTCATTATGGCCGGCAGGAGAGCAGATATTCGAGCAGCTCATCGAGCCGGCACGTTGCTAATCCAACGTACTTATCCGCTGCGCCATAGTACACGAACAGCGTTCCGTCGATCACGACTTTGCCGCATGGGAAAACGCAGCCTTTATAGTATCCTTCGATTTCGTAATCCTGCTCGGGTTGCATAATCCAGTCAGTCGTGCGATGCAAGACCTTGCCCGGGTCCTTCAGGTCCAGCAGCAGTGCTCCGAGGCGGTAGTACTTGTCGTGACCTACGGCGTGGTAAATGGTCAGCCAGCCATGCTCGGTCTTGATAGGGGGGGTATTGACGCCCAGTTTGCCCGCCTCCCAATCGTACTTCTGCTTGATAAGCAGCCTGGATTTTCTGAATCCGAGCAGGTCATCGGCCGACGATATCCAGGCGGCGGCCTGTTCGGTCCCGTATTCAGGGCCAACCCATTCGAGCGGCCGGTGTATCAAATAGTACCTGCCGTCTATCTTTTCGGGAAAGAGAATCACATCCCGGTCGTCGAGGACCGGGTCGGTAATTCTGCCGGCACGGATAAAGCTCTTGAAGTCCTTCGTGAGCAAAAGCCCGCTGCTGGTGGCGTTGTTGCGGATGACGCGGGGAAAATCCGCCGGGCAGACAGGAGGGACGTATTGCTGTTCTTTCGGCATCCAGAACTGGCCGAACGGGAAGAACCGACTGGCGTAGGTGATGTAATAATACTCGCCCATTTTCACCATCCGTGGATCCTGTATGGTGCTGGCATCGAAACCATCTACACTTGGGCCGAGAACCGGCTCGTCGCTGGTGCGCTCGAAATGATAGCCATCGCTGCTAACCGCCAGGCCGAAATAGCACTTGTACTCGGGACCCGCCTCGGCAGCCCTGTACAGAAGCATGACCTGCTTTGTGTCTTCGTCGTACCAGGCCGCAGGATTAAATACGGCTAAATCCTCCCAGTCATTAGCCGGATTAGCCGAGAGGATGGGATTGCCTTCATAGCGTTTGAGTTTCACTGTTGCTTCTCCAATCCTAATGCGTTCAGAGTTCGTCGTTCCGAGTTCTGCGGCGTGGAGAACACAGCACACAGCACGCAGAACGAACTGGGCTCATTATAGCCCACGTGCTAATCATCTACAACATCTCTTACCGAACCAGGGTTTGAGAAAATTTCCAACTACGTAGTTCTACGTATTTTTATTGAGAAGCGTCATAAATGCTTGATATGATGGTCTCATAAATACAGCCATATTTTTTAAAACCAATGATACTCAGCAATAATTTCGCTTCTTCAGCGCTTCTGACGCCACACAAATAAGAATCTACTTAGAAATACGTATTTTTTACATTGGAAGGACTTATTGAGTTATGCGCCTTTTCTCGACTACCGATATATCAAAAGCAGTATTGAGGATTTGGCTTCGGTGGTGTATGAGAAATGAAAGACTTTATTCGAGTAATTGGCGAATAAGCTTTGTGGTCTTATGAACTTATATGAGAAAACAACCTAAAAGAGGTTCACAGAATAAGTAGATGTTAGGAAGAGAATTATGGAAAAGAGAGCAGTGCTGTTCGTAGATGACGACGAAATAGTCCTGAAGACTATAGATAAGAGCATCACGGATGAACCATACGATAAATATTTTGCCAAGAGCGGTGAAGACGCACTTGAAATCCTCAAGCGAGAAAAGGTGCATGTAATCGTTGTTGATATTGTTATGCCCGGGATGGACGGACTCGAGCTACTCAAAATCGTTAAGAAAGAGTATTCCAACATCGTTAGTATGGCTCTATCGGGATATGCGCAGTCAGCCGATGTCATGATGGTATTGCAGCAGGAAG
>CAZSOR010000138.1:0-12020 GCA_964608395.1 uncultured Pirellulales bacterium
TAACCACATTTTTTCTAAAGCATGAAGCCGTTAAAGGATAGTCCATAAAATAATGCTGTTTTGATTGTCTGTCCATGAAGATATATTGTTTTACAGACGTCTGAACGATTTCCGCACTATTCCTCAAGGGGAAGAATCTCTATCTTTCGGAACTCTGTGGGATGGCTCTCAGCTTGAAGGGAAATGTAACCTTCGGACAGCAACTTATTCTCGCCCTTGATAAGCTTCTGAGCATCCCGGTCCTTCTCATCAAGCTGCGGCCTTTCGTATTCCAGCACGACCTGGCCGTTAATAATGTGCTTGATGAGACCGTCGCCGTGGACCTCAACCTCGGCCTTGACCCATTGGTCGCCGTGATATGTTTTTGAACGAGATGAAATGCAGTGCTGCGTGACAAGCTGATTGTCCATTACGATGTGCGTGCCGGGCGTGCACAGATTACCGGTCGAGCGCTTGTCCTTGCCATTGCCTCCAAGCAACTGAACTTCAATGGAAACAGGAAAATCCTGGTCCTTTCTCATACTCTCGGGCGACTGACAATGTATCATAATCCCGTTGTTTCTAAACGCCCACCCCGGGCCTTCGGGTGCTTGATCTGACACGAATCGATATTCAAGCCGCAAACGATAGTGTGAGAATTTCTCCTTATAGAAGATGTGGCCGAATTTGCCGCCGAACTTGTCGTACTTATCGTAACAAACTTTCATGACCCCATCTTCGACACGAAAAGTTTTGCCGTAATTGTCATTCAATTCGTAGCCCGTGATCTTGACCTTCCAGCCGTCGAGATTCTTACCGTTGAAAAGACTGATCCACGGCTTCTCGGCAGGCTGGTTCGGTTCCGCCGCATAGCTGCAAATTGTGCTTATCAGAACAAAGACCAAAATCATTAAGATACTCTGCCGATACATCCTGCCTGACAAAAAGTTCTTACTTTGAAGTTGCCTATTCATCATTTTAAATTCTCCTAAATTGGCTTAACTATAATCAATCATATTTCATAAATAGTAAATAGTCAATAGTAAACCTGTGCCCGCGAAGGCGGGTATAATCAATGACAAAGGTCAATCGCCACCCCTGTCATTATAAAGCACAACTCATCGAACAATGTACTCCCTATGGGCAGGCGGACACCTTTAATTATCCCATGGTATACTAAAGCTAACGTCTAAAATAATATATTTTTCCCTTGATACAAGGGTAGTTAATATGACATAAATACAATAAGTGGGATTTTGATACTTATAGTCGTGCATCTGCTGTTTTGGTTTTCCGTTTTGAGATTTCTATAGTTTTCCAAGGATTTTTCAAAAGGCGCAGAACAAGGAAAAGGCAGAAGAAGAAGCCGCAGGTTGAGAACGAGCAAAGTTTTCTGTTTATTTTGAAGAATTCACGTAACGAATTCGTGCTTTTGGCGTCTAATCTATTGTGTAGGTGGAATGCTTTCATCGCTTAACAAGCGAATGATGTACTTCTGCAAAAAAAGCAGTCAAAAAGATGCGCACTCAGAAGATAGTCCGAGAAAAACCGTTACTTTTTCATAAAATATGGCACTACAATTAATAGTGAGATTAAGGAGGTTCTCCGCTCAACTAAGATGGCAACTCTTCTTTGAAGCTCGAAAAATGGCAAACAGAGCATATATTTGGCTTGTTGTGGTAATTTTCATGATTTTATTAACAGCAGATGCTCGATTTGCTTGCCGGGCTGAATGAGAATCCGTACTTGGCAGGATCGAGGAGTTCATAATATAAGTTAACCCAAACAAACGACAGCAGGTGCAACTGGATCTGACAATCTCGACATTCGCCAGTCTGCCGAAGAAGAGAGGTGGATCATGACGCTTGATCGTATAAGGGCTCTCGTGCAAAACAAGCGGGAATTTGTTCCCGTAGTATTGCTTGCGATTGCGGTGCTATCGGGCGTTCTGGCCGTGGCTAAGGTAACGGGCTTTTTCATTGCTTCGGCCAGGGCGGAGCGCATCGTCAAGCAGGCCACCGCCAGGAACAAACCGGACCCCAACATCGTGGAGAGCCAGGTAACCAAGTCCAAGCTAATCACGGAGGATTTGAAGAAGGAGAATCTCTTTTGGCCGTCACTAAAGGAGCATCCCGTGAAGGCTGTGCTGGGCATATTAGGTGATGAGGCATATATAAATGGTAAATGGTATAAGGTCGGCGCCAGGATCAGGGACGCAAAGATTGTAGCCATCGACGCCGCTTCAGTCACAACCGAATGGGAAGGGGAGAAAAAAGTCTTTTGTCCAATTGATGCTGAGGGTTCTCCGGCCCAGGGCGGCTCGAGGTCCCGACCTGGTATACCGTCGCCCAAGCCGGGTGAGACGGGAGGAAAACGCGCCAATATAGTTACTGTTCGGTCCGAAGCACCGCCGATGCGCGGTCCGGAAGGAGGAAGCACCGGCATGAAAAGCAGACCCCATCTCTCTGGAGAAGACAGGGCCAAAATGAGAGAGGAAATGGAGAATGTCATGAAGCGATAGGACCAGATGTCGGATGAAGAAAAGCAAAAGGTTGAAGCTAAGTTCAGTGAGAAATATGGTTTCTTTCCCTCCCCGACGGACACGGCAACCGGAGTTCTGATGGAAGCGGCAGAAGACGGAGCAGGCAGGATGACGGGCAATAAGAGTGGTTTAAATTCATATTGAGGTGAATAAAATGGAACGGTCAAAATCAATAGTATTAATATTGGTCGGCATTGCAGTGGTGCTAATCTTCTGGAGGATCGGTTTCTATTCGCCTGTGCCCGAACAGCCGGAGCAGCCGGCTGAAGTTGCCGCAGCCGAGCCTAACAAGCCCGGCGAGACAAGAGAGCCTGGTGATGCAAACGAGCCTATGGTGACCTTCGACGCAAACGAGCCCGCCAGATCACCTGATGCTAACGAGCCCGAAAGCGTGGTTGCCGCAGGCGATGGGTCGGAGAAACCGGTGGACTCAAATGAGCCGATGGAAGCCCTGAACCTTAACGATGTCCCCATGAAGGATATCTTGAAGAAACTGGCAGACTGGACGGGCAAAACCATTATTCCGGATGATGAATCGAAGAAACTGAAAGTGACTATTTACGCGCCGGATAAGCTGCCGAGAAGCGAGGCTCTCTCGATGATCTACGCCGCGCTGCGCATGAAGGGCTGTGTTGCGGAGTTTGCCGACAACGCGATTTTCCTCAAACCTATAGCACAAGCCAAACTCGGCGAGGTCCCCACGATAGCTTCTGATTACCCTCTGGCTATGATCGAGAACAAGGATCAGATCGTCCAGAAGTTCTTCGACCTGAAGAACTACAGTGCTTCACAGATGGGCCAAATTCTTCTGCCGTTGATTGGTGAGTACGGCTATGTAAGCGCCAACGAGAACACCAGCACTCTGGCGGTAATCGATACGGTCAAGAATCTGATGCGTATCGGCTTGCTTATCGAACAGTACGAAGCGGTCGAGGTGGCTCAACTCGATACCCGGATATTCGAAATACAGTATGGCGACCCATCGGAAATAGTCGCCTTGTTGAAAACATTGCTGAGCACCGGCGCCAGCAGCAATTCAGGCGTGCCCGGCCGGGGCCCTTCAAGGCCAAAATCAGGATCTGGTCCTCCCGCGGGCAGCAGTTCATCCGGCAGCAAGTCCAAGGACAAGAGCCAGAGTAAGACCGGGGGGGCCGCGACGACGGTCACCATTGGGACCAGCCGGACGCCGGCCATACTTATACCCGAGACGACTTACAACTGGATTATCGCAAAGGCGACGGCTGAGGACATGGAGCAAATCGCCGGGTGGATTGACAAGCTGGACAAGGACGTTCCTACAATCCTGGTCGATTATCCGCTTTCAACAATCAAGAACAAGAATCAGGTCGTTCAGAGGTTCTTTAGATTGAAGAACTACGGATCTGCCCAGATGGCTGAGATCGTCACCCCCCTGCTCACCGATGCCGGCCTTGTAACTGCCGACCAGAACACCCGCACTCTGTTTGTGGTTGATACGGTCCAGAATCTGATACGTCTCGAAGGGATTATTGAACAGTTCGACGTGCCCGAAGCCGAGCAGACCCAGCAGAATACTTTTGAGATTTATTACGGCGATCCGGCGGAGATCGTCCAGGTGCTGAGGATGCTTCTAAGCTTCGACGGCATGGGATCAAGCAGTTCCAGTCGAGATCGAAACAGGTATAGTGGAAGCAGCTCCTACGGCCGAAGCAGCAGTTCCAGTTACGGCAGTTCCAGAGGAGGCTCTTCGCCTGTGATCGGGACCGGTCAGGTGCCGATCGTACTGATCCCGGAGCCCAATCGCAGATGGATCATTGCAAGGGCATCGGCTGAAGATATGAAGAAGATATCCGAGTGGATTGAGAAACTCGACAAGGAACAGACGATCACCAGAGAACACGAAACAATCACGCTGGGATACGCCAATGTTTCCGAGGTGGCGCAGCGACTTAACGAGGCGATACAGCAGATGCCGGGGACGGAATTGCAGGCGAGCGTTCTTGTTCTGCCATTGACCCAGGCAAGGCAGATCATGATCTTCGGCAGGGAAGAGATGCGCGTGATGGTCAAGAAACTGATTGCCGAAATAGACGTCCCCACGGGTATGTTTGAAACAAAGGTTTTTAAGTTGAAATATGCCGACCCTGACAAGGTCAAGGAGAACATCGAAGGTCTTTACGAGCAGGAAGCCGGTTATTCTTATAGCTATGGTTATAGTTATAGCGGTTCTACCAGAAGCTCACGTAATGTTGAAACTCAGGACACGGTTAGAGTCATATCATTCTCAACGATGAACCAGATAACGGTGATCGCCTCACCGGAGAACATGCTCAAGATTGCCGTCCAGATAGAGGAATGGGACATTCCGCTCGATCTGGACCAGGTCAAGCCGAGGATCTTTACGCTGCGCAATTCCGACCCCGTGCAGATAGCGGACCTGCTCACAACGCTCTTCAGCGAACAATCGAGCAGCACAAGCGACTTTTTCCGCCGTTACTACTACGGCTACGGCGACGAAGAAGAAAAGAAGAAAATCGTCGGGCCGCTCTATGGACAGTTGACGTTCGAAGAAGTACCGAGCACCAAGAAAATCATCGTCATAAGCAACGTCGCCGGGGCGTACGATGTGATTGAGGACCTCATAACAGAGCTTGACAGCCAGGAAATGGGCGAGGTCCCGGAAGTTATTGAGCTAAAGTACGCCGATCCCGAGGATCTTACCGAGCGTCTTAATGCGTTGTTCGTCGAACCGGGGCAGCAGGCGCGGATTCGTCTCACGGCCCAGGGACTGACCGGGGAGTCCGCGATGGATAGTACGGGCGATAGCGACAACAATGCCGGCTCGAACAACGACACCCAGGCGGACAATGACGAATATACGCCGCCCTGGTCGGGTGCCGGGGCACGCAGCAGCATGGGCGTCGACGCGGAAATGCCAATCAGCAACGTCATTGGGCGGGTCCGCTTTGTGCCCGAACCGCATACCAAGTCGATCATGGTCCTGTCTCCGCCGGAGTTCATGGACGCTATAAGAGAACTGATCAATACACTGGATGTGCCGGGCAAGCAGGTAGTAATCGAGGCGATCATTGTGGAGGTTGAGCATTCCAAAGTGACGTCTCTCGGGATCGAACTATCGACGAACCCTCAGGCGTTTGGGACGTTAGGCGAAAATGCAATCACGGCACTGAGCAATTTGACTAATATCGGAACGCATGGCTCGGCAGCCGGGACCATATCGTCCAGTAGTGGCGTGAACGCCACAGGGTCGGGATCAGTGCTTGGCGTCGGAACCGACATTTACGCCTTGATTGACTTCCTTATTAAGACAACCAACGCCAAGGTTCTGAATCAGCAAACACTCTGGACCAAGGACAATGAGCAGGCGAATTTCTTCAAGGGCAGCGAAGTGGCGTTCCGGGGCAGCGAATCAATAACGCAGCAGACCACCAGCCAAAACATTGACTTCGACAGGGTCGGTATGGAGCTGCGGGCCCGACCGAGTATCACTCCCGAAGACAACGTCGATATGATTGTTAACGTCGAGATTTCCCAGTTGACCTCAGATCTTGTAAACGATCAGCCCGTCAGGACCGTAATGGAGACCACGACCAACATGATCGTGCGGGACGGCCAAACGCTCCTGCTCGGCGGCATCCTCTTTCAAAAGGAAAGCATGATCGAGCACAAGCTTCCACTGCTCGGGGATGTGCCGCTGGTCGGGGGACTTTTCCGGCATACCGAGGTCAATCTGGCGAACAGCGAGATGTTCGTATTCATGACGCCACGCGTGATCGACGAACCCAACGCCGCTTTGCCCGAGGCAACAGGTTCGCGGGAAAAGCTGGACGAGATCCGGGAAGGATTGAACACCTCTTTGGAGGGCCTCTCCGGACGAGCACCGGACGACAAGTCCCGTGGCGCCGCTACGAATGAGACCGATTAAGCTCAGGAACAGGACGGCGTAAAAACTAATGACAGTCAACTATTAAAATTTAAGTAACACCGTCTTATTAAAATTATCATCATCAAAAGCCTTCCTTCGACGAAATAATCAATTTAAAAACCCGCTCGCATAAATTCGTTCTCCCCTCTTTTATACCATAGGTCCCGCCCGTACGAAATCCTCGTTTATAATCCGGCATGATTTTATTCTCTAAGAATCTAAATAATCAATAGTAAGCTTGTCCTTAGCGTAGTCGAATGGATAATCAATGACAAAGGCTGCTCTAATTTCCCCTAAACCGCAGATTAACGCTGATGAACGCAGATTTCAAGTCGTATTTCTTAAATCGTAAACTTGTGCCCGCGAAGGCGGGTATAGTCAATGACAAAGCCTTTTCCTAGTTTTTTCAAATAATCAATAGTAAATAATCAATAATCAATGAAAAAGGCTGTCCCTAGTTTTCCTAGGGGACGAAGCCGCCATCTCACGGGGTAAATAATCAATAATCAATGACAAAGGCTGTCACCAGTTTTTAACCCTTTATCGTATGAAGGAACCGTTTCCGTTCATGAATGTCGGCGCCGCTACCATCCTGACGGAGCAATAAGTAGCAAGTCGGGCAGCCTCGCAAATGTCCAAGCTCGATCATTCGCCGCGTCGCATGATCATTATCGTAGCATCGTGAACAGAATGGACCATCCTTGGAGTCGCCATCGACAATCCAGTAAAAATTGTTTTCGAAAGTCATTTTTGCACGCATTTCTAGTTGCTCGCGAAGCTGGCGAACCTCATCTTTCAAATTGCGGTTTTCGTCATACAATTCAAAAACCTCGGCCTGGAGCGATACAAGTTGCTGATAGAGCGGTATGTTCTGCACGTCTTGAGCGAGTTTTGCGACGTCTTTAACTGTGTCGATAACTCCCATTATTGTCTCCTTCCTACTCTACGAATGTGGATTTATTAGTGACTTTCACCATTTCCTTTGTTCTGTTCTTATCCATAAATAAGAATAATAGAATAATAAAGACGGACCCTATTATGGGTACCATTTTGTTCTCATAAAATGGGATGCGTCCCCCTAATTAAATCCATTGCCCGGTAGCTCTTCATAGCTCTACGTAGTTCTTCATCATGTATTTCTCCACGGTTTTTTTGAATCTCTCGTATGCTTCCTTCTGGTTTTGACCATGCTGTTCCAATATCCTCTCAATTAGAGGACCCACGATCACTGGCACTACTCCAGGAATAGCTTGGATGAGGAATTTCGGACTCAGCTCATCAACCTTTGCTTGAAACGACGAGACCTTTTCGTGAGCTTTGGTTGCTATGTAGCTTTCTGCGGGTTTGTTAACCGTATAACCGGCTGCATCAGTTATAGCCTGCTGCAAATAGCTATTGATTGTAGCTTTAGCATCCTGATACAGGCCCACGGCTTCTTGCCGTTGCTGTTTGTCTACATTTTTGAGTGCCTTGAGCTCAAGACCTTTTGATTCAGCGAGGCCAATGTCCTCATATGCGAGCCGAAGACCTTCAGTGTTCTTTACTTGAAACGTGCACCCAGTCAAGGGCAAAGTTATAGCGACCAATAGTATGTAGATAAGTACTTTCATTGGATACCTCCTATTAAGACTGTAGGTTTGTGAGAAAAATAAACATGTTTACCTATTTCGTGTATTCATTTCTTTTTCTTCTGTTTCTATACGTCTTTGCATCCCTTTTCTCCTTCAACCTCATAGATTGGTAAACGTCACAAATAATTTCCATCCAACCTGTTGTAAGGTTTTAGGAGTTCTTCAATGTACTCCAAGCTTTTTTGGTCCCATCCACTAAGGGATTTTTCAAATGATTCTTGTCTTCCCTCTCCATCCCTGACGGTACAACGCTTGGCTGTTATCACGATCTCCACACGAGCTTTGTCAATCGTCATCTTGATGATGACACCAACACTCTCCCCGACAGTGTCTTTGGAAACCCCCAGACCATACCGTTCTGCCAAGCTTTCAACTTCTTCAAAGAACTCAAACGTATTATGCTGCATTGCTGTCTCCTTTCCTATTTTCCTATCTTTCTTTGTATTTATTCTCTAGCAATTGCGAGATCTTCAATATTTCATCACGATCTTTTGGGTGCAAGTAAAGCTCTTCTAAAATGTAGTGCATTATTTTATATGCATTGAACAAATCTTCTTGATTAAGAGTGGATTCATGGCTTGCTTTATTACCTAAAAATCTAATTCCATCAAGTAATTTTGCATCAGGAAAATTATCTATAAATAATTCTACTCTGTCACTTAAAGGAATATAAATCTGTTTTCCATTCTTGGAAATTCTGCTTTTTTCAATCCTGTGATTATCTAGCAGTCTTTCAATGCATTGTCGAATTGCATTGCCACACGATGATGGATCGAAGAAGAATGTAGAGAATGAGCGCGTGATCTCTCTCTTTATGTTTTTTGGATATGCACTATGCAAGCGTATTATTGGCAAGGGTGGTGTAAAGAATTCTGGTAAAATACGAATCCCGATGGTAATTCCTTGCTGTTTTGCCAGTTCAGACGGAACTATCGCTTTCCCTGCCATAATCACTGTCTCTTTACAGGAAGTGCATTTTAGGAAGGTTGAGAATTTTGCCTGGAACTCCATGAGTTTATTCATAGCTATACAAGCAAACTCAATTAATCTTAAAAGCACATGTGATTCAAAGTTAATATCTTCAAAATCTTTTTCGGCAAATTGATTCTTTAGTTTTCTAAACTGTATGCTTCTCCTGTCTATCCGTAATGTTTCGCTGCCACAATAGGGACATGGTAAATCAGGAAAGTCATCCAGAGAGCAAAATCTCCTTAATTGATTTATGGCAAATTCATTCATCGTTCAAGTAACATATATTTAGTACATAAATCATTACAATCACAAAAATGATGAAACGATAAAAACCGCAAATTTTGGCTCAATTAAGGACAGTCATCATTTTCTGTGTACTATCCCCAAACCATTAATATGTAGCTGTGGGCCTGTTGAAAAACACTAAAAGTAACATTTTGAGATTGCGAGGAGCGCAGCGACGAATCAATCTTACGTTTTTCAACAGCCTCGCTGTCCATAGTTTTCAGGTACATGCTGCTTCCTGAACTGCCTTAATTGCAACTTTTTTTGCAGACTTTGACTTAAGGATTTCAGTAAGCTCTTCCCAAGAAATCTTGATTCCGTTCGCCTTTCCCTTCTTGCCTTTGCACCATATTAATCCAGTCATTGTGACATAACAGTCGCCTATTTGCTCTGAGTTGTCTGGTGTTCGGATCTCGAACTCAATTCCACTTGATTTGACCTCCATGTCTATTTGGAACTTTTTGATCAAAACTTTCATCATGAATCCTTTCACATAATTGTTGTTTATGTGTTTTGAGAAACACTATGGACACTCACCTATTAAAATTTAAGTAACGCTGTCTAATTAAAATTCTCATTCTCAAAAGCCTTCTCAAATAAATCCGTATGTCGAATTTCGTATGTTGTATGTCGCATATCGTATGTCGTGGCCTTCGGCCGAGAGCTAACGACTATTCAAATGTAAACAAAGTGGTGTGCAGTCCTAAGGACTCCTTACGGAGTGCACACCCTACCGAAACTAATATATTCCTTTGCTTGATCTTGTCTTTTTCTTGTGAAATCCGAACGTTCCTTTCGGCTTGTCTTCCGGCGGCGGCATCAGCAACTTGATTGCCTGGACAATTGTAATAATCTGTTTGTCATGGGTTTGCAGCTTCTTTTCAAGCTGATCGAGCTTGACCATGAGTTCTTTGTACGGCGCAAGCATCTGACGCAGCTTCACGAATGCCCTGACTACATAAATGCTTGTCTGAACCGCCCGCTCGGAGTTTAATACACTTGCGGCCATAATTGCGCCGTGTTCTGTGAAGGCATAGGGTAAAACAGGCGAAAATTTCAGCTTCTGGAGGTGGTCGCAATTTGCGACCACCTCATCCTTCTCCGCCTTCGTGAGTTGAAACATGAAATCCGGCGGGAAACGTTCCTGATTGCGCTTGATCTGCTCATTCAGCCGCTTGGTCGGGACTCCATACAGGGCCGCCAAATCCGAGTCCAGAATCACCTTCTCGCCCCGCAGAAACAGAATTTTGTTTTGTACCTGCTCAACCAGAACTATCGATGTGTCCTTTTTAGCCATATTTTAGCATCTCTTACGTGCTATATCTTCTTCGAATTTCTCCGGGCAGACCCAAAGCCCGGCTAAATAGGTGCGTTAAGACAAAAAAAGGCGATTCGAGGAAGTTTCGCGTTCAGTGTTTTATTACGCCTTTGGAGTTATTGTACACATAAACGACTAAAAAACAACAAAAAAATCCTTTTACCACGAAGAACATAACAGGGACGGCCTATTATTGCTCAGTGAAGTCCCGGCTCGCCGGGATGGGAAATCCCAGTTGGTAATTATTTATTTATTTTTATTGAACGCCCGTTCCACTATTGTGGTATAATAGCTTAAAGTTAGGCATATTCTTTAGTCCCTCAGGAATATCTCCCTTATAATAATCGAGAGACACGATCTATGGCCATCAGTAGGCCAAAAGGAGTACAGAAGTGAGTAATGGTACAGTAAAATGGTTTAATTCAAGTAAGGGCTTTGGCTTCATCGAGCCGGACGGTGGTGGCGATGATTTGTTTGTTCACCACTCGGAAGTTAAGACGACCGGCTATGCATCGCTCGATGAAGGCCAGAATGTCGAATTCGAGATCGGAGAAGGCAGAAAAGGTCCCTGTGCGACCAACGTAATCCCCGGCTAAGCTTAAGCAACATGATGTAAAAACCAACGGGCTCCGCAAAAAACGGAGCCCGTTTCATTTCAAACGTGTTCGTCCATTCTACGCGACTCAGATCCAGATAAATACAGGATTGAGAGAATACAATCATACAATACGCAGTTGTCGAGTCCAAATTATCTGACTGGACATAATAGGGACGGAAAGACAAAAAAAGGCGATTCAAGGATGTTTTGCGTTCAGTGTTTTATTACGCCTTTGGAAAAATGATACACTAAAGCTGATAAAAAAACAATTAAAATCGTCTTTTTCTGCGAAAAGGCATAAAAAGACAGAATAAAGCCCTTCGACTCCGCTCAGGATGAAGGGAAACAGTGGCATAAGCCATCCCTTACGGGAGAGACAGAAGACAGAAGCCTTTGCCATTTACTATTTACGATTGACGATTTACTATTTTTGCACGAAATCTGCGTTTATCAGCGTTCATCTGCGGTTAGAATTAGTCGTTAGTATATAGTCGTTGGTCGTTAGTCTAAATACCAAATACCATTAACCATTTACTGTTTCTTTATTTCTTCGTGAATCTTCGCGTCCTTCGTGGTGAATCTTGGCTTTTATCTATATGAATTTTTGTCTCTGTGTTCTCGGTGCTCTCTGTGGCAGAATAAAGGACGCCGTCTCACGGAGATTTATCTGGAATTAGCCCGCCCTTTTACGTTTAGATTCGTATAATGATTAACGAATAGAATACAGTAGACAGGATAACGGGATGACAGAGATATATAAAACTAAATAA
>CAZSOR010000139.1:0-11960 GCA_964608395.1 uncultured Pirellulales bacterium
TCGACTTGTTCTTTCCAAATCATGATTGACCCATTTCCCTTCCTTTAAGAAAGACTCCCTTGTTTTCCTCAACAATCTTTTTCTTAAATACAGTCTCCATGGCCTTCATCCATGAATCCGTACTAACAGGCAGGCTTGCGGAAAGCACGCCGACCAGCAGAGTATTCAGATGCCTCGGATTCTCAATCACGGCCTTGGCCTTATCGAGATAGCCTATCAAATCTTTGCCGCCCGGTTTTAGAAACGCTTTCAGCCGTTCGTGCTCTTCGGAATGGAAACACACGAGGTAATCGGCGCCACCGATGACAATCAGAGGCGAGTAAACCTGCTTTCCGAACCGAACGTGTGACTCCACCGAGCCGCCTCGCTGAGCCATCCCGTGAACCTCAGATTTCTTGACATGGAATCCGTCAAACATCGCCGCCCAACTGCATATCTCGGATGCCTTAAGAATTCCCTGCCCCCCTACTCCCCCGAATGTAATGTTGTAGACCATGTTCTCCGTTGTCCTAACGCGAAACTATCGTTTTAGTAGCTGGCAAGGATGCCTCGAAATTATCACGGATAAGGCATCCTCTTTTATTCGATTCCTTGCAAGCTTTTCAAATTCAGCATGATTCTTCGGATCCACGACGTCCACATTGTCGGCCCCGCAAGCCCTGCAAAGGTCTTCGAGAATCAGCTTCTTTGTGGGTTCATTCCGGATTGTCAGTCCCGTGGCCGGATGCTGCTGACCGCCTGTCATGGCCGTTGTCGAATTATCCAGTATGAAGATTATCCCCTTGGCCTTATTGTACACGGCGTTTATCAGGCCGGTGATGCCGGAGTGGATAAACGTCGAATCTCCCACAACCCCGACTATTTTTGCCTTGGGTACGGCTTTTCGCCACCCTTCGTTGAAGGTCACTCCCGCACCCATGCAGATACACGAATGAAGTGCAGCAATCGGCGGCAGACACGCCAGGGTATAGCAGCCGATATCGCCCGCCACAAAGAAATCCAGCTTCTTAAGGATCGAAAACGTGTGTAAGTGCGGACAACCGGGGCACATCCTCGGCTTGCGTTTGGCCGACTTCTTCTCGCGCTTGACCTTGCCCGCCACAATAGCCGGCATGGATTCGGGGGTTAGCTCGCCTATTCTGAAGGACGGATCCTTCGCCGAGAATTTTATACCCAGCGTCTTGACATGCTCCTCAAGAAACGGATCGAGCTCTTCGACGACATACAACTTCTTGATACCTTTGGCGAACTCCCTGATCTTGTCGTCACAGAATGGATAAGTCATGCCGAGCTTGAGGTAAGAAGCATCCGGATAATTTTCTTTCAGATACTGGTATGTTATACTCGAAGTGATAAAACCGACTTTTTTGTCGCCCTTTTCTATGCGGTTCAGCCTTGTTCTTTCGGAAAGGCTCTTTAGCTTTTTCAGTCTTTTCTCGATCAATATATGCCGGGCGTACGCATTTCCCGGCACCATTACGTATTTGCTTATTCTCTTTTCAAAGGCAGGCTGCTCGGGGACCTTTCTTTCGCCGCAGGTCACATCCTCTTTGGTATGCGAAATTCTCGTGGTCATGCGCAGCAGCACGGGCGTGTCATACCGTTCGCTTATTTTGAAGGCTTCCTTGACGTACTCTTTGGCCTCACGCGGACTGGACGGCTCAAGCAAAGGAAGTTTTGCGTATATGCTTACCCATCGCGTGTCCTGTTCGTTCTGGGATGAATGCATGCCCGGATCGTCGCAGACAATTACCACGAAGCCCGCCTGGATACCGGTGTACGAAGATGTCATCAGGGGGTCCATAGCTACGTTCAGCCCGACGTGTTTGCAGGCAAAAAGGCTGCGTACTCCGCCAACGGCGGCACCGAGAGCGACCTCAAAGGCCACTTTCTCATTTACCGACCATTGGACGTCCAGGTCTTTGAATTTTGCCAGAGATTCAAGTATTTCAGTCGACGGGGTCCCCGGATATGCGCATGCAACCTGTAGTCCAGCTTCATAAGCACCGTAAGCCAATGCCTCATTGCCGGAAAGTAATAGCTTGTTCATATATCCTCATCTATGTATAGAGAAACAAACATTATAATCATTTTTCCGGTTTTTGCAATAAAAAAAGCCCGGCATTAAATTATTTTGCTGGGCTTTTACACTTCAATTTTTAACAAACATCTTAAAAAGCATATTCAATATTGAACCGGAAGAAGAATGCGTCGTCCCGGCAGAGTTTCGTGTAGTAGTTGTCCGGCACGAAATATTCTCCGAGCAGATGTCCGAATAACTGCTTGCTGAACCTGTATTTTGCCCAGCATGTAATCAACTGGCCGCGGAACTTGCTGTTGCCGGACAAGCGAGTAGAAGCCGGCATTGTCTGCTCGTCAGCCCAAAGCAAGTGGTAGTCCGTGCAGATTTGCCACTTCTTGTTCGGATTGAACTTATGCCCTAAATTGATACGATGGAGGTTCGTCGATTCGGCAATCATGGTTTCCGGGATGTATGTATAGATATAAAGCTCACTCCATCTCGGCCACTCAGCCCACAGGAGATCGAATTGCTCGTTGTCTCTGGTATCCGGATCATCACCAGAGGCATACTCATAACCTACATGTGCACTGTTGTTCAAGCTGTCTTTGAACAAGTACTCGAGATTCGTCAGGGCGCCGTATGCTTCCATGTCCTGCATCGTGCCGGTGCTCAGGTCAGGCGTGGCGTCGCTCTTCTCGCCGGTTTGTATCGCGCCTTCAACACGGTAATTCCAGTTCTCGTTAAGCGTATGGGATGCGGCTCCGCCGAACGTGAATATCTCGGCCTTCTTACTCCACGGGCCCGGCAAGCCTCCCAACGGATAATCAACTGGATTGTCATTCTTATACATGAAATAGCCTTCTAACTTCCTGTTCTCATAAGACTGATTGGTCAGGTATAATATTACGCCGTATTCATCCTCTGGCGCAAGAGCTAGGTCGCGATCTTCGATGGTCTTCAACCATCTTTCCGAATTGGACGCTTTATCGATATAAATCAAATCGATCTTCGTATCCTTATCCGCCCAGTCATAGGTAAAACGCGCTGCATCGGTAAAGATGGTTCTCGAACCATCCATCGTCGTGCCATCAAGCACCAGCCAGCCGACACCCAAAATCACATCCTGCCGGCCGAAAACACCGGTCAAAGGCTTGTCAAACATATTACGGATAGTGACATTCAACCTGTCGAACAGAATCTCGTCAAAATCCGTGCTCTGAGGCTTGCTGGGGGGCGAATCCCAGGTCCTGAATTCCCAGACCATACGGGTATTTAAGTCAATATCGTCGCTCAGCATCCATTTTGTCCACCATCTGAAACGATATCGCTGGAAATTCCACTTATTATCTGATTGATCGGTAGCCGCATCCTTGCTGGCCGTATTTAACGATACGATGTTTCGGGACGTGATGGTTCTGAACCGGAAGTCAAGCCCCATTTCGATACCCGGAGCCGGGTTGCGAAATCCACTGAACCAATCATCGGCAACAGGCTTTTCCTCCTCCGCCGCCATGACAAATCCACTAATTAATGCAACAAAAAATCCGACAACCAACATCATTCTCATACTTCTCAACTCCATTTTTGTCTCCCATCATTTAATTTAAATCATTTTATATAACACAAACTCTCGACGGCAACTCCAGTATCAATGCCTGCCTGCTTAAAAACATTTATCGAGATGTTCTTTAGACGGCGGCCTGGTATAAAGACTTACGACAACGGCAACGATAATCGAAATCGGCAGAGCCACTACAATCGGATCGACAACATCCCAGTTGGGGTGGCCTGCAAAGATGCTCGTTTTGCCGCCGGTCACTTTTTGCACGAGCCCTATGGCACCCGCTTCTGCGGCTTTTACAAAAAGCAGCCAGAACGACGTGACGGCAAAGCCGGCTATCATCGACCAGATTGCGGCGGTCCTTGTCATTCGCTTCCAGAACAATCCACCGAAAAAGGCCGGTAGGAAGGCCGATGCGCACAAGCCGAAGAAAATCGCCGTCGCGCGGGCGATGATGTAGCCGCCGCGGGCATAATAGCTCCAAAGCATCGCCACAATGATTCCCAGAATTATTCCGGCGCGATTGACTCCGATACTCCTGCCATGCCTGCCGGTAAGCTGCTCGTAAACATCGCGTCCGATACTTGTCCCGACAGTATGAAACTGGCTGGAAAGGGTGCTCATAGCGGCCGCTAAGAGGGTCAGAAGAAACAGCAGGCCAAACCATTTTGGCAGGGCCGAGGTGATGTATCTCGGAATAATCTGATCCGAACTGCCGCCTGCATAAACCACTGAAATGCTCCGACCCGTCACGACTCCGGCGTCAACCGCGGATTGCTCCAGCTCCGACTCGCACAGTACCACTGGAGCCAGCTTGCCTTCGACATCTACCCACTTGCCCGATTCGTCCTTGCTGGCAATCTGAAGAACGACATAGCCCTTATCCTGGTCAATGGTCTTGGCAACGCGTCCCTTCAGGGGCGGACCGAATTTCGCAAAGTACGCATTTGAAAGGCTGCCGACCGTGAAGGCCACGCCCGTCATTATGAGGATAAAAACCCCACCGATCATGGCGGCCCGGTTCAGCTCTCTCCTGCTTTTGACGGTCATAAACCGTACAATTAACTGCGGCTGAGCCAATACGCCGATGCCGACACCTAACGTAATCGTCGAGATGACAATCCACCACAAGTTATACTTCAAATCCCCAAAACCGAACGGGGGCATGGCGGTCCAGCCTCTGTGGCCGATCGCCTGGAGTTTGCCGGGAACAAGCGGCGCCAGGTCGGTCAACGCCTGGTGGGCTTTAGTTATCCCCCCAAGCTTGCCGTACGTAAATATAAGCAGTGTCAACATGCCGACGAACATGATAGTCCCCTGCAGTGCATCGCCGTACATAACGCCTTTAAGCCCGCCCATCACTACGTAGGCCGCTATAATGATACTGAAGACAAGCAGTGCGACATTGTAAGGAATTCCGAACTGAGTTGAAATGAATTCACATCCGCCGATAAGCACCGCCGCGGCATACAGGGGAATGAACAGGAAAATTACAAGCCCCGCGAAAACCTGTATAAACTTGCTTTCGAAACGCCTTGCCAGCAGTTCGGGAAATGTGTGCGCATCGAGTAGACGGCCCATCCGCCGAGCGGGTGGGCCGAGAAAGACGAAAGCGATAAATATACCTACAAATATATTCAGAAATGTCAGCCACAATACGCTCATTCCGAATAGACCCGCAACGCCCCCGAAACCGACGATGGCGCTTGTCGAAATGAATGTAGCACCGTAACTCATCGCCATGACATACGGATGGACTTTGCGTCCGGCAATGAGATAGTCGGTGGCCGTTCTTGTCCGTGAGTATCCAAGCCAGCCGAGATATACGACCAGCAGCAAATACACAAGAACGACAAGAATCTCGAGTATTCCAACTGTCTGTCCTAACATTGTGCTGTCCTCCATTTTAACAGCTTGTAAATTGAACCAACGGATGAACCTTGAGACACGAAATTAAAATTATTAGTAACAGTCTTAATCTGCTTATAACCCGGGCAGACTAAATAAAGTATCAAATAGTGTACCGCCGATGTCCCGGCGG
Source organism: uncultured Pirellulales bacterium (assembly GCA_964608395.1). GTDB lineage: Bacteria > Planctomycetota > Phycisphaerae > Sedimentisphaerales > Anaerobacaceae > JAFGPJ01. Next base: position 5,626 of record CAZSOR010000139.1, read on the forward strand.
GCCTTGTAACTTCCGATAACACTTGATGCTCTCCTTTTTTTATACTGCTTTGAATAATCAAGACTTTCGATGACTCGGTATGCGACAATCTTGCCAATGCCGCAACGCAGGAAAATCAGAGATCTTCTTCCAGTTTCTTTTCCTCATGAGCCCATTGCAAATCTTCCGTTTTGGCTTCATCTCCGCCGCGATTCCAGTTGATCAGGCCATAGACCACGCACAGCAGGGAACTTGCAATACATAAAATGTATACCATGGCAACGTACTTGTCTTCGATACCCAACATGTTTTTCCCCTGTTTATTACTGAGTAATCGTTACCCGTGCCCGGAAATCTATAATTAAACACAATTTTTTCCGGGTTGTCACACATTGATTGAGGCATAAAACTTAATCGGCGTATTTTCTCAGAAAAGGACACAAAAAAACAGCATTTTTCCTCAATATCAATACTAATATCCACACTTGGCACTATATACCGGGACGCGTTTAATACCGGACAGAATCATCCATGGGGTTGTTATATTGCAACTGTATACTCATAAAGCTTTTGTTTACATGTATTTACGGTCGTTTGTGGCGGATCGGGCGATCTCGTGACAAACCCAGCAGCGACATCGCATTTCTTGAGAGGATACTCTCAAGTTTTTTTTCAGAAATCATAAGATTTTTTAGCTGTAAAAGGGTTTTTTCCTGGTTTGTCCATGGTGAATCCGTGCCGAACAGGATATATTCTTCGGGGTGACACATAAGCATGTCCCTGGCTGTCTCGGGTGACATATAATCGAATGCGAACGATATCTCCATGTATATCTCCCGTCCGATTAACAATTCCCGCACCTCGTCCCACTGCTGCCATGCCCCAAGATGAGTTGTTATAAACTTGAGTTCCGGGAACGCATTTTTGATCTTGAGGAGCTTCTCCGGATCGGCTCTTCTTTCCTTTGGAAATGCTATATCGAATCCCGTGTGCATTACGACCATCATGTCCTCGTCGCACAGTTTCCGGTACATCTCGAACAACCGCTGCTCGTCGGCGTAAAATTCCTGGTAAAACGGATGCAGTTTAATTCCTTTGAATCCCTCGCGTTTGATAAGCCCGATTCGCTCGATGCACCTGGGGTCCCCGGGATGTACCGATGGAAAGAAAATGATTCGCTCGGATCTCATCTTCTTGCACCATTCGAAAATAGGTTCGAACTGCTCGGGCCTTGTCGCTATACAGCATACGACGCTCTTGTCGATTCCGCTGTTATCCATCGAGCCCAGCAGCGCCCCGATAGTGCCGTCGAGATACGCCGTGACATCCGGCGCTTCTTCGAGGAGCTTTTTCATGGCGCGCGGCGCCAGGGCATCGGGGAATGCATGTGCGTGAAAATCTATTATTCCTTCTGTCATTTTAATTTCCAATAATCATTAGGTTCGAAAGTTTGCCGCCGTCTTAATGTTCTGTACCCACCGGTTATAATAACACCGGGGCCCGGACTCTTCCAGCAATTTTCTGCAAATCACGCATAATCCGCATTCTCAAAAGGTCACCCTTGATATGCCGGCCTGTCTGCGATAGTATTTAGTGCCGTGGCGTACTGGTGAAAAAGAGCAAACATTACTTTGGAGACCTGCAAGATGCAGACGATCAGAAACTTTCTCAAAAACGACAGGTTTGCCGAGCACAACGGAATCGAGCTGCTGGAAATCTCTCAGGGTGGGGCAAAGGCAAAACTGGACATCCGGGACTATCATTTGAACGGTGCCAACATCGTTCACGGCGGCGCGATTTTCGCTCTGGCGGACCTGGTCTTTGCCGCCGCCTCGAATTCGCACGGAACTATCGCCGTGGCCATCAATGCGAACATCTCTTTTCTGAAAGCCTCGGCGGGCGGGACATTATACGCCGAAGCGAGAGAAATCTCAAAGAATCCGAAGCTCGGAACCTACACTATTGATGTCACCAACGAGGACGGCGACATCATTGCCATCTTCCAGGGCATGGTCTACAGGAAAAAAGATAAGATCGAAGATTTTATAAAGTAACTCGCAACCGCCGTTCGGCGGATATGGAAAGTCGGTGCGATTATGAATTACAGCACAGCGGCAAATCCGGATTTGTGGAAACAGTCTTTATGGGAGCCGGTATTATGAATCGACGACAGTTATTGAAAAGGGCATTCGGCACAGCGTTAGGAGTGGCAGGTTTTCCATACATTGTCCCATCATCGGTATTGGGCGCAAACGGTGCCGTGCCGCCGAGCGAAAAAGTCGTAATGGGATTCATCGGCGTCGGCAGTATGGGCGGCGGGCATTTGCGAACGTTCCTCGGATACGACGACGTGCAGGTGGCGGCCGTCTGCGACCTTCGCGAAATTTTTCGCCAAAGAGCAGTAGAAAGGGTCCGGCAGCGATACGGCGGCGCGGGCTGCGAAGTCTATCGCGATTACCGCCAATTGCTCGCCCGCGATGATATCGACGCCGTGACAGTTGTCGTACCCGACTTTTGGCACGCCCTGATAGGAATCGAAGCGGCACGAAACGGCAAGGACATGTATTATGAAAAGCCGCTGGCGATGAGCATCGCCGACGGAAAGGCCGTGCGAAGCGCCGTGAACCGGCACAATGTCGTCTTCCAATTCGGCACGCAGCAGAGGTCCGACGACAAATTCCGCTTTGCCTGCGAGCTGGCCCGCAACGAAAAAATCGGCAAACTCCATACAATAATGGTCGGCTCGCACCCGAGCGTGACCTGCCCGAATCAACCGAACCACCCTACGCCGGACAAGGACGAATTCGATTACGACACATGGCTCGGCCCGGCACCGTGGGCGCCGTATACATACGAGCGATGCGCTTCGCGAGCTATGGGCACGCTCGGCATGTGGACGTTCATTCACGATTATTCGCTTGGCGGTCTCGGCGGCGCGTGGGGAGTCCACCCCGTGGATATCGCCCAATGGGCAAACGGGACAGACGACACCTGCCCGGTCGAAATACATGGCGCCGGCGTCATTCCCGCCGACGGGCTTGCGGATACCGCCATCGAATGGGAAGTCGAGCACGTCTACGCCAACGGTGTTAAAATGATTCACATGAACACCAAAACCGCCTTAAAGCGTGTCGAACAATTCTCGCTGAACAACGGGTTGGGAGTTCTGTTTTTGGGCGACGAGGGCTGGGTCCTTGTGGAGCGGGAATTTATCGACGCTGAGCCGAAGTCCCTGCTAACTGCGACGATTGGCCACGACGAGGTTCGTTTGCCTCGAAGCAATAATCACCGCCGGAATTTCATAGAATGTGTTAAGAGCCGCCGGCAAACAATCTGCCCAGTGGACACCGCCGTCCGTTCCGACACCATCTGCCACCTGGATGACATAGCCATAAGGCTCGGCCGAAAGCTCCATTGGGACCCAGAAAAAGAGCAGTTCGTAAACGATGAGCAAGCCAACAGAATGTTAAGCCGCCCCATGAGAAGCCCCTGGCATCTATAACGCAGCATTTTTGATAACATCATTGATTAAGCTCGGTAGGATTTGTAAAATTCATTTTGCACACGCGGGATAAATAATTATAATGTTTCTGTGGCAAATAAAAGACGAGCGAATTGTTCTTGTTAATGAATAGATCGGCTATACCAGGCTTTTCATTGGTGGTAAAGTAAGATGGGTACATTTGAGATACTTTTCTTTATATTGGTTGCAGCCACAATCCTGGTCCTATGCAAGTGCAAGAAGAAAGCATTCTTGGCAACTGTTACTGTTATAGGCGTCGTGTGGCTACTGGGAATATCTGCATATGTCTATGCGGCTGGAAGTGCTCGTCGATTATTGCATGGAGCTGCGTCACGCACAACCAAGATAGTAATCGAAGTTCAGGGAGTTGCTAATAACACTATTGAGGCAGTAGAAACCGTTGAAATTACATCAGAAAGTGAAGTTGCTGCTTTCTTTGACGCTCTTCAACTTAAACTCAATTCCGTCTTCATGGTAAAGTCTTGTGCTTGTCGTGGCAATCCGCACATTCATCTGCATGACACAAATGGTCCATTCGCCAAAATCACTATCCACCATGGAAAATCAATCCGTTGTAGCTTATGGTCCGGCAATGTCGATATACAGAACGACATGATCCCAAAGCTCAAACGCTACTTTGAGTCCCGAGGCGTCGAATTGGAAGAATAGAAGTTCTAATAATTCCCTTGTGTGGGATTGCTCGTAACATTACCGCCTCACATTTCTATGTTTCAGGATTAAGGTATTAAGATACATTTTTATTCGGTCTACGAAACACTTTGTCATCTTGACCGAGGCAGCCAGCAGCAAAATCCTCTGTCATCCCGACCGGAGCGATGCGAAGCATCACGCAGTGGAGGGATCTGGCTGCGAACGAAAAGCAAGTTTAGGCAGAATCCAGATGTCTCGACGGAGCTCGACATGACAACGCAACACACATTCGTTATGTAATACCCAATACGACTCAAAAAACCGAGACGGGTGGTAGCCACTGAGCGAACACAGTGAGCGAAGTGGATGGTCTTCAATCTTCTTTTTACAATGGCAGAGTCTTTTTTGATTCTGGCTGCCTTATCAATGTTATTAATCCAACAATACATATCCTCCCTATCCACTTCATTTGCTTCTCTCATTCAGTGGCTGCCACACGACCACACGACGCTCTACGAAATCCTCCGTCATCCCGACCGAGGCGGAGCCGAACACTTTGTCATCTCGACCGAGGCGGAGCCGAGTGGAGAGATCCGGCTGCGAGTGAAAAGCAAGTTTAGGCAGAATCCGGATGTTTCGATTGGGCACGACATGACAACGCAACACACATTCGTTACACGATACCAAAGATCGATATTAGTGAAAGCCACCAGCTTTTCTGAGTTTCTGCTGGAGTTTCTTGAGGTTTTCGGTACCTTTCTTCCAGTATTCGAGCTGCTCCTGGAGCGATTTGCCCTCCAGTTGCTTCATAACTTGTTCAGCCCCCTGCCGCTTCATGCTAACGCAATCAAAGGTCTTCGTCTTCATGTTCGATCACCTCCAATGGTGAGTATATGGCGATATCGCTGTAGCCATGCAATTTGTTCACGGCGTTGTACTTTGGAATCTTCTGGTAATTGACGATGTGCCGGAAGTTCCAACTCACGATCATGGAAGCTCCCCAGACAGTTGCCAGAGCCACATGCAGTGCATCGGTGGCGAACCGCGCGGATATAATGCCTGCATCGAGATACGCCTTCTGCAACTGGAGCGTTTCGGCGGTGACTGTGGCGATGTCCGCTATCGATAACAGTTCTTCAAACAACTGCCCGACGACTTGCGGGCCCGCTGCTATTTCCTGCCTGACCAGTTCGGACGTGACGAGGATGAACCTGCCGGCCTTGATGGCCTCGATGAACGTCTTGCTCGGATCCTTGAACTCGTCGTCAAAGACTCCGCCAAACACCAAGGTATCGGTATACACTGATATGCTTCTTTGCATTCCCATAATTAATTAACATAATAGCCAGTATACATTCAGACAAAGGAAAAAAGGCGGATTATTCAGGAAAGCCACTGTTTTTATCTATTATGCTCCCTGTGGCTCGAAAAATCCATATATTCAGTCAATCCACAGGAAACCTTGAAGCTAAAACCTGCCTGTCCTACTTGCTATTGCTCCCTAATCACGAACCTCTAATTCACTTTAAAATCCGCGTTCACCCCATGAGATAGCTTATCCCTTAGGGAGCAAAACCGTTATCTCACGGGGCAAATCTGCGGTTAAATAAATTTCCTAATTTTTTATATTTTTCACTTGACGGCCAACGTACCTATAAGTATGATTAACGTATAACACAATTTACTGGTTCGTTATAACAATAATCAATAATCAATTTCGAAAGGGAGAATACTATGGCTACGAAAGCACAAACCAAAGCAAACCAGCAAAACGCTCAAAAGTCGACCGGGCCGCAGACGGATGAGGGTAAGGCTGCTGTCTCGCAGAATGCGATCAAGCACGGGCTTTTTGCCGCTGAGGCGGTGATAAAAGGCGAAGATCCGGCTGAATATGAAGCTTACCACGACCAATTCCTCGCTGAGCTTGACCCTGTCGGGGCGGTGGAAACCATGTTAGCTGATCGATTTGTCAGCCTTGTCTGGCGGCTAAAACGGGCCGAACGTATGCAGAACCAGGCCATCGACTCGATGATAGAAAGTCAAATCGACAATCCGATGGCCAAAAGCCTCAATATGGTGAAGTGGCATGCCAAGGGGGTAAAGCTGGGCGATTCGAGATATGTCATCAGCCATTTGCAGCTCGGCCGAGTCGCTTCGAGCGACTGGTGCAATTGCAGGGTGC
>CAZSOR010000140.1:0-11836 GCA_964608395.1 uncultured Pirellulales bacterium
CGGCAAACAGCCTCAGTACGGCATCTTCCGTAAAGTAAGGGCAGTTGAGCAAAGCCTCGTCAAGTCGGCCCTGACCGGTGTTTTCTTCGAAGAACCCGGCCAATCGCTCAGCATCAATAAGACCGGTTCGTTTCGCAGCTTGTAAAAGCAAATCTTTCATTACTATTGTGCATCGAGTACTTTTAACGGCTCAACAGGCTTCGGTTTTATACCCGGCCAGTCCTGCTGGCTTTGGAATTTACTTTCAAATTCCTCAAAAGCAATTTTATTTCTATTAGATATTTCTTCCAGGTCCGGCAGGCCGGCAACCGTCTCATCGGGTCTCAATATCTCACCTTTGATAAATACATACAATCTCGTATCATCGCTGCTATTGCCAATCTTTCTGAAGAGTCCGCCCACAAAAGGTATATCACCAAGCAGGGGCACTTTCCAGGTTTTCTTGGTCTGATTTAGCTGTATTATACCTCCAAGGATTATCGTGCTCTTGTCGGGGACTGTAACTGTTGTCTCAATATTGTTCTCGATCTTCCGTCCTGGTGGCACATTTTCGTCGGAAGATGCAGGCTTCTCTTGATTTGAACGTGTCATGTCTATCTCGAGACGAAGCAACTGACCTTTGCTGATATGTGGTGTTATGTCGAGGGTGATTCCGGAAGGGAACTCATCAAAGGTAGTGGTTTTACCGATAACAGGCTCGCCGCCCGTGGTAGCGGACGTGGCACTCCTGGATACGTAAAAAGTGGTCGTCGCATCGATATGTCCCAGTTCATTGTCGTTAACAAGAATCTTTGGCTTGGCGAGAATACGGCCATAGCCCTTTTCCTGCATGGCAGTCAATAGGAGGTTGATGTGCCCGTCACCATAGAAACCAGTTCCACGATCGGAGAGGCCCTGGGACTGAAAATCAATGAAGCGGTCTGGTTGGCCGCCTTTTTGCCCCGTGAGCGCCTGAACCAGATTCACCGAGGCATCTCCCATCATAGCGGCAGTCAAACCCGATGTTTCTGTCAAGTCTGGGAAGCTCGACAGGATCTTGAGGTCGTAGTCAAACGTATCGGACTCGCTGATTTCGACAAGCGTAACATCTATGAGCACCTGGGGCCTTCTCTTGTCTAATTGTAATATCAGGTTGCTTATCCATTCCTGATTCCTTTTGCTTGCATATACAATCAATGAAAAAGTATTAGGGTCCGGAACTATCGTTATTAAATCTTCCTGTTTTTGTCTGACGCTTTCAACCTTGCCTTCTTTGTCCAGAACACTCTCTTGAATAAGCGGCTCCAGAACTTCTACCAAATGATCCGGCGACTGGTTTTCGAGCGGATAGACTTTATAAGGTATATCCTTTTTGTCTGTTTCAGCGTCTACATAGCTTAGAATCTCTGCTATCTCAATATGCTGCTCGGCCGTCGCATTGACCAGCAGTGAATTTGTCGGCTCAACTACGATAATTTGCGGCTCTTCCGTAGGCGCCTCGGTTGATGTCCTGTCCATCTGAGTTCTGCTAAGCGTTGATTGCCTTTGCTGTGCAGCAGTTTGTGAAGTTGGGGGCTTGGCGCCGCTGGTAATTCTTGAAGAATAATAAGGACTCGTCAGGGTGGGGCTAATTATGCCAAGCTCTTCCAATTGCTTCTTCACATCCTCAGCGTCAACGTGGTTTATTTTGTACAATTCCAGTGACCGCAGGTCCTGCTGTACTACATCGAGAGTACTTATCAGTTCTTCGACTTCATCTAATTGTTTATTAAGCCCTATCATCAGAATCCGGTTTGTTCTCTCATCGGCGTCAAGATAAACGGTGGGTTGAGTTGTATCCGGTTGTTGGGTCGTAGTGGGTGTTCTGGCTCTGGCGCTCGCTCTGGCCCTTGCTGCGGCCTGCTCAGCCTGGCGAACACGGAGTTGATATTGGGCTGTCGTCTCGTTCGCCCTCCTGGGACTAACCCTGGCCGGTGTTGTAGCCGGTGCCGATGTCTCGGCAATCGTGATGGATATAGTACCTAATTGCTCGGCAAGGCTTTGGAGCTTTGGAGCAAGCGTTTCGGCCATCGTGTACTGCAACTGCCTGAACCTGAACTTTCTTGGCTCTCCCGGTCTGTCGACAATATTCAAAAGTGCCTGTATGCGTGCCATACGGTGAGCATACCCGGTGAGGATAAGGGTTTTTGTTTCGGGGATCGCAGTTATGCTCGTGGTGAGCTTCATACCGGTCAAAAGATTTTGTGCAGTGATTGTATCTATATGTTCCAGTTTTAAAACACGTTGGACGATTCCGTCGCCGCGTTCGATTTTGTCTTCTATATTCTCCAGTAATGCAGGATCGATGTCCAGTGCGTTTGCCGCCGGAGCGATCGTGACGAGATTTCCTTTGCCGCGGGTCATTGCAAGATTCTTGAACTTCAGCACCTCTTCGAGCAATGGATACAAATCTTTTACCTTTATAGGGCCTCGAAACTTGCCGTGAGGATTGATTGTGACTTCTTCGGCGACATCTTTCTCCTCGTACATGAAGTCCAGTTGCAAATACGGACCAACCAAACCCAGGAATTCGACGACTGTAAGCTTCTGACGCTCGGCCAAAGCCAGATTGACGATTTGCTCTTCGTCGACAAGCCGCGGCATATCTTCATCAGCCGGTTCCGGTTTCTCTTGCTCGACTACGGTTGCAGCGGTATTTGGCTCGGTCTCGACCTCGCCACTTGCTGTAAAAAGGAATCTCGCTTCGCTTGGCTCGGTTAAAGCAGAAACTTTCCGTTTAGCAGGAGATTCCGGTTTATCCTGTGCTTTCGGTATATCCTGTACTTTGAGCCTGCCTGAATTCTGCAATTTTCCTATAACATAAACGATTTTCTCCAATAATCCGGCCGGTGCAACAGCAATCACAGCATCATTGTGAATATCAATAATTGCTTTAGTGCTTGCGTTCAGCCCCGGCGGATTAGAGAAGCTCCCGATCGATATCCCCCTGGTCAAACTGGGATTGAGCTTCGCTGCAATCTGCTCGTTCGATGGCATATTCCTGGCCGCTGAGACGGGAAGAATCGCTTTTACGACAAATTGCTCCGGCCCGTCTACAAGATCAAGAATAGCCTTTGCTTTGGTTAGTTCGCGCGGCTCGGCTGTTACTAAAAGCGCGGACGAAGCGGGGAAATGCGTAACCGTTCCTGTCATGACCTTGGCAAGATACTTCTTGCCTTGCTCAACAGATATGTGTTTCAAAGGAAAAATTTTATATCCGGCTACCTTGGGAACTCCTGTTTGCCCGGCAGCAAAAAGGCAATTATTGAATGTCAAAAGAGCTGCTGTAATTGCAAAAATCCAATTGTATCCCCCGTGAGAACAACGCTGCTTTATCATCATGAAAAACCCCTTCGTCCGATAGTTCAAGATATCAATCCCTTTCCCACAGCCTCACTTTTACGAGGCAAAACAATGGGGGCCGGTTTTAAAGTAATTACTATTAAATCAGACACAAAAAAAGGCCAAAAGTTCCCGATTTTCAGGTAAAAAAACGCCAATATGTTCATTAAAACAGGAGTATTTTGAGCATCGAGTTTCAAACGTCAGTCGAAAGCTGCCTATCTTTGATTCATCCGACTGATCGATTTGAATTTTGATACTTATCGGGCACACCAACTAAATACAAATTCACGCGTATTAGGTTTAAAGACCTATAAAATTATCGTAAATGCTTATGATAACGCTATAGAAACCAAAAAGAACTGGACTCAGCAGCTTAATCGCAGTTGTAAATGTTTCTACAATGCAGAACTCACAAATATGGCGTGGGACTATTTTTCCGTCGAGGTGTTTGGTTTTTCTACTTTACCATCGTTCGCTTCAGGCGAAGATGGATTTGTGTCTTTCTGAATGCCTTTGAACTTTTCACCTATATTACCTAGCTTTTTTGCTTCTTCGGCACTCACACGAGTAGATTTAAATTTTGAAATGAGTTGCTCTATACGGGCAGCCCTTTTTTCTTTGTCGAGTTCCGAATTAGTTTTATCCGAAGCAGAATTTCTCTGTAAATCCTTCAGCTTGTCTACGAGTTCCCCCATCTTTTCGTCATTGTCGCTGTTTCCTTGCAGTTTCTGAGGCGTATTTATTGTTCTTCTAACACCAGTGGCAGTTCTGCCTGAAGCCGGCGATGTGTATTTTAAGGGGCTTTTGCTACTTCTTAACGAAGAAGCAGGAGATGTTCTGTTTGGAGACGTCGTATCCGGTTTCTGCTCAATTTCAAGCTCGAAAGTCTCTTTGCTGCTTTTAACAACAACGAGACCGTCTTTTACCTGCTCAATAAGCAAATGCCCAACCTTGCTGGATTGCCGGACCCAGTATCGTCCCCTTCCAGGCTCGTCAATCAACGCCAGCGACAATTCCGGATTATCTGCACAATAACTGGTAGCAAAAACTTTGAATTTGGGCGTAACAGGCAGTCTGTCGGCAAAATTAGTCGTCTTGGCTCCCTTGACAGCTTTCTGCATTGTCGATTTGAGCGGATTCAGATACAATGCAAAAGCCTCTGCCTGCTCGACAAGCGGTGATACCCGGCTCTCTCCCGTCTTTGCCTTGTTATCCGCAACGTCCTCGAACTTTTCTTTCACACTCGGTAATTTAAGAAATTCGTCGATGCGTTCATCGCTGCGAACACCATAAATCACAGGAAAAACAAAGAAAACGCCTGCCAGAATCGCTGCTACAACACTTGTTATTCGCAATGTCTTTATCATAGTAGTATAGAAAGCACACAAGTCGGTTGAACTTTGCACTAATGCTCTTATGCTCTTATGCTCTCTTTATTTGACATTACCGGCAGCGTTTGGTTCCCTCCAATGCTTAATTTTCTCCATAAAAGCATCCTCATTGCCCGCGTATTCGCCGCTGTGATCGGGCGTGTGGCAGTCTAAGCAGGTCGATTTCGGCTCAGTAAGCTCGGTCGCACCGGCAGTGAGGATATGTTCTGAGCCCGGTCCGTGGCAGTTTTCGCAGCCGACATTTATTAAATGCCCGGTATCCTGCTGGGAAATAAATCCGCTTTCGTAGTCCATACCGATAACGTGGCAGACGACGCATTCCGGGTCGAACTGAGAATTGACTTGTTCGAGCGTCGAATAAGCCTTTGCATGGGCTTTACTGCTCCACTTTTCATATTCGTAGTCGTGGCAGGATTCACAGGATTTTGAGCCGGTATATTCCAGACCGTTCGGCAGGGCAAAGCGTGGATGCTTCTCCAAAAGGTTCCTGTCTTTGACAATTTGCTGATAGTCTTCGTACAGTTTGACAAGAGAATCGTCTTTTGGCAATCCTTCCTCGACGGGTAACGCCTTAAACGCCAATCTAAGCGGCTGGCCAACTCTGGCAGGGGCTGTTACTTTCAGCCCGCATATATATCTGCCGAAACGTCCTACCGTGAAGGCCAGGGGTCGTTTATCCGGATTGCCGATCACGGCCGGTTCATCGGATTCGGATGGGCAGACAACACAATCTACAAATGGAGCCGCTTTCGCGATGGACTCGATAGTTCCGGGATCGCTATTGCTCAGGATCAGGATATTGAGAGTCGGCACGCCGGACGGCAGAGCGAAAAGACCCTCGATTTGCTCGACCGGAGTCGATGCCGGGTCAAAGGCCGCTACGGTGGCCAGCACGGTTCTGCCTTTGAGCAAGAATTCCTTTGTAAACTTCGCCGGCGCATCTATATCAGACGTGCCATGAGAACTTATTATATTAAAGGACGATTCAATGCTCTCCAGCATTCCAAGATTTCTGCCTATTTCGATGTCTTTCTCACTCAGACTGACTAAGTCATAATCGAGAAGTTGAAGGGCCTGGATTATGATATGGTATTTGATCAGGTCCTGCTCGCTGTCACTTTTCACAAACGAACCCGTGTTGATTATTAATCTTTTCTGCTCGGGCACAGTATTGAGTGCGGCTGAGCGTCTGTCGAATCCACCGAGTTGTCCGCCTGAACAACCACAGGGCTTCAATGCGCCAAGCTCGTTACCGGTCAAGAAAACAGTGAGCGATTCGTCCATCGAACGCTCTTTTTCATATTCTGGAGTTCTCTTCGGGGTTTTTAATATACAAGAAGTCCCGACTGTTAAGATACAAATGCAAATTATTAATCGCTTCATTTATCAACCATCTTTTATTCTGCATTTAAAAAGCCCTTCGCTTATTTCGGTGGTCTGGATTTAGCTTACAGTACGGCCGGATCAACACCGAATTAGCACATCAAGATCTAACCGCTTTAGCCGGGCTTTTCAAGTGTGCTTTCCTGCGTTTTAGCTTTGGTTTTTCTTTTTGTATAATAGCCGTTACAGCGAATTGGCAACTTCTCGCCGCTCTTAATATTTACTGAGAACAAGTCAGAGAATCTTGTTTTACCCTCGTTGCCCGGTGGTGTTATTTCAACGTCAAGCTGATAGCCGTAGCGAATCTTCTTCTGCTCCAGAATCTTAATAGCGACAATGTCGTTCTTCGAAGACAGCGACTCGATTTCAAAGTCCTTTTCATAATTGTTGAGCACCGAGATTTTCCTTACAATCGGTTTTTCCGGCACTGCATCAAACATTATAAGTAAAGGCGGATTTACCGTATATTTTGGCAGCACGCTAAAGAGGATAACGGCCGTATTTCCCATTGGATGATCAAGGCTGATATTGATACGCCCTTTGAGACTTTTTTGCAGTTTTTCGATGTCGACTTTAGGTTCAAGAACGAATTTAGTTGCTTTCACCGATGGATCATAATCAGCCGTGATGCACTCGGCGGTCGATTTGAATCCCGTTATTGAAAATGGACGATTATCAATACTGCTGATTGTGATATTCGAACAGCCTGCGTTGTCCTCATCAAGGAAAAGTTTAAATCTCTTTGGCTTCCAGTCGATTTGCAGCACAACTTTGGCTTTAACGGCCAGGTCAATCGCGGGTGTATTCGGATCGTTGCTGTGCACAACCATTTGTCGTGAAAACGTCATTTCCCGAGGCCCTGAGGTCCACTCGACTTTCAACGCCCCGCTTTCGCCCGGCTCATATTCCATCTTGTCCAGCTTGGTGACTACACCACAGCATCTCCCGACCTTCGTGATTTTCAGTAAGCCTTGCCCAACGTTTGTGAATTTTAACTCGCCTGTTTGCTTTGTGCTTGGTCCGACTTCACCGAAGTCGCAGATCATTTTTTCAAACTTGATTTCCGGCATGGATTTCCCTGTTAGTCTGGCCTGCTCTTGACAGCCAATCTGTAAAAACGACACCAAACCACAGATTACACAAATCATCTGTGAAGTATGTATTTCGAATTTTCGTTTCATCTTATCATCTCCAAATCAGATTGTGATGTAAACTTCGTCCAAATAACGACCTATAGTTTAATTAAAAAGACATCTTTAAGCAAGGAATTTTCAAACACGTTAACGTTCTTTACTGTTCTGCAAGCTTAGGCTTTATTTTCGAATAACGCCCGTTACAGCGAATTGCCAGCTTCTCGCCGCCCTTAATATTTACAAACAAATCATCCTTCAAGCTTGGTTTATTCTCAACTGCCGTAAGAGTGAGTTCCAGGTCAAGCTGATAGCCGTCCGTAATTTTCCTCTGCTTCAGAATTTTTACGCCAATAATATCACCCTTTGAATTTACCGACTCAATCTCAAAGTCCTTATGATAGTTATTTATTACGTCGATTTTCTTGACTACCTGCTTTTCCGGCTCAGCATCCCAAACGATAATCATGGATGGTCTAACCGTATATGTTGGCAGCACGCTAAATAGAATCGTTGCGGTTTTCCCTTCCGGATGTGTCAGGTTAATATTGATACTCCCTTTGAAATTTTTTGGCATTGCCTCGATATTGACTCTGGGTTCGAGAATGAACTTCGTCGCTTCCACTGAAGAATCATAATCGGCAGTGATACAATCGGCGATCGATTTGAACTGCAGTATTGAAAATGGCTGATTATCGAGACTCTTGATTGTAATTTTCGGACAGCCGGCATTTTCCTTATCAAGAAAAAGTCTCAGACTCTTTGGCTCCCAGTCAACCTGCAGAACAACTGTAACCGTAAGGGAAAGTGTAGTCTGAGGCGTCTTCGGGTCGTTGCTGTGGATCGTAAGTTTCCGCCTCATCGTGCTTTGCCGGGGTCCCGAGTTCCACGCCACTTTCAATGCCCCGCTTTCGCCCGGCTTGTATTCCATCTTATCCAGATTCGTGAACACGCCGCAGCATCTGTCAACCTTAGTGATCACCAGTAAGGCTTCTCCGGTATTTGTGAACTTGATCTGGCCTGTGTTCTTCCTGTTGGGGCCAACATCGCCGAAATTATAGACTACGTTCTCGAACATTATTCTTGGCGAGGGTTTATCGGATTCGGCAGCAGCTTCAGACTTTTTCTGTGCTGTAAGGGATTCATTTGCCGGCTTTGCCTGCTCTTGACAGCCGGTTTGTAAGAACAATACGCAACTGATCAGAAGAAGAACCAAAATAAGGCACTTTCGCTTCATATTTAAACCTCCGAATCAGACTATTGTTTAAACTTTCGACCAACAAAAGGCCCTTAGTTTAACGTAAAAGCCCTTTTTATGTAAGGAATTACCGGCAGAAATACTTCACAACTGCCTCTCAAGACTCGTCCTCTTGCGCGACCGCGTATCGTTAACGGCCTGTCAGGCATTGTTGAGTTTTCCACTTATCGCCATATCCCTGAAGCCAGCCATTGGGTCGTAGAATTTTCTGCTCAGATCCACGGTATTGACCATCAGGCCGGGACGATTAGCCCTGAGCTGGCGGACAATCCTGCCGTCCGGCTGGATGAAACACGATGGATAGGGCGAATAATATCCGCTCGAATTCGACATGCTCACCCACATATGATTCGTCGCCGCCCGGCATTGCATTGTCTGGCGCATGATGTGCGTATGGACGCTGGGGCCTTTCTGCCGGGCGTTGTAGAAGGACTGGAAAATGCAGTTGACGTCCTGCTTGTAAAGTGCTCGATACAACTCCGGGAACCGCAGGTCGAAGCATATCAGCAGCGAGCATTTCACGCCGTTGATTGTGAAGTTCACAAACCTGTCGCCCGGCGTCAGCCGGCGTAAGTCCCCCGGCGTACAAAATCTCTTATCGTAGCGGTCGACAATCCTGCCGTCAGGCCCGATCAAATACAGGCTGTTATAGGGCTTATTCAGCTCGGTCAGCCTGTGCGTACTCCCCAGCACTACCCACAGCTTGAGTTTCGCTGCAAGTGCCATGATCTTCTCGGTCTCTTCTTTGAGAAGCTCCCAGTCGTACCCTTCGAAGTTCGGAAAGTCCGTGCCGACGTAGCCGCTCAATGCGCATTCGGAAAAATGCACGATCTCCGCCTTGGCCTTTTTCGCTTTGCCAAGCAACTCGCAGATCGCGTGCGAGTTCCGCTTGACCGAACGCCCCACGGCAAATTGACACGTGGCGACTTTTAATACGCTGCTACTCATTCTACATTTGCCCCTGGTCCGATTGGAGTCGAGTCTATTGCAAACCTATCGTTTCTTCGAGCCCGAAGATGATGTTCATGTTCTGAATCGCCTGGCCTGATGCTCCTTTGACCAGGTTGTCGATTGCCGAGAAGCTCACGATTCTGCCCTTGACAGAAGTCGTGAAGATGTGACAGTAGTTTGTCCCGGCGACGTCTTTGACGGCGGGGGCATCCTTGCGTATCTGCACGAACGGCTCGCCGGCATAAAAATCACGATAGAGCTGCGATAGCTCGTCATTGCTGAGTTGTTGCTTTGGCTGACAATAAACCGTCGAGAGAATCCCCCTGTCGAACGAACCGACGTGCGGCTGAAACAGGACGGTGACATCCTTCCCCGCGACGTCACTTGCGATCTGCTCGATCTCAGGCATATGCCGGTGGGTACCGATCCCGTAGGGGAAAAGGTTCTCGTTCATATTCGGAAAATGGAACTTCTCAGATGGATTCTTGCCCGCGCCGGATGAGCCGGTTACCGCATTGACGATAATTCCATCTGTCTCAATAAGGCCTTCTTTGAGCAACGGAGCTATCGCCAACGTTGCCCCGGTCGGGTAGCAGCCGGGATTGGCGACGAGCCTTGCTCCTTTTATACTGTCGCGGAAAAGCTCGGGCAGGCCGAATGCGGCGTGCTTCAGGTTCCCGGTGTCGGTGTGCTTGACATAATACTTCTCATAGACGGCCACATCTTTGATCCGGTAGTCGGCGCTGAAATCAATTACTTTCAGCCCGGCGTCCAGCAGCCTGGGCACGAAACCCATCGAAACTTTATGAGGCAAACAGCACAGGGCGACATCGGCCAGCCCGGCCAGCTTATCAAGATCAAGCGGCTCGATCTGCATCTCACAGCGTCCCTTGAACTGCGGGAAAACATCCTCTACTGCCCCGCATTCTTCCGGCAACGCGGTCAGATAAGTCAGCTCGGCCTCGCTGTGCCGAAGAACTATCCTTATCGATTCGGCCCCGGTGTAACCGCTGGCCCCGATTATCGCAACTCGTATCATCTTTTTCACCTCTAACAAAAATAGCCGCTAAGATTTTCTCTCAGCGGCTATTGTAATCATCCAAAAACGAATTTGCAAATTAACGCTTCGAGAACTGGAATCTCCTCCTTGCGCCTCTTTGGCCGGGTTTCTTTCTTTCGACCATTCGTGGGTCACGCGTAAGATGCCCACTGTCCCTCAGCATCGGGAGATAGCTTTCATCGTATTTCTTCAACGCTCTGGCGATTCCCAGCAGCGATGCACCCGACTGTCCCGTGGTTCCGCCGCCTTTGACATTGATAAATATGTCGAACAGCTTTTCAGCTTTAACCGCCTTCAGCGGGGCCATAACAGATTTTCTGTCCTGCTCTCTTTTGAAGTAATCGTCGAGCTCTTTTTTGTTTACGACAAATTTGCCGCTGCCCGGTTTGATTCTCACGCGGGCCACCGAGCTTTTTCTTCTGCCGGTGCCCCACCAGTAACCGCCTTTGGGCTCGTTGGTTGGATTAGATGTGACTTTAGGCTTGCTCTCGGGAGCCTGCTCAGTTACTTCTACCTGGGTATCAGGATTATCAATTTTGGTCTCAGCCATATTTCACTATCTTTATCTAAAATAGTTCGATTTTTTCAGGTTTTTGGGCCTGATGCTCGTGCTCCGGGCCTCTATAAACCTTCATTTTCTTAAGCATCTGCCTGCCGAGCCTGCTTTTCGGCAGCATTCGCCTTACCGCAAGTTCAATTACCTTTTCAGGCTTCCTTGCCATCATATCGGCAAAGCTGACATACTTATGCCCGCCGGGGTGGTGCGTGTAGTAATCGTACTCCTTGTTCTGAGCCTTTTTGCCGGTAAGCATTATTTTCCCGGCATTTACTACAATCACATAATCGCCCGTGTCGACATGCGGAGTATACGTGGGCTTGGTCTTGCCCATAAGTATAGGTGCGATTTTTGCCGCCATTCGGCCTAATATAGCCCCTTCGGCGTCCACGAGCAGCCACTTCTGCTCGACTTCATTATTTTTAGCCATAAAGCTTTTCATAGACAAAGTCTCATCGAACATCCAAAAAGGAGTAATTATAGCGAATCTATTCCTGCCGTCAAACTATTTTATAGTAAAAATTTAAGAATTTGGGCTTATTCCAATTAATGAATCAGCAGCGGCAAGCGATTTTTCTCTTTTCCCCGATCCTTTGGTCGGCTCGGGAGCGGGAAATTGGCTTTGTTTGGCTTTGTTTTCTTCGACGCCATGAGCCGTTTTATTTTCATAATCTCCTTTCACAAAAGTAGTTGTGCCCATTAGTTCCGGGGCATATTGGCTTTGTTTTTTCAAGTCGCCTTTTT
>CAZSOR010000141.1:0-8676 GCA_964608395.1 uncultured Pirellulales bacterium
TCAAGGCAAATTACGAAAGTAACACTTTAGCCAAGTCATTCGACCAGCCCTGATAGTCCTTTACGGAAGACGCAGGACAGAAGGCAGAAACGGCGAGAGATGAGCCGGCCATTATCCATCCTCATCTGTTGTTCACCGTCATCCGGCCCAAGGCTTTCGGCATCAGACTTACGATCTACCCCTTTGGGGTTAGATAGGACTATGAAATTGGCTTTGTATTCTTCGGCTCCGCTTGCCGGTTTATTGTCATAATCTCCTTTCAAAAAAGACTTTACGCCTATTGGGGCCGGCGCAAATTGGCTTTGTTTTTTCAAATTGGGTTTTCAACCCCCAGAAAATCTGGGGGCTAAATAATATTGGCTTTGTTTGGCTTTGAATTGGCTTTGTTTTCTCGCCGACCTAAAGCGTGAAATTCTTCATAATCACCTTTCATATAGATACTTACGCTCATTTTACCCTTTCGCAAATTGGCTTTGTTTTTTCAACTTAAGCTCAATTATTCGTCGTTTTCTACTCTTTTTCACCTGTTTTTTTCAAATTAACCACGAATTAACCCGAATTAACACCAAGGAATAGTCAATAACCGCAGATTTCGTTGATTACGCGGAATAAAAGAAAAAATCGTAAATCATAAATGGTCAAGCCTCCTGTATTCTGTTTTTATATATTCTACGACCCGGCCGGCAAAAAGGCGGGCTAATTCCAGGAAAATCTCCGTGAGACGGCGTCCTTTATGCGTATTGCGTGCTGTGGATAATCAACTTGAAGTAGACAGGATTAACACGGATAAACACGGTTTTTGGTTCACTACGAAGGGCACGAAGAACCACGAAGGAAAACAATAATCAATAGTAAACCTGTCACGAGCAAGGTCGAATGGATCGTAAATAATCAATTACATGGGTTGCCAACGGCAGGCCGGGGCAGAGACACGAAGCAAAGCGGAGAGCCCCGAAGGGAAATCTATTGGAATCCCGAGTTTTCCTTCTGAATGTTCTATTTCATGAATATTTTTACATTTTTTAAGCAATTTCGGGAAAACAATAAACATTTGACCCACCGCAAACACTTGTTATTATGTAGTGTGTGCATGAGTTAGTTAATTGGCAAATGTGTTTACGGGCGGCTACTGCCAATCGGCAGACCAGAGAAAAGGTGACAAACAGAGCCGGAATGCTATGGTAGACAACAAGAATAGGAGGCCTGTACTGAATCTATGAAAAAAGGAAGTGACCTATGCTAACATTGGAGGAATTGCTGGAACTCCTGAATGATATAGAATCATATCGAGTGGAAAGGACTGAGTCCACCACAGATACAGATAAGTTTCGTCAAGCTATTTGTGCATTTGCGAACGATATGTCGGGTGTTGGAAGACCTGGATATCTCGTCGTTGGTGTAAGGGATGACGGAAGTGTCGCTGGGATAGATATTACCGATCAGTTACTGCTGAATCTGGCCAGTCACAGGGATTCTGGCCAGATCGTTCCTTTGCCTGCAATTAATGTCGAAAAGATGTCCCTTCCGGATGGGGATGTGGCGGTGGTCGAGGTTCTTCCCTCAGACATGCCTCCCGTGCGATACAAAGGACGAGTGCATATCCGCACTGGCCCTCGCAAAGGAATTGCAACTGAACAAGAAGAAAGAGTGCTCTCAGAACGAAGAGTCAGTAATGCCAGAACGTTCGATCTTAGGCCTTGTGTAGATTGTGATTATGACCAGATAGTCCTTTCTTTGTTCGAACTTGACTATCGGTCTGCAGCCATTGCACCAGAAATAGTTGAAGAGAATAATCGAGACATACTTCAGCAAATGGTTTCACTTGGCTTGTGGGATAGCAGCAATAGTTGCGCAACAAATGTTGGAGCTTTGCTCTTTTCTCAATCTCCCCTTAACTGGTTTCCGGGAGCGTATATTCAGTACGTTCATTGTGATGGAGTTGGACTGGAATTTGACATTCTGGATGAGCGTTCTTTCACTGGCGATCTTATCACAGTTCTTCGGGAGTTGGACTCATTCCTGAGAACACTGTTTCCAACCCGCCCTGTAGCAGTCTCTTCCTTGCGAGAGGAAAGTCGCAGCCCTTATCCAATGGGAGCTATTAGGGAGTTGCTTATGAATGCCATTATGCACAGAGATTATGAATCAAATTCTCCTATACGTTTCTATCAATTCTCAGATCGAATTGAGGTACAAAATCCAGGGGGATTGTATGGGGAAGCTACTGCAGAAAACTTCCCTAACCAAAATGCATACAGAAACCCGAAGGTAGCAGAGGCAATGAAAACACTTGGATATGTCAACCGATTTGGGCGTGGAATAGCCAAGACAAAGGAACTACTTGCCAATAACAATAATCCACCAGCAGAATTCAACATTAGTCAGCAACAGTTCTTTCTTGTAATTATCAGGGAGGCATTGTTATGAAGACTATTGCATTTTTCAATAACAAAGGTGGTGTGGGCAAGACTACGCTTGTTTACCATGTGGCGTGGATGTGTTCGGAACTTGGCAAGAAGGTTCTCGCCGTTGATTTAGATCCTCAGGCAAATCTTACGAGTATGTTTGTGGAAGATACCCGCTTGCTATATCTATGGCCGGATGAAGGTCAGCACAAGAGCATTCTGGATTGTGTGGCCCCGATTCTTGAAGGGATTGGGGATATAAACGAAGCACACATCGAGAGGATTACTGCTAATCTAAACCTAATTTCCGGGGATCTAGGTCTATCAAAATTTGAGGACCGACTTTCGGAAAACTGGCCTAAATGCTTAGATAATGACAAGGCTGCATTTCGGGTAATAACCGCTTTTCATAGAATCATTTGCAGAGCTGTTGAAAAGGTTGACACAGATATAGTACTGATTGATGTCGGGCCAAATCTTGGAGCTATCAACCGTGCCGCTATCATTGCCAGCAATCATGTAATAATGCCACTGGCTCCAGGATTGTTTTCTCTGCAGGGACTCAGAAACTTGGGGCCAACGCTTAGAGATTGGCGGAACGGATGGGAGAAGCGGCTTGCTGCGAAACCCGATGACCTTGACATACCAATGCCATCAGGGAAAATGACTCCTGCAGGATATATTGTAATGCAGCATGTCGAACGCAAAAATCGCCCGGTAAAAGCTTTTCAGAACTGGGTGGACCAAATCCCATCTGTTTATAATGGATACATTTTGAATTCATCAAAATCAACCGTGTCGATTCATGAAGATGAAAATCGCATTGGACTAATTAAGAATTATCAAAGCCTGATGCCGATGGCGCAGGATGCTCGAAAGCCAATCTTCCTGCTCAAACCGTCTGATGGAGCGATTGGGGCCCATGCGCAGAGTGTTAGTAATTGTTATTTAGACTTCAAGAGGCTAACTAATACAATCCTTCAAAAAGTTGCGAATGATTCGGGCCGTTTGCCGTTCTCGGCCTCGCTGGTTGACTGACAGGAAACTAGGGGCAGTGGAGCAGCCGACAAAGTCGCCATCCAGCTGGTGAAAATCCCGCAATGTCAATTGCCTGATTCAGGCACGTAGCGATACTACAGTTCATGGTTCAATTAGTGCTGTTTACCAATTTATGAGGTTTAAGGAGAAAAGGGATGGCAAAGACGTATAGAAACAGAAGAACAAGAACTTCAATACACGGAATCGGCAACCATCTATTTAACCTTGAATGGAGACACGCCTGAGATGTCAATCAACCAGTAAGGCTATAACTTCGTCAAGTTTTGCCGTGGCCGGACAGGTGCAAATGCCGGCCGCACTATAATACATCCACAGCTCATCGCCTTGAAGCAAGATTCTATAATTCACACTCAATTCCTGCCTTAAAATGAGTCATCGCAAGCACATCAGGTTGACTCGGCCGTATATATGGGTTAGAATACGGATGTTTGAATCGCAATCTTATGTTTGCGAGGAAGGTAAACGATTTTCGATTTATGATTGTTATAACGTCCTCGACGAAGCCGCATTCATAAATCATAATTCATAATTATTAAATGAGTACGATATGGGTTCCTTGTTCGAATACACATCGCACCACAGCGGGGGCATTTCGCGAACTGTCCGAATTGTTTTATTGACGGCCTGCATCATATTTATAGCCGGACCCGGCCGGCCTGCATTTGCCGCGGATATTGACGCCTCACATGAGCAATTCAAAACCGGCAAATATACGGAATGTCTTGAGGCTACGCGGAAAGCAATTGAAAACGGGGCTTATGCCGCCGAATGGCGAGTTCTGATGATTAAATCACTGATGGCGCTGGGGCAATATAACCAGGCCGCGGATGATATGGATATCGTGCTGCTGCATTATCCGGTGAGCATGCGTTTGTTAGAGCTTGCCCATACGGTTTATATTCACAACGACCAGCCCGGCCGGGCCGATGAAGCAATCAACAGGCTCGTTCGTGTGGGTACGAGTCGTGATCTCAGGTACATGAGTCCGGGCGATTTGGTCGCCCTGGGCAATTCGCTTCTGCTGCTCGGTGAAGAGCCGCGGATCGTTCTGGATGAGCTGTTCACCCGCGCGATTAAGAACGACCCGAACTGCCTCGATGCATATCTTGCCGCCGGGGATTTGGCGCTGGCCAAGCAGGATTACGAGCTGGCCGCAGATCAATATCGGGATGCCCTGAAGCGGTTCGGGAAAGACCCGGATGCGCACTTCGGACTGGCAAGAGCGTTTTATCAAAGCGACCGAAATCAGATGATCCAATCGCTTGACGCCGCTCTTTATATTAATTCCAATCACGTGCCCTCGTTGCTTCTGCTGGCCGAGCACCAAATCGATTGTGAAGATTATGCCGGGGCGGGCGAGCTGCTCGATCGGGCGATTGCTGTAAATCCGTGGCATCCGGATCTCTGGGCGTACCGGGCCGTGCTGGCTCATCAGGCAAATGACTCCGAAGCCAGCGTCAAACATCGCGAAAAGGCGTTGAAATTCTGGCCGACTAATCCGCGGGTGGATTATCTTATCGGCAGGAAATTGTCCCAGAAATATCGCTTTGCCGAAGGGGCGGCTTTTCAGCGCCGGGCTTTGAAGTTCGATTCGAATTATCTGCCGGCGAAAATTCAATTAGCCCAGGACCTGCTTCGCCTTGGTGACGAACAGGAAGGCTGGTCGCTGGCCGATGAAGTGCACACGGGCGATGCGTATAATATCGAGGCCTATAATCTGAGCAACCTGCAAGACCACATGTCTAAGTTCACAACGCTCCGTGCCGATGGATTTGTTCTCCGCATGGATAAACGCGAGGCGGATATCTATGGCGATATGGTGATCGACCTTCTGCGCGAGGCTAAGACAAGCTTGTGCGAAAAATACGGGGCGCAACTTGACAAGCCGGTCGTTGTGGAACTTTTTCCCGAACAGAAGGATTTTGCCGTCCGAACGTTCGGGATGCCGGGGGGCGACGGCTTCCTCGGAGTGTGCTTCGGCAATGTAATCACGGCCAACAGTCCCAATCCCCAGAGGCCCACCAGTTGGAAAGCTCTGCTGTGGCACGAATTCTGCCACGTCGTGACATTGAATCTGACGCACAACAAAATGCCTCGCTGGTTTAGCGAAGGGATGTCGGTTTATGAGGAATCGCAGCGTGACCCGACGTGGGGCCAGCAGATGAACCCGGAATATCGCGGGATGGTTCTCGGCGGTAAACTTACGCCAATCGGCGAGCTTAGCGCGGCGTTTTTGAGTCCGCCCACCCCGAACGATCTGCAGTTCGCATACTATGAGTCGGCGCTTGTGGTCGAGTTTCTCATCGAACGCTACGGCCTCGAATCGATCAGGGCGATTCTCGCCGACCTGGCGAAAGGCGAACAAATCAACGACGCGATATCAAAGCACGCCGCGCCGATAAAGGATATCGAGAAACAGTTCGAAACGTTCGCCCGAAAGCGTGCCGAGAATTTAGCCCCGGAAGTTGACTTCGAGCAGCCGGAAAAAGAACAACTCGACCCCGCCGATTATGTGATGCTACTCGAATGGGTTCAAGAGCATCCGAACAATTTTTGGGCACTGACTCGGTATGCCAAAGCTCTGTTGGCTAATCGCAAGTGGGCCGAAGCGAAGGAACCACTGGAAAAACTTATTGCGTTGTATCCACAATATTCCGGGGACGATAACGGCTATCGGTTGCTTGCAGCAGCGCACCGGCAGCTCGGCGAGACAGAGCAGGAGCGAGATGTGCTTGGCAAGCTGGCGATGATCTCCTCCGAAGCGTCCTACGCTTACGGGCGACTGATTGAAATTGCGATGGCCGAGGAAGACTGGCAGAGCGTGGCAAGGTATGGCGAGAAATCCATGGCGGTTTATCCTATGCTGGCGCAACTGCACTGGCAACTGGGCCGGGCCGGCGAAGAGCTCGGCCGGGATGAGCAGGCGGTCGAATCGTACCGGCGTCTGCTCTTGCTGGATCCTGCCGATCCTGCCGATGTCAATTATCGGCTGGGGCGATTGCTTTTAGCAAAAGATCCCGCCGGGGCGAAAAGGCACGTTCTTCTGGCGCTGGCAGAGGCTCCGCGTTTCCGCCAGGCGCACCGTTTATTGCTGAAGATCATTGATGAAACACGCGAGCCGGCAGTTCAGGATGATACACCATGAGAAGATCAAGGTATCTCTTCGTAATCCTGTTGATGGCGGCGTTTGTTGGAGCAGGCGCAGTGTTCGCGAGGAGATATTCCAATCGCGGATATTCCAATCGAAGGAGCGTGCCAAACTGGACGCCCAACCGGGAGTTCTCTCATGACATCTTCACATTCGTGAGAATCCGATACTCGACCGGATACGGCGGTGGGGATTATGGGGGCGGGTACGGTCGCGGCCGGGGTCGAGGTCGCGGCTTCGGCGGAGGAAGCTGGGCAACGGATTATCCCGACAGCGATTTGAACTTTTCTTTTCGCCTGCACCAATTGACTTCTATGGAAGTTGATCCCGAGGGAATCGTACTCGAACTAACGGACCCGGAACTGGTCAACTACCCCTTCATATACATGCTCGAACCCGGACGTCTCGTCTTCAGTGAAGAGGAAATCGAGTGCCTCCGTCGTTACCTGCTGAACGGCGGATTTTTGATGGTCGACGATTTCTGGGGGCAAGCCGAGTGGGACAATTTCTACTATGAGATCAAACGGGTATTTCCCGACCGCGAGCCGGTCGAGATTGGACTTAGCCACAAGATATTCCAGGTCCCGTATGAACTCAAGGAAAGGCCGCAGATCCCCAACATCAGCGATGCCTTGCGCGGCCGACCTTACGGCATTACCTGGGAACGAGAAGATGCGAAACAGGTTCATTATAAGGCCATCTATGATAACAACGGCCGGATGATGGCGTTTATCTGCCACAATACCGACCTCGGTGACGGATGGGAACGCGAAGGTGAGAACGAGTGGTATTTTCATGAGTTTTCGGAGAAAAAGGCATATCCGCTGGGAATTAATATCGTGTTTTACGCTATGACACATTAGGGGCAGCAGCCGTAGGGGCAACCCTGTGTGGTTGCCCAGGGCAGGCACACGGGCCTGCCCCTACAATGAAAGAGGGAAAATATTTTGGCTACGAAAGCATACGAATTCGAACGAATGGCAGTCCAACAGATCAGCAGTGCACGGCAGCGTATCGGTGCCGAGCTTTCAAAGGTTATCATCGGCCAGCAGGATGTGATCGACCATCTTCTGATTGCCATACTTTCCGGCGGGCATTGCCTGATTACAGGCGCGCCGGGCCTGGCGAAAACGCTGCTGGTCAAGTCGCTGGCGCAACTGTTCCATTTGGAGTTTCAGCGTATTCAGTTTACGCCGGACCTCATGCCGGCGGACATTACGGGCACGGAGATTCTCCAGCAGACCGACGGGCAGCGAAAAATGGTGTTCGTCAGGGGCCCCATCTTTGCGGACATGATTCTTGCCGACGAGATTAACCGCACGCCGCCCAAAACACAGGCGGCCCTGCTCGAAGCGATGCAGGAACACCATGTTACCGCCGCCGGGGTATGTCATTCGCTCGGCGAGCCGTTCTTCGTCTTTGCGACGCAGAACCCGATTGAGATGGAAGGCACGTATCCGCTGCCGGAAGCTCAGCTCGACCGGTTTATGTTCAACGTCTGGATCGACTACCTGTCGGAAGATGACGAGGTCGCGGTCGTTCGCCAGACGACGGCGACGGAGCCAGAACCGATCGAGCAGGTATTCACGGGCGAAGACCTGCTGCGATTTCACGAGGTCGTTCTTAAGGTTCCGATCGCCGAGGACGTGGTGCGTTACGCCGTGAGAATCGCCACCGCATCTCGTCCGGGCCCGGACAACTCGCTGGACTTTATCAACGAGTGGGTCACGTGGGGGGCCGGGTTGCGAGCCTCGCAATATATGGTGCTCGGTGCCAAGGCCCGATCGCTGCTCCACGGCAAGTCGCACGTGAGCTTCGAGGATATACGGGCGCTGGCACTTCCGGTGCTTCGACATCGTGTATTGATCAATTACCGCGCCGAGGCAGAGGGCGTGGTTATCGAAAACCTTGTCGAACGCCTGCTGAAATCGGTTAAGGAAAGCCATAAATAATGACAGACAAAGCGGCAAAATCCGGCTCAGCGATTACGACCGGCAGACCGGAAGGCCTGATCGATCCGGTCTCGCTGATGAGGATCAAGTCGATGGAGCTGCGCGCCAAAGT
>CAZSOR010000141.1:8776-11811 GCA_964608395.1 uncultured Pirellulales bacterium
TGATCGATCCGGTCTCGCTGATGAGGATCAAGTCGATGGAGCTGCGCGCCAAAGTAATCGTCGAGGGATTCTGGAAAGGCATTCACCGAAGCCCATATCACGGCTTCTCGGTCGAGTTTACCGAGTACCGTCAATACACTCTCGGTGACGATCCACGCTATATTGACTGGCGGCTGTATGCCCGCAGCGACCGGTTTTATATTAAGAAGTTCGAAGATGAGACGAACCTGCGATGCCACATGCTGATCGATCACAGCCGGTCGATGGGCTATGGTTCCGGCAGCTACACAAAAGCACAGTACGCCGGCACGCTGGCCGCGACGCTGGCCTATTTTCTCTACACACAGGGTGACGCCGTCGGCCTGGCAACATTCGACGATCAGATCAGGCAGTATATGTTTCCCCGCAACCGGTCGGGTTATCTGCGTCGTTTAATGGTCGCACTGGAGGCTCCTCCGCAGGGCAGTTCCACAAAGCTGGGACCGCCGCTGCAGCATATCGGCGAAATGCTGACTAAGAAAGGTCTTATCATCCTGATTTCCGACCTGCTTACGTCGATAGACCGGCTCGAACCGGATCTGGGCTATCTGTGCACAGGCGGCCATGACGTTGTGGTCTTTCATGTGCTGGATCCGGCCGAATTGAATTTCGATTTCGACTCGCCGGCACTTTTTCAGGACATAGAGAGCGGGCGTAATATGTACGTCGATCCGGCCGACGCCCAGATTGCTTACAAGCGGAAGCTGGAAAAACATCTGGCCAGAACGGAGTCCATATGCCGGAACCTCGGGATCGACTATCATCTGTTCGCGACGGACCGGCCCTTCGACCTGGCCCTGCTGGATTTTCTCCAAGACCGGATGCGCCACCGTAAAAGAATCAGACACAGGGGTCGTCCGAAGGGCAGGAGGACGATATGAGTTTTCTTTATCCTTTATTTCTGGCGGGAATCGCCGCGGTGAGTCTGCCGATCATTCTGCACATGATTCGCCGGCAGACGCGCAAGCGCGTGACATTCAGCTCATTGATGTTTTTGCGCACCGCGGTGCCGCGATTCAAAAATCGCAGCCATCTGGAGAACCTGCCGCTCTTGATTTTACGCTGCATCATATTGTGCCTGCTTGCGTTTGCGTTTTCGCGCCCGTTTTTCCCGCGGGAAGCCGGGGACGCCCAGGTCCCTGTCGCAAGACGGACCGTCTTTCTGATTGACACCAGCGCATCGATGCGGCGAACCGGCATGTGGACACGGGCGATCGGCCACGCACAGTCGGCGCTGAGAGACGTGAGCGGGGCCGACCGGGTCTGCATGATGAAATTCGATCAGGGCATGGAAACACTGATAGGATTCGAACAGTGGGATGCTATGGACTCGGCCCGTCGTACGGCGGCGGCAACCGAACTACTATCGAAAATGTCGCCGGGCTGGGCCTCGACCAATCTCGGTCAGGCCCTGGTCTCCGCGGCAGAGGCCATCGAGGACGATGAAATCAACGACGAGCAGCAAAAATTCAGAACGCACCGGATAGTGCTTATCAGCGATTTTCAGAAGGGCAGCAGCCTTGAAGCTTTGCAGGCTTACGAATGGCCCGAGACTCTGGAATTAGAATTAAAGCCGATTGCCGCCGCAGGTTCGACCAATGCGGCGTTACAATTGATCGCAGGCCGGGACCATCCGACACGCACAGCCGGCGATGAACTGCCGAGCATACGTATTACCAATTCGCCCGATGCGGCCGTGGAGCGCTTCGGTCTGAGCTGGGCCGGCGAGGATCCCGTTGGAACGTCGGATCGCGCAACAGAAGTGTACGTTCCGGCGGGACATAGCGTTGTTGTGCGTGCCCCGCAACGAACGGATAACTCAGCGTCGGGCAAGCTCATCCTGACTGGTGACGACCACGACTTTGACAACGCCCTTTATATGGCGCCGCGTTTAACGCATAAGGTCAACATTCTTTTCGTTGGCAGTGACAGCACCGGTGACTCCGAAGGCATGCTGTATTACGTCCAGCGGGCTTTCAGGGCCACAGGCTCCATCGATCCGGCTGTTATTTCCCGTTCGGCGGAAAACCTCACGGATGCAGATGTTGCGGCCGCGCACCTGATCATCGCCGCCGATACGATCTCGCCGGAACACATCGATTCGGTTCGCAAATACATCGAATCCGGCCGGACCGTCCTGCTGGTAATGAAGTCCCCGGATACTGTCAAAACGATAGCAGCTCTTGCAGGGATTGATAGCATCGAATCGCAGGAGGCCGACGTCAGCACGTATGCAATGCTCAACCGGATAGAATTCAAACATCCGCTCCTGGCGCCGTTCTCCGAGCCCCGCTTCGGAGATTTCACCAGGATTCACTTTTGGAAACATCGTCAAATCAACATCGACGATCTGCCGGGAGCCGAGGTTCTGGCCTGGTTCGACAGCAACGACCCGGCATTGTTTGAACTGCACGTAGCTAAAGGCTCGCTGCTGGTGCTGGCTTCGGGCTGGCATCCATCCGACAGCCAGCTTGCGCTTTCGTCGAAATTTGTGCCGCTGCTTTACTCCGTCCTCGAATACGGCGGCATCTTTGCAAACCGGCAGTCACAGTATTTCGTGGGTGACTATGTGCCAATATCACAATCAGCAGGGCCCGTATCGGCAAACCTGGAGATTCGCAAACCAGACGACTCGTTGATTCCTCTCAATGCCGGCGAAGAAAGCTTTACACAGACGGACCTACCGGGAATTTATACAATTGAGTCTTCCGTCGGGAATCATATTTTTGCGTTGAACCTGCCCGCGAAGGAGTGCCAGACGGCTGTTATGCCAATCGAAGATCTCGAAGGATTTGGTGTATCTCTCACGCAGTCTTCGGGCTATTCGGCCCAACATGCCGAGTTGTCCATCGGTTCTCGAAGCACACGGGCAAGCCGTCTTAGAAGCTTTGCCGAACTGGAATCCGAGCAAAAATTCTGGCGGTGGATATTTATTGGACTGCTTGTTGTCTCGTTCATTGAAATCGCCCTGGCGGGGTGGTTGACTCGCTCGCCTG
>CAZSOR010000142.1:0-11787 GCA_964608395.1 uncultured Pirellulales bacterium
GTACCTGGATGATAACACGATGGGATTTCTAACATCCAAAGATTTGAAATCGTGGAAATTGCAGAGCAGGATCAAGTGCTTTCATGAGTGCCCTGAAATTTTCTCGCTGCCGGTCGACGGGGACCTAAAAAACGAGAAATGGATTTTGTACGGCGGCAGCGGCGAGTATTTAATCGGTAATTTCGATGGCAGGCAATTCGTAAGTGAAGCGGGCCCGATACCCTTCCAGCACGGCAACTGCTTCTATGCCTCGCAGACGTTCAGCAATATTCCCGTCGAAGACGGACGGCGAATCCAGATAGCATGGGGCCGGGTAGCAACGCCCGGTATGCCGTTCAACCAGATGATGCTGTTTCCGGTGACGTTAACGCTGCACACGACCGAAGAAGGAATTCGAATGTTTGCCAAACCGGTTCGTGAGGTCAACAAACTTCACAAACGTCGATTGTGCCAGTGGAAGTACATACCCTTTAAGCACGGAAACGATCTTCTCTCGGATATGTCAGCAGAACTTATTCATATCTACGGCGACTTGGAGCTCCAGGAAGCAACGGAAATCGGTTTAATAATCCGGGACATTCCGGTCGTGTACGATGTAGAAAAGCAGGAACTGTCCTGCCTGGGCAATAAGGCCACCTTGAAGCCTGTGAATGGGAGGATTCAACTCGAATTACTCGTGGATCGCACATCCATAGAGATATTCGGCAACGACGGCAGAGTTTATATGCCTGTGGGAGTGATTCTTGCCGACAATTCGCAAACACTTAAAATCTTCGCAAAAGGCGGTAATCACGATAAAATCTTGGCAAAAGGCGGAAATGCAGAGTTTACATTTAATGCCAGGACTTTATTTTTTGAAGTTTTCGAGCTTAATTCGGCATGGAAATAGCAGTCGTAGGATGGGCAGGTTCTCCTGCCCATGCTGTTCGGTTTACATTGCTTTATTCAGCATGGGCAAGCAAGTTGCCCATCCTACACCTCCATATTCACTCGATCTGTTTATAAAACTCGGCTTCTTTGTCTGAAAGTTTTTTCTCACGGATCATTGTGCGAACTCGCTGGGTGTCGACGTCTCTCGGCTGGCCGCCCGATGCCGAGACTGTGACCGCTTCGGATCCGGCGGGAATCACCTTCAGGAATCTGTCCGCCGAGACGGTCGAAATGAATAACGCTGCGACAATCACACAGGCGGCAAAAGCCCCGGCAAATTCTCGTCTTTTTGTTGCCGACGCTCCGTCGAATTTTTCGAACCGGCACTTGTCACATTGTATGCAATCGGCGTTGTCCCTGCCGGTAAGACCGAATTGGCATCTGCCGAATTTCTTCGCCGGCAGGTATCGTTTGAGTATTGCAGCATGATTAAGAAGCGACAGAAAAGCCCCGGCCGGACACAAATACCGGCACCAGAAACGAGGCCAGAAAAGCGACCCGAGCAAGGCTGCCGCAACGACAAAAAGTAATGCCGATCTGAAATCCCCAGTTGTAAACTGCCGGCCGAAGATCGAAATGAGTGGATCGGCGGCTAATGTCGTGCGGTCCCTGGAGGCGAAGAATACAATGATCACGATCAGGAGAATGACGTATTTGACAAACCTTGCCTTTTGCATCGATTCGTTTGAGATTGACGGCTTCAATTTTGCAGGCAGGATATAGCCGATAAGTTCCTGTGCCGCTCCGAAGGGACAGATGTAGCCGCAGTAAAGATTGCCGAAGATAACGACAAGAAGCGGAACTCCGACAACAAGCAGAAATGCTCCAGTAAATGCTGTTGCCGGCGCATGCCATGATAGTATGGTGACGATTTGTTCGCTGGAGTACTGGGCGTTCAGCCATATTCCCCCGACGCCGAGGCTCAGGCAGAGAACGACCAGCCTGCTCCAGAAACCGCCGAAGTATGTCACGATTAAGGCAAGGGCGAAAGCGGCGGTCAGATATATTGCGTGAGTGTCCGGCAAATATTTTGCCCGATGTGCTCGTTGTTCGGAGAGCGGTTCGACCGGCCGGCTGAGGACATCGGCGGCGAATCGTTGTCCCGATGCCTGCAGTGCCGAGATAATAGCCTCGGAGCTGACGGTCGCCCCGGTTACGGCCTGAATATCAGCGAATGGCTCAGACTGAAAGAGGTTGCGGCCGATTAGAGAATCGAACCACTGGCTGAGAAGCTCAAGATACGCCGGCGTCTCGTTTGACCGTATCATGTGAAAGCCGATGAGCCTACCGTCACGGTCGTCCACGTGCACTGCAAGATTTATCCTGCCGCCGAAACCGCGGACTTCCGGCGCCAGGTCTTCCGAGCTGAAGATGTATCCGGCGGGTTGATCGTTGGCGTCAAGAACTTTGAAATAATCGATTTTGCGAGAGCCGTCGCGCAGGGCGGCGGATTGCTGCTCGGTGCTATATTCACCCGCAAGCGCCTGGACAGAAGATTGCGGCAGCGACGGCCTGAGACGTGCTCCGGCATAAGTCAGGAGGTTGGAGCACAAAACGACGGACGCCCCGATGCCAAACAATATATAGCCGAGGCTGCGAAACCTCAAAACAGTTGTATCTGAAAGCCATAGCTTCTGCGGCCTGGTAATCTTCAACACCGCCGGTGGTATATTCGCCAGAATGAGCGTCACAGATACGAGCAGCGCCATTTTAGCCCCGAGCACGGGGACTAGGGCAAGACTTGTTACCGCCCCCCCTGCCGCCGCACCGATATGGTCGGCGGTTTCAAGCATGCCGCCCGCACGGCCTGTCTCGAAACCGGAACCGGCCAACTGCCCGGCTGCTATCGGAAAGTAACTACCGGTGCAGAGGCCGCACAGGACAAACGCAATCGCAAATGTTATGTGTGACCACTGCTCGCCCGGCCAAAAAGCGATTGCACAAAACAAAAGCGAATGTGCAAATATAACGAGCAGCAGTAATTTTTCGTTGCGGTTGGTTTTCTCCTGGGACAATAAACGCCGTACCGAAGCCGCACCGACGGTCAAACCCGCCATGAACAGAGATGATACCACCCCGATGTGCAGATACAGCGAGCCGAAACGGGTCTGGTAAAGATACATCAGGATAATCACCGCTCCGATGCCGACCGCTCCTGCCGAGAAGACCATGAAGCTGCCCTCGAAGCCGGATGGCCCGCCCTGCTGGACCGGTTTTAAAATGTAGAACAACCTTAATACTACAATAACGAGGATGGGGATAAGAAAAGCAAGCGGGCCGGCAAGGGCCAGGTGTTTGACAAGCCGAGCGGCCGGTGCCCCCGATTGCCTGGCTGCGAGCAACAAACTATAGAGGTGGGTCAGAGGCCTCGAATCACGATTTATCAGAAACCGCTCCGGCAGATCCGCACCTGAGTAACTCTTCATCGCCGCGGCGGCACGGTCCGGCAGATAAACCGATAGCAATCCCTCCGGGGTAAAAAGGCCGTCTGCGCCGTTTATCGAAGCGAAACGGTCCCGCAGGATGCCAGGCTCGCCCGTCACGCTTTCGGAATCGGATGCAATAAACCAGGTATCTTCGCCGGGAGCCAGAACAAGCTTCGAAAAAACCTTCTCAAGCGTTTGCTTCGTCGAGGCGCCGAGATTGACAAGCTCGGTGCCCATAATGTTCTCCCCCCCCGCCGTTCGAACCGCCAGAACGCCATTCGGCACCAAAGACTCTTTGATTTGGCGATAGAATTCGAGCGTGAAATACCGGTTCAGCACCGAGCTGGTCGCATCGGGCAGATTGAGGATGACGATGTCAAATGATTCATGCTTGTCAGCCAGCAGAGAGCGCACGTCGGCGGCAAGCGGTTCGAAACGCTCATCAGTGATTTTTAGCCCCGATGGTATGAATTCATTGACCTTCTGCACATACTCGCTGTCGCAATGCGCCCAGGTGACTTTTTCAATTTGCGGCAGTTGCAGAAGTCCGCTGCAAAGGCCGAGACCCGAACCGATTACAAGAACTTTCCTCGCATCGGGCTTCTGGCACAGGGCAATCGCCGCGATTCGTCCGGCGGCACTCTCGTCGGGCAATGCCTCTGCCACGCTGCCTTCGCGAACCGCAATCCACTGGCCCTGGTAAGAGCCGTATAGATACTCAGCCTGGGCGGTCTGGAACGAACCTTCGAGAGCATTCTTTGGCAGGAGCTTCGTCCACTTGACAATCCGAATATGATTCGTTAAGGATTCATCGAAGCCCCGGACAAGGCAGAGGCAAATAACAATGGGCACCAAAAAAGATAACGCGCAGATGAGGAGCCGACCTGCGAGTTTGGCGGCCCTTTGCGGGTCCGGCACGAAAATCCCCGCAAGCCGAACGAGAAATACCGACAATGACAAAATCAAGGCGAGCAGCAGGAAAATCCTCGCCGGGCTTATGCCGAAACCCAGCAGGATTGTCACCCCGATGCCACCGGCGAAACTTCCCGCCGCCTCAATCATGTACACGTGCGAGACAGGAAATCTCCCGCCCTGCTGAATCGGGCCGGACCCGACCCAGCGGCAGACAATCGGAAACAGCATCCCCGTGACGAGACTTATCGGGGCATTGACGATTATCGATATGAGAAGAATGTCCCGAATGGACCAGAGGGCGTATGATTCGATGCCGGCAAGCTCCCGAGCCTGAATAATCAATATCGTCTGAAGCACAAAAGCCGGCAGGTAAGCCAGGAAAAGAAATTCGATCCGTTTGAGCAGTTTTTCGGCAAGAGTTTCAGCTTTGCGAACGAGCATCGCTCCCAAGCCGACCCATAAAAACCACGAGCCGAAAAAGATGCCGACGCTGATATCATTGCCTTCGAATGTGGTGACAAACTCGCGGAAAAGCAAAGTCTGGGCGGCGATGGAAAACAGGCCGTAACTGAATATCAGCAAGCCTCGGGCGAATCTCATTTCTCGTTCTCACCAAAAACTTCCGCCTGAAAGACCAGAAAGCTCGCGCCTTCTTTCCAGCCGTCGGCAGGCAATCGGGCTTTCATAGACAAATTTGTCAGCATCTGTTCGACGTCCCAACCCTGCTCGGGCGCGACCTGCGGCAAAAATACGGCAGAGCGACCATTTTTGCGAAGGATAACGCCATCGATACCTATGCGGATTTTATCCGGCGATCGAGTCGGTATCGGCTCTGTTAGAGCGGAGATTTCGATTGTGATGTCCCTTAACTCATACTGAGATACCGGTGCAAAGCGCCCGTCATTCACACAGGCATGAATTGCATTTGTGATGACCGACTTATACAAAGGTCGCAGTGGGATAATATCGCCAATACACCCTCTGAGTTGAGAATTTTTCTTTAATGTCACGAACGCCGCCCGGACGGGTTGCATCGCATCGCTGATTGTAATTCCAAGATCGGACGCCTCCGGAATGCGGCGGTTCTGCAGGGCATAAACCATCGTCTTGCGGGCCAGCAGCAAAAGTTGTTTCTTGTCCTCATCGGTCAATTCCGAATTATTTGCCCGCGTCTCGATTTCAGGATGGTTTACCCACACTCCCGAAAAGGCAATAGACATATAACTGACGGAATTGGAAAAATCGCCGGTTAATTCCCCAGATGTTGCATATTGTACTAAATGCGCCTTTGATGGTTCATTCATCATTGAAAGCAGAATTGCTATCGGCACGGCCCCGCAAATTGTCGCCCCGGTTTTTCGCTTATATTCCAGAAAGCCCTTCGCATCCAGATTGGCAATATGCTGATAGGCTCCCATATCGAGTTCTTTTATTTGCTCGGGGATATTTTCCGTGAACGGAACATAAAGATGGGCACGACCGTAATGCACAAAGTCCGAGCTTGCGATAACGAGCGTGTTCTCGTCCAGAAGGCTTCTTAGAATGGCTCCGGCCTTTTCAACCGCCTCCAACGAGCATTGTCCGGCGACAATCGGCACAAGTTTGAAATCTTCCTGACAGTATTGCAATATCGGCAGTTCCATCTCAATACTGTTTTCCGATTGATGCGCTTGCGGCACGTTTTGAACCATCGGGAACTTTAGAAGTTTGTCTATGAATTCCGTATCCAGTGGTATCTGCCCCAGGGGAGTTTCAAAATGGGTCGCTCTTGGCACACTGATGATTTCTTCCATGGCAGTACGATGGCTCGGGCCAATAACGACAATTCTTTCGTACTTTTTTTCAGTTGTTTTGAGTCCGAAGGCGGCAGTTTGCCCGGACCATTGATACCCGGCATGAGGCATAATCAGGGCGATGACATTTTCTATCGTTTCAGGTTTGGCTTTTTCGAAGAAACTATCGAACTGCTGTTTAAGTGTATCAGGATTGTTGGAATACCATGGTGTGCCGGCAAGTGATGCGTGCAGCACGACTTTTGCAGGTTCGGTGGGCTTTTCCGATGAAGTAGTTGGTGCTGCGTTCGAAGGAGCGGGAGTTTCTTTTTTGCATACGCTTACAAGAAGAAGTCCGAACACACAAACGCATAGTGCCGGCAGGTGCAATAAATGTTTTCGCCGGTCGTATTTATTTAGCTGCCTGTCCATATCAACCGCTCCATTTGCCTTGTTTGGAAATATCCCCCATAGGTTTTAAGGAACCAGGATATTTTTTAAATTTAACAGCCCGTATGAATTTACGCGGTGTGGCTTTCTTTACAAACCATGAAGTCCCTGCAATAATTGTCGATGCCGCTACTATTAATTTTCGAACAAATTTTCTGCGTGTCATCTCCAGACTCCATATATTTCTTTGCTGCAATCGGGACAGCGGCCGAACCTTAGCCGGTTCTTCAGAATCGTATAGCCGCTGCGTTCGATCAGCAGCTTCTTACAGCCCGGACAATATGTGTTCTGCCCTTCTTTGCTGGCGACATTGCCGACATAAACATAATTCAGCCCTTCGCTCATCGCGATTTTGCGGGCAGTCTCCAGAGTTCTCAGCGAGGTCGCCGGCAGGTTCCGCATTTTATAGCGGGGGTAAAATCCGGAAAAGTGCAGCGGCGTATCGGCGCCCAGATTCATTTTAACCCAGCGCGAAAGCTCGCGCATCTGCTCGGGCTCGTCGTTCAACGTCGGAATTATCAGGTTCGTCACTTCGACCAATATTTCGCTCGCCTTAGCCAGTATCAGAGCGTTCTGGACGGGTTTCAACGTTGCCGAGCAGACCTCCCGATAGAAATCTTCGGTAATCGCTTTCAAGTCGATATTCGCTGCGTCAACGTGCTCGAGCAATTTCTTCCACGGCTCCTCGTTGACATATCCGGCCGTCACGAGAATGTTTCTTATCCCGGCCTCATGAGCGAGCTTTGCACTATCGTACGTGTACTCATAATAGACAATCGGATCAGTGTATGTATACGCGATCGACGGGCACTGATATTTATTCGCCTCGGCGACAAGCCTTTCGGGCGGACAATTATACGCCGGGACATTCCCGTCCTCGGGATTCGCCTGCGAAATCTCCCAGTTTTGGCAGTTTTTGCAGTGGAGGTTGCAGCCGACGGTCGCTACCGAAAGAACGCTGCTGCCCGGCAGAAAATGAAAGAGCGGCTTCTTCTCGACCGGGTCGATATGGATGGAGCAGGGATATCCGTAGACGACGGTTCGCAGCACGCCGTCGATATTGATTCGGACCCGGCATTCGCCGCTCTGGCCGGGCTCAATCAGGCACAACTTCGGACATAATTCGCATTGAACCTTCACTCTTATGTCTCGTTCTTAATGTAAATCCGGCCGGTTTCAGACGGTTCGCGGATCGGGATGGACCCAAGGCTGACGGTACGGCCGGCTCAAAAGGCTGTTCGCTTCGTCATCGTCCACCACCCGCCCTTTTTCAGGGTCCCAGGCCAAACTCCGCCCGAGCTTGCACGAGATATTGGCCAGGATGCACGATGTAGCTGTGATATAGCCTTCTTCGATATCGCATACGGGCCTGCCGCGTGAATCTATCGCATCCAGGAAATTCTTCCAGTGCCGCCGCATGGGCGCGGCCACGTGACGTTCCAATGCCTTTTCGGTCTCGTCTTCAGGGTACTTGTCATATTCATAGAGCGCATCGCCGTGGGCCTTTTCGCCACCCCTGCCGCGCGGAATAAAATCGTACTTGTGAACGTCGGCTTTGAGCGTACCTTTGTCGCCGTAGATAAAACCCGCCCACGGATATTCCGGATCGACCGGGCTGCCCCATGTGCGGTGCGTCCATACCACGGGCAGTTCGCCGAAATCGAATGTGGAGACTTGGGTATCGCTGATATTGGACCTGCTTTCCTTGTCCATCAGGATGCCGCCGGTCGAACTGACGGTCTTCGGCCAGCCAAGATCGAGCAACCAGCGGACCATATCGAGCATGTGTACGCCCATGTCGCCGATGATTCCGTTGCTGTATTCCATGAATGCCCGCCAGCCCCGCGGGTGCTTCCACGAACAATAAGGCCGCATCGGTGCCGGCCCCGTCCACATGTCGTAATCGAGATTTTCGGGCGGAGCCGTATCGGGCGGATTGCCCCTTGCTCGCATCGTGTAGTAGCAGCAAATCTCGGCGTGTCTGATTTTCCCGAGCTTGCCGGCTTTGATGATATTCTCGCGGGCTTCGATCAGGTGCGGCGTGCTGCGCCGCTGCATGTTCACCTGCACGACACGCTTGTACTTT
The DNA here is from genome assembly GCA_964608395.1 of uncultured Pirellulales bacterium. GTDB lineage: Bacteria > Planctomycetota > Phycisphaerae > Sedimentisphaerales > Anaerobacaceae > JAFGPJ01. The sequence goes on from CAZSOR010000142.1 coordinate 8,580, forward strand.
CGTGCCGCAGCGAGCATCGCCTGGCCCTCGACGACGTCCACGCTGATGGGCTTCTCGACGTAAACATCGGCCCCTGCTTTGACCGCGGCAATCATCGCCAGCGCATGCCAGTGGTCGGGCGTCGCGATATGTACGATATCGAGCTTTTCCCGCTTTAGCATCTCGCGGTAATCGCTGTAGGTGCGAGGCGTATTTTTCGAAACTTGCCGCTCGGCGATCATCTTAGCCGCCTCGGCCACCATATTCTTATCCACGTCGCACACCGCGACGACCTCGACCGGTTCGATTTGAAGCAAACGGAAATGTGCACTCTTGCCGTACCAGCCTGTGCCGATTATTCCGACGCGTCTGGGTTTTTGCCTGGCCGATCCGGCGGCGTAAACGCCGAGAGTTGGAAGTGCCACCGAAGCTACACCTGCTTTAAGAAAATCACGACGATCCATAAAATACCTCCAGAAAATAACCTAATAATGGACCAATATCATGCCGGATTATACTTCTAACGAGAGTTGTTTGCAAGTGTTTCCTCAAACGACATCAAAAGGTTAAGACATGCTTTGTAGAAAGCCTTAACAGTCTCACTGTCCTTAGTCTTCCAATTTAACGTTCTTGGACATCCTGATAGCATCTCTCCAAAAGGAATCCCAATCCCAAGGATTGAAACCATATAATTTCCATTTATCATTCATCAATTCTATTTGTACACTAAATACATCTCCTGATGGGAAGAATGTGAAACACTCGTAATAGTCGGAGTGGCTGTCAATTATGTACAAACGGCATTGTTTCCCAAGTTGAGGTTCATACTTTTTGAATGCATCCATGAACTGTGGAGATACTGAGCCCTCTTCGGAGTTATATGTATCTTCGAAAATCGCATTCATAGTTCTGTAGAAGAATGCCTTGGCCTCCCGTTCTTGTGATTGCCGATTCGTAAAAAAGAATCCCGAGAACCCTACTACTGCCCCTAATGCCCCTACTGCCAAGGGTACCACCGCTACACCTACGATAAAAGACATTGCGGATACTATGCACAAGTTTTTAGTTTCCCTTTTCATAATACTTTCTCCCTATTCGAAAACATGAGATTGTTTTAGAGCTACCATTCATTATACATAGCGTTTCTCAATGGCATAATGTTACCTGTAATTATCAAAAAAAATGAAAAAACGCAGGATACAGTATGTCTATATCGAGAATCCAGACTTGAGAGGGGAGTCACGGAGATTTATTTAAAATATGCCCGCTTTTTTCGATTGCGGTTCGTATAATACTTAACGAATAGAATATAGAAAACATATTCAAGTAAAAAGGAAAAAGGGAAAAGTAAAAATCTTTTATAAATTCAAGGATTTTGATTCCCGCCTTCGCTGGAATGACAAATATGGAATCCCTACACGGTGGAAAATCCTAAAACTATTTGAAAAAACAAAGCCAATGTTAAAATAGGCAACATGGCGTTAGTTTAATGATGGTAAAGACTTATGAGTATTTTTCTGATTTTTGGCGGTTTTGGGCGGCGAAAAACAAAGCCAAACAAAGCCAATTTGCCGGCCTTTGGCCGGAAATCCGAAGCAAGAAACCTGAAACGAGTTGAAAGGGTGCTATTTGAAAAAACAAAGCCAATTTCGAAAAGTAAGAATTAACGTAAGTGTCTATATGAAAGGGTATTATGAGGATTTTTGTGGTTTTGGGCAGCGAGAAAACAAAGCCAATCAAAGCCAATTTCTTCAAAGTATATGTGACTGATACGGTTTAATGCTTTAGACTGCCTGTTTGGTCAAAGTATCCTTAACTGATGAAAGGAAAACCGCAATGATACGGCAAATAAATGGGAAAATGTGGGTTCTTGCATTATTGCTGCCTCTTATTTTAGTTTGCCCCAAGGTTCTGGCGGTGGAAATCGCGAAAGCCGCTGTGTATTCTGTTGTGGAGCTTACCTTTGACGGGCCGGTGCAGAGCCAGACGGACGTGCCGGCACGGGATATCGATTTCTGGGCTTGCTTCCGGCATGAAAGCGGCTCGCCGGAATACAAGATTCACGGCTTCTGGGACGGCGACGGCAAAGGAGGCACCGCCGGCAGCGTTTTCAAAATCCGCTTCTGCCCGACAAACGCCGGACGCTGGGATCTGGTTGAGGTATATTCGAATAAACCAGAGCTAAACGGCCAAAAGCAGGACCAATACGTGACCGCCGTCGCTTCGGATCATCCGGGCTTCTGGATTGTCGATCCCAACAGTTCGGGCCGTCGATGGTACATGCATTCGGACGGCTCGCATCAATATATCTTCGGCAACACCCATTATTCGTTCCTCTCCGGCTGTCGGCAGAATGGTAAGCCCAGCGGAAACGACATCGCCGCCGACATCGCGGGTAATGCGAAATATTTCAAGAAACTTCGTTTCAGCCTGTATGGCGACCGCTATCCCAACCCGGTTGAAAAGCCGTTTTTCGACAATGAAGGGCATCTGAGCGATTCCGGCGATGATTCGCACCGGCCAAATCCATGCTGGTTTGGCGACCGCGCCGACCTGGCAGTGCGAACCGCGTGGGAGCACGATTTGATTGCCGATTTGATTCTGTGCGGCCCCGATACCAAAGAATCTCGCTCCGTTCTGCGAGCTGGCAATAACAGCGACGATCCTACGCCCTACCTCAAATACATCGCCGCCCGTTACGGCAGTTATCCCAACGTCTGGATATGCCTGTGCAACGAATTTAATATCAAGCAGCCGAAATACTCCGAAGAGCAAATCGCCCGATTCGGACAAATCATCAGGCAATATCTGCCCTACCCAACGCCGCTGAGCGTGCATACGGTGCCGAGTACGTTGTGGCCGGCGAAGTTCGATGAGCTTGTAGGCTGGAACGATCATCAGATTATCCAGAAGAAGATTCGCAATCTTCCCGATGCCGCCGACGGGATTGAATATACATGGCGAAATCCGGACGGCAAAGGCCCGCGCAACAAGCCAACGATCAATGACGAATTGAGCTACGAGGGCAAAGGCGACAGACACACCGAGCATGACACCATCGAGTCACATCTCGGTGCTTTTCTCGGCGGAGGCTACGGCACGACCGGAGAGAAACCGGGAAACAAGCTGGGCCAATATTTCATGGGACGCTTCAATCCCGCAGAGCACACGTCTGCCGACAATCTGAAATACCTGCGCGAGATTATCGACAAGAATGTCACGTTCTGGA
>CAZSOR010000143.1:0-11654 GCA_964608395.1 uncultured Pirellulales bacterium
GAAAACCGGTGTGCCCTTTGCGGGTACCGCGGGTTCGAATCCCGCCCTCTCCGTTTCTTTTTTAGTAGGGTGGGGCTCGCCCCACCTTTAGCAATGTCGCAAGCCTTGATCGGTGGGCTAAAGCCCACCCTACGATTTGTAGATTGGAGGCACGTTTGGTGCGAGTAGCGTTGGGGCAATTTAATGCTGTTGTTGGTGATTTGGCCGGCAATGCTGAGAAGATGCGGCAAATTTATGCCCGGGCCGTTAAGGCGGATGTAGATTTGCTGGTCTTTCCGGAATTGGCTATTTGCGGTTATCCGCCGGAAGATTTACTTTACAAACGGCATTTTTTAAGGGACTGCTCACTTACCCTTGATAAACTCGCTGCTGATTGCCCGGAGATAACCGTTGTAGCGGGCTTTGTCGAAAGCGATAAGACTAACAGCTACAATTCTGCTGCCGTACTGCAGGGCGGCGGAATAAGTAAAATCTATCGAAAAGGCTTGCTGCCGAATTATGGTGTGTTCGATGAGCGAAGATATTTCCAGCCCGGCTCCGAACCGCTGGTCATCGATGTCGGCGGCCTGAATGTTGCTATCACAATCTGCGCCGACATTTGGGAAGACCAATGGCTGGCCAATTTCCTCAAAGATGCCGGTCAAACCCAGATGATTGTCAATATCTCAGCCTCGCCGTTTCATACGGGCAAGATTAAAGCAAGAGAACAAGTGGTCAATGCTTGCGCAAAGGATTTGAATTGTGCCGTTGCATACTGCAATCTTGTGGGCGGTCAGGATGAATTGATTTTTGATGGCCGGAGCATATTTGCTGATTCGACCGGCAGGATTGTTGCCAAAGCAAAGGCGTTCGACGAGGATTTGATCATTGCTGATGTGAGCGCTGCAGCCGACGGTACTGTGCAAATCAAGCCGGCGCAGCCTGCGGCTCGTCAGCCGAGTGACCCTCTCGACGAAATCTATCAGGCGCTCGTGCTTGGCACGAGGGACTACGCACGTAAAAATGGTTTTCAGAAGGTCTTGCTCGGCCTGAGCGGCGGCATCGATTCTTCGGTTACCGCTGCGATTGCCGTAGCGGCATTGGGCGCCGAAAATGTTATAGGCATCAGCATGCCGTCAGAATTCAACAGCCCCGAAACGATAAGCGACGCCGAGAAGCTGGCTGAAAACCTGGGTATCGAATTTCACACAATCCCGATTGGGTCGATGCTCGGTCAGTTCCATCAGTCGCTTCAAACCGTCAAGGGCTGGAACGACGAAGGGATTGCGTACGAGAATCTGCAGGCGAGAATTCGCGGCTGTATCCTGATGTCACTGAGCAACCGGTTCGGCTCGCTCGTGCTGACGACCGGCAACAAGAGCGAGACGGCGGTCGGGTACTCGACTCTCTACGGCGACACCGCCGGCGGCTTCGGAATAATAAAGGACGTTCCGAAAACGACCGTTTACGAACTGGCCGAGCATATTAACAGGGTAGCCGGGCGTCAAATCATACCGGTAGATGTGATAACCAGGCCGCCAAGTGCCGAGCTCAGACCTGACCAGAAAGACAGTGACTCGCTTCCCGATTACGATCTGCTCGATAAGATCCTCAAAGGTTATGTCGAAGAGGATAAGTCCATAACAGAACTTGTAGAGCAAGGCCTGCCGGAGGATGTGGTCAGCAAGGTTATTCGTATGGTCGACCGAAACGAGTACAAAAGAAGGCTATCGCCGCCGGGAATAAAAATAACGCCGAAGGCATTCGGTAAGGACCGGCGATTACCGATTACGAATCGTTACAACGATTCTAAGGATATGCTTTAGATCTGCAGGTTCGCCTCTTTCGGCTGTTCATTGGTAATGATTAATCCAAGTACCTGCTCCGAGAGTACGTTTTATAAATATTATCTTCCGGCAAGTGCCTCCGTGATGGCTCTGCCGAATTGGACGGCAGCATCCGGTCCTGTGGCGGTTATGATTAGTCTTTCTCGCTCAACAGGGAAAACAGTATATATAGCGCCGGCCTGAATAAGTCTGTTTCGTTCGGACAAGAAGCTGGTTGCCCGGATACCTGCGAGCACGTTCGCATTGGCCAAAATCGTGGGCGCCACGCCAATCGCCCCAAGGACCTTTCCCTTGCGGACCATCTCACGCACCATGTTCATTACAGTTGGATTGTTGGCATAGTCGGCTGCTCCCGGGCCGCCTATAAAGATAATCGCATCGTAGTCGTCGACTTTCAATCGGTTCACGGGAATAGTTGCCTCGGCTACGTTACCGAGCACACCCTGTATCATGCCGGTTCTCGTGCTTGCGATGACTGTTTGCACCAGCGCGGCGTCGAGTACACGCTTTGTTTCGAAGAGTTCCTCATCGCGGAAATTCTGACTGCCGATGATTAATGCCGCTTTTTTTCCTGCTGCGCCGGCTTGTCCATCGGCGGTTTCCGCTGTTCCATTTCCCACAGGGTAACCGACGCAAATTATATAAAGTGGCTCCAGGGTTCTTGAAAGTCTGCAGACTTTGCGAACCTCCTTTGAGTCAAAACCACCGACAGTTACGGAACCCAGGCCTAAACAGACAGCCTGCAACTGTATATTCTGGGCTATATGTCCGGCTTCCATGTGCAAATATCTGCGAGCGTTGTCTTTGTATTGGTTTGTCAACTTTCTCACAGAGCCGGCAACGATAATATCACATCCGGCTCCAGCGACCGACTCGGCCATGGAAGCGGCTGCCGCCAGCATGTTGCGGATATCCTGATTCCCGGTTTGCAGCAGGCTGTGATCGGCCGGGCGATAAACAAACAGACCCTCTTGCGTTGCAAAAAGCAATTCTATGGGATAAATAGCCCCTGCCGAAGGAGCCGTTCGCAAGCCTCTTTGTGGCTCTGTTATGCCCTGACCGGCCCAGGCTAATTGGCTGATTTGTGAGCGTTTGACCGGTTCGCTGCTAAACTGTCGTACACTTCGCCGCTTGGCCAATGCCGCCTCGAGGCTGACAGTCCCTTCCAAACTGGGATCTGTTAGCTGGATTATCATCTGTGGCGCAATGCGGGTTCTGCTGCGCCCGAGACATAGCGTTGCGAAACAAGCTAAAACTATTGCGAGAATTGTTAAGCGTTTCATTTTCTTAATCCTCCAAAATAAGTTTTTTCAAGCGGCACTCTACAATCGGTATATTTATATTATACACTCAATTCCGGATTTCCCATATTAAACTTTATATTTGGGGCATAACTTCGTATATTTTTTTGCGCATTAGTTGCTGTTCCGGGCGTTTTTGGCTTGGGTGCTGCGAAGAGTGAAGCAATTTCCCGCTGCTTCGCTTTTATGAGGCAAAGGGGCGGGAGATGTGGATTTTCGTGAGATTATCCGTTTTTGTAGAGAAAAATTATTGCCAGCTCGATGAATCCTCAGTGACACAGTATTACCGGGCAGGGACTCTTATAGGTGGTTTCAATGACTTTATCGCACCAACAGAAGATAACGACGTGCATATTGGTCCTTTACTGGCCGGCGCTGTTTGTACTGGCACATATCCCAATCCCACATGTCGTTCAAGAGGCTGATGTTTCAGATAAGAGCCTTCATTTTTTGGCGTATTTGATTTTGACTTTTTTAATCTGGTCCACAGTCGGTGGCAATCGAAAAGTTAAATGGCGCCGAGCTGCGCCCTGGTTGGTGTTATTTGTGATAGTTGTCTATGGGATTCTTGACGAGTTGCTTCAGACCTATGTGGCGGGACGTAGCTGTGATATTCGGGATTTTTTCATGGACCTGGCAGGTGCACTTGCAGGCTTAATTCTTTCCTCATTTCTTACGTTTTGGCCTGCGGGTCTTTTAGTGGCGGCCACTTTCATTTTTGGCATAACCAATGTCACGCGAGCGAATTTAGCCGACCTGCTGCCTGTTACAAATGCTGTGTTTCATCTGATTGCCTATGCGGTTTTGACTGTTCTATGGATTCAATGTATGCATCTTTTTCTTGCTGCAAAAGCCCCTAAAGCCAAATGGTTCATGTTAGCGATAGCGGGGCCGACTGGTTTTCTAATAATCGTCAAATTATTTTCAGCTATCGCCGGCAAAGATTTCGCACTTTCGGAAATTATCATCTCCTTCGGAGCAATAGCGGCAGTCGTTATAGGATTTTACGTTCGGCGTAATGAGTGCTGCATGATGGATGACAAATAATTATAACACAGAACGCAGTACGCAACACACAGCACGGTTTTATTCCGGCCCGTAGGACCTGTAGGGTAAATCGATAGGGTAATCCCTGATCACTTCAGTATAATCGTCGAGCCAATAGGCGTCCGGATTACTCACAAGTGCCAGGAATCGCCCGCTGTCGGCATCTTCGGCGGCCCTGTGATATTTGAAATAGACGTATTCTTCCGTCCTACCGATGATTTCGATCTTGCCGGTAGAATGTGACATGACAAACCGGACACGTTTTGCCAGTCCGGAGACAAGGGCCTTTGCCTGCTCGACAATTTCATATCCCTCCTCGATAGGGACTGTATAGGCTTTGTTGCCCAGTGCCGGGCGACACTGGAAAATATAGTAGGGAACTGCACCGATAAAGGATAATTTGGCCAGCAGCTCCGCCATGACCTCGGGTTTATCATTGACGCCCCTTATGAGCGGCATCTGGTTGGCGATCAGCGCGCCGGCTTTCTGCAGCAGGCCGACCGCCTTGGCCGCCAGATCTGTCAATTCCCGCGGGTGAATAAAGTGAGTCATGATATATATTCTTTTTTGCTCGGTGCTGTACTTATTTATTATCTCGGGCAGAGTGGGATCTTCGATAATCCGAGAGGGATTGAACGCTGGTATCTTTGTCCCGATACGAATGATGCTGACATGTTCAATGTCCCTGAGTTCACGGATAATATTCTCAAGCTTCGATGGTTTAAGTACGAATGGATCCCCTCCTGTCAGAAGCACATTGGTAATCTCGTCATGCTCCTTTATGTACTGTATCGCAGCCGGAAGGTCTCGCAGGTATTCGTTCTGCGGGTTGATGAAGACGCGCTTACGGAAACAGTACCGGCAGATCCCGTCGCACACATTACTAACCAGCAGAAGCGCCGTGGAAGGATATTTATGCTCGAGCCCGGGCATTACGCAATAGGTTTTCTCATCCGACGGATCAAGCCGGCCCCATTCGTCAAGCTCCTGCAGGTTGGGGATGATCAGCGTTCGGATCGGATCGTCAGGGTCGTTCCAATCGATCAGCGATAAATAATAGTCGTTGCTGCGAAAAGCAAACTCGTCGGTTACTTGCTTGAGTTCGGCTTTTTCGGCAGGGCTTAAGTGCTCCAACTGTTCTATTTTTGTCAGATATTTCATATTATTCTCATCCTTGATCCTCGACAGATATCGAGTATTCAAGGTTTCGTACCTCGTGTGGATTCGGCTTGCGAGTATCTTTTCTCATAGATGCCCTTTCGGCTTAAAACGTGGGCAATGGTCGCCAATATTATCCTTATATCGGCTAAAAAGGTTGCTATTTCCACGTATTTAACGTCGAGTTCAAGTTTTTCTTCACGCGTTATTTCTCCCCGTCCGGATATTTGTGCCAGACCAGTCAATCCGGGCTTTACAAGCAGCCGTTTTTTCTGCCTCTCGCTCCACTCAGGCATCTGGGAAAGATATAACGGTCGGGGTCCAACAACACTCATATCTCCTTTTAATACGTTGAAAAACTGTGGCAGTTCATCAAGGGAATATTCGCGTAAAATTCTTCCGATTTTTGTGAGCCTGGGATCCCGGCCGGATTTCGGGCTGGGCCCAAAGGGATCGGCGTCGATTGTCATCGTGCGAAACTTGTAAAACACGAATGGATTGCCGTTTTTGCCTGCCCTTTGTTGTTTGAAAACGGCAGGACCTTTGCTGCTGACCTTTATCGCTATGACGATTAACAACAAAACCGGCCAGAGAATAATCAATGCCGATAGCGATATTATAATATCAAGTCCACGTTTTAGAATCTTGAAAAAACACATGCAAAAGAGTATACCAGGATACGACCTTAACGTCAATGCTGCGGTGATTGGTCTGGACAGGTTCAAGGACATCCGATAGACTAAAGAAAATCTAATTGTGCATCCGTGCTCGGGAATTCTTCAGTTAAAGGACAAGGATATGCTGGATAATCTCATAGGTCCTGAAAGGCCCATAAGCTGGGTCCTGCAGTTCTGGCCTGTGCTCGTATTTTCATTTGTCTTTGCATTTGTAGCCACGTGGCTGTGCAAGAACATCGCGCTGAAGTTCGGCATTGTCGATAAGCCTGATCGTCTCGTAAAAACTCACAAAGCGTCTGTCGCCTATCTCGGCGGCGTAGGCATGCTCGTCGGATTAACCGCTGGCATTCTTGTGGGTATTTATTATCTCCACAGCCGTCAGCATCTGCCTTCAACTTTCACTTGGCTTTTCGGCGTCCTGGCTGGCGGCGCGATTGCCTGCTTCATCGGTCTGGTCGATGACATATTCGATATAAAGCCTTACCAGAAGATATTAGGACAAATCGTTGCCGCTGTCATTCTCGTGGCCGTGGGAGTCAGGCCCAGCCTCGGTTTTCTCAATACCTACCTCGGATTGAATATTCCGGAGAACCTTGAGGTGATTTTAGGAATCCCCATCGTTATTGTATTTGTCCTCGGAGCGACGAATTCGCTGAACCTTCTCGATGGCCTGGACGGTCTTTGTGCAGGTGTCACGGTGATTATCGCCGCGGCTCTTTTGATGCTGGCCATTCACCTTGGGACCTGGGGATCAAGCAAGGTAGGTGGAGATTCGGTCCGCGTCATTTTGTGTTTGGGACTTCTTGGAGCGGTCTGCGGCTTTCTGCCTTTCAATCGTCATCCTGCCAAAATATTCATGGGAGATGCCGGCAGTATGCTGCTCGGATTTATCGCCGCAGCGCTGATGATTTTATTTGCCGAGAAAGCCGTTCGCTGGTGGATAGCCTCGGTCGTCGTCTTCGGCCTGCCTATCCTTGATACCACTGTCGCAGTGGCCAGGAGACTGCTCAATCGCAGACCGTTATTCGTTTCCGATCGCGGTCACATCTATGACCAGATGATTGATAGGGGAATACCGCTGAAGAGAACCGTTGCGATATGCTATGGTCTGGCTGGGCTGTATGCTCTGATCGGTCTCGGGCTGAGCCTCAGAACAAAAATCAGGGCAAGGTATGCTCTGGTTATTTACCTGCTCGTTTTCGCAGTCTCAGGCATAATCGTCTGGAAAAAGGGCTACCTGAAGATGGAAGGCCTGCGAGGAGCAATCCGCAAAAAGCAATGAACCTTAGATCAAAATACCGTGGCGGAAACCAAGCTCTTGGTATTCATATTGCACAAATGCCCCCCAGAGTGCCCTTAGCTGACTAACGCACTGAATCAGGGGCCGAGGGTCCAACTGAAACGGTATGTTCAGTTTTGTAACCTTTAGTCAATTGTTCAAATACTAAACTAATAAGGCCTAGAATAGACATTGTTAATACCCACAGTTGGACCCAGAAGTACCCACCATAGTTCCTGCCTTGAATTGAGCGTATGAACATTGGGAGTGCTATTGCTGTGAAACCTATGAAAACACAGTAGGACAGTACCCGTGCCCAAGTTTTCCGATTAGACAAACCCCTTGAAACACAGAGAAGAGCAATAACAATTCCAAGGACTATTGCCGATACAGTGACGTTGAACCATGTGAACGGTATAATGAGTGGCGGCGGTACCAGGAGAAGCAATATGAATGCGACCGCAGAAGCTTTTAGTGCGACTTGAGCTAGCATTAATGGCTTGTGCATTGTGTCGCCACCGAACATTTTATTATATGCTTTTACTATCAACTCCGAATATGGTACCACAAGGAATCATCTTGACAATAGGAAACAGACGCCTGAGTCAATAATTATCATGTGGCGACATTAGTCTGCTTGTGTAAAGCCCGTTATGAAATCGACGCTTTTCTCGATTGTTTTTTTACTTGTGCGGGGGTGCAGTGGTAGGTTCACCGTATCGCGGGCGGCTTTCTCGGCTTCGGGGCACATTCCGAGTTTGTAGTCATATGAGGCCAATGGAGTTTCAATCGGGTGCAGGGGACATTCGAACCAGCTTCCAAGCTCGATGCCGGCTTTGGCAGCCTGCGCAAGAGCCTTGTTTTTCTCAGCGATTCGCACCGGATATCTCACCAGGACCGGTTCGGCCGAGTCTCTGTGGTCGTTGCCGGGCTTCCAACCTTTGGCCGCAAGCAGTTCATCATATAACTTTGTCATTTTCCGCCGGTGGGCGATGTTCTCTTCCATTCGACCAAGCTGACTGGTTCCCGAGCGGGCTTGCATTTTGCTTATGCCTTTGAAGAAATCGTTGGCTTTGACCGGTTCGAATTCACTTGTGCTTGAGGAGCCGACGACTGCCCCTTTTTTCGTGAGATACCGGAACAGGCTCTGGGCCAGGGCGGTTGTTCTTGGATAGATTAAAAGCCTGTAGATTATCAATTGCATGCGGAGCATGAAGACTTCCCGATTTGAAGGTTGGCATATTTCTTTTGCCGTAAGAGTTTCGATTCGCTCAGCTAATTGACGGTCGCTTGTTATTACCATTCCTCCAAGGCCGGTCGTATAAGGCTTGTTCCATTGAAATGAGAAATATCCGGCCTGACCAAATGTCCCGACCATCCTCCCTTTATATTTCGAGCCCAGGGCAAGGCAACAATCCTCGATTACGGGAATGTCATTGCTCTGAGCGATTTCCATGATGGTGTCCATTTCACACGGATAGCCGTATGTATGCTGGGCAATAATGACCTTTGTTTTGTTTGTGATTTTTTCTTTCAACAGATTTACATTCATATTGAATGTGTCCGGCTCAATATCGACATACACCGGCCTGGCCCCGGCGTACTTAATCGGATTGACATTCATCACGCAGGTATAGCCCGGCAGGATGACCTCATCGCCGGCGCCGACGTCGAGCGCCCGCAGCAGGGCGTATAAGGCGACTCTGCCTTTCCAGAAGGCAAAGGCCCGCTCGGCGCCGAGAAATCGGGCAAATTTTTGCTGATATTCTTCTATTATATTATCCATTGGAACTTCGCTACCTCGACATTTCCATTTCTTCGGGCTTTTTCATTCCGCTTCCTCTCAGGATGGAAAACCTGACAACGCCCCACAACGAACCTGATCCGTAGGCGAAGTGCAGGATGGCAAAAACTACCGGCGACAAAGGTGCGTATCGCCAGCCTGATTTGCGCCCGGCATCCAGCGCTCCGATCATTAGCCCCAGCATATAAAAGGCCGCTTCAATCGCCAATAGAATCCAAAGCGGCTTCCATAAAAAACCTGCCAATCCCGGCAACAGCAAAGACAAGACGAATAACAAAGGCACTAATTGCCTGAAGCTGGCCGGCCTCTTATGTTTCTGTAAAGTCCTTATCCGCCAGAAGCCGTACTGAAAATACTGCTTCCAGAGTTTACGCAGCGAGCCCCGCGAAAAATATGTGCTTTGTATCGATTTCGACATCCATATTTTACCACCGGCCAGGATGATTCGCAGATTGAATTCATCATCCTGGTTCCGCACTAATTCCTCGTCGAAGTAGCCAATCTTATCGACGATCCACCTGTGATGCGTGCCGAAGGCGAGCGTATCGACCCAGCCTTCGTAATCTCCCAGCCTGAATCGTGAGTTGCCCACGCCAATCGGCGAGCGCATCGCCGAGGCAATCGCGCGACCCACAAAACTATCCGCTACAGTTTTAATATAGCCGCCTGCGACCCAGGCTTCCGGATGTTCGTGCAGGCACCGGATCGATTTAGCGATAAAATCCGCCGGGATTTCTACATGTCCATCCACTCGAATGAACAGATCACCTCGTGCCGCCTTAAGGCCAATATTCATCGCTGCCGGAGCAATCCGCTTCGGATTATCCAGCATCATTACCCGGCTATCCGCCTCAGATAGTCGAGTCACAATTTCTCTCGTACCGTCATCGCTCATCCCATCGACAACGAGAATCTCCATTCTCCCGGCGGGATAATCATTATCCAATACGCTCCTTATCGCCCGCTCTATAAAATCGGACTCGTTGCGAATCGGCATGATGATAGTTACAAAAGGTGAATCCTGCATGAGATTTCTTCGGCAATCATAAATTCAGGACGAATATAATACTTTCTCCGGACATGCCGCTCTGACGCCAGCCGTATTTTTTGTAGAACGCCACGGCACGGCTATTTTGTTTCAGGACTGATAGAGTAAGACGGTTATATACTTCGGTTTTACAAGCAAGCTGGAAAGACTCGATAAGCCTTCCGGCGGCGCCGGTCCCTTCATAATCAGGCAGAACACAGATTGACAGCAAATTGCCTGAACGGACCATGTCACTTGGCGCTGTAGTATCGCCTGAATGATTAGCGGAGCGCTTTCGGCGTAATTTCCCGGTCAGCTCCTGAAGGAGCACTCGACGCACCAGTCGTTTGCTGAGAAACTTCCAGAAAAGAAGATGCGGATAGCGGAACAGTGCCGAACTGAGAAATTTGTCCCGGATGTGGGAGTCTCCGCCTACTGCCAGACCAATGACTTTGCCGTCGGCGTCAACAGCGACCCGGCAAATGCTTCCGCGATGCTTAATGAAAAAAGCATAAAGAGCACAAAGCCAATGATAACCCATCTCAGTCATAAATCGTCCCGGGAAGGACTTGATATGGCATTGGGCCATACCCGGAACGTGTGTAAAGTCGGCCTTAATAATTTTGACAGTGTCATAGGCAGCCAATTCGTTATTATGCTTTTGCATTAATTATCTTTCGCTAACAGCCTCTATCAGCACGTTTTCGATACGGTCGGCCAATTTTATCCGGTCGAATTCCCGCTCAGCCAGTTCGCGGGCATTTTTGCCCATTCGCCGGCATAGCTCCGGATCCACTGACAGCTCTTCCAGCGTATCGGCCAGCATTTGGGGATGATTTGCATCGAGGCACCTGCCGCAGTTGTTTTTCTCTATCGTTTCGCCCAGCCAGCCCGGAACATTTATCAGCACGGGTTTTCCCGCCGCCAGGGCGTCGAACATTTTGTTCGGAGACCATGTATGCTCCTTGGCCGCGCGATAGATGGTCATGCAAACGTCGCACCCGGCAACGATTTGAGCGACTTGTTCCTTGTCGGGCACGAGGTCACTGAAGATTACGTTTTTCAGTTTGTATTCGCTTGCCATCTTTTCCAGTTCGGCACGTTTTCCGCCGCTTCCGTGCAGCACGAAGGCGATATTATTGTTGTCCCGTTCGGCTAACATTCGCGCGGCCTCGATTACGTAATCAAGCCCGTTCGCCAAACCCATCGCCCCGAAGTAAATCGCGGCGAATCTATCTTTCAATCCGAGCCGCTCACGCTGTACCGAGCCGTCCAGGTCCGGGCTGAACAGGTCCAGGTCGCTGGCGTTCGGTATTACCGTCACCTTCCCGGCCGGCACGCCCGCGCGGACGATACCTTCCTTCATGCCGGGTGACAGGGCGACGATATGTTTTGCGCCGGCATATATTTTTTTTGCCATTCGCTTCAGCCACCATATTGCCAGCGGATTTTTCAAAGCCCCGACGTTGACGAGCGCTTCGGGCCAGAGGTCGCGTACCTCGAAAACGAATGGGACTTCGAAATATTGACTTAGC
>CAZSOR010000144.1:0-11643 GCA_964608395.1 uncultured Pirellulales bacterium
TATTAAGTATTATGCGCGAGTGAAGTAAATTACTCATACTTTTTCGGCATTTTCCCGAAGCGAGCCCTTTGGGCTGTTAAAGTATATTTCATGCCGGGGACACATCCGGCTTAAAGCTGCATACAGTCCGGCATGAGCGGTTATACCCGTTTTGCCGGATTTAAGAACTGGGAAGATGAGACTATTTTGGCGTCTATGCTATGACGCCACCTGACTTTGCTGTCTAAATGAGCGCAATTCTTGCTGAACAGGCCATTCTACGAAGGCAAGAACAAAGAGCATAACGATATTCGCTATTGGTACGAGCATTAAAAGACCAAGGGCCCAACTATAGCCGGCCCTGGAAAATATCTTGCAGAAGATCAAAGTCTTTACGGCGACAATTATCAGCACTAAAGGTATCATGAATATTAAAAAAAATAGGCTGAAAACGGGGGCGACATTGGGATCTACTTGCATCTTTTATCCTTTCAATAAGCAATGGAAATCAAGTTAAATATTCACAGCTTGCTGAGCTCGGATATAGCTTGAGCTATCCGGTTGCGGCGGGCCTCGATAGGAGCCGGATCATTGGTAAAAGTAGTCATATCGCTTGTAATATCCTCAGGTACTTCGAGCAGGGCATCGTATTTTTGCTTCCGGCCGGCGGTAAGTTTGCCTTTATTGGCTTCGATAAGTTTTCTTAAGACAACTAAGTATTCGTAGTCTTCTATGCCGTCGCGCAGCATTTCCCAGCGGATACTGTCGACCGGTCCATCGAAAACCGGCCCGGATGGATGCGCATCGGCGGCGGCTTCGGGCGGATAAATGAATCGGCCGTCACCGTTACCCCATGGTCTTTTATCGCCCCTGGGCGTGCTGTAGCCTGACCGCCAGCCCATAGGATCATCGTAAGGATTCTGCGGACGCTCGGAGTCCGGATACGCAGCGGAGCTCGTCCAGTAGTTGGTCTGCCAGACCAGAATGCCTTCGATATTACGCTGCCAGCTCTGCCAGAGCCAGATTCTCAACTCGGTGCCGGGATGGTCGATAAACAACGTGCAATATGGCGCCTTTGGCCCCGTGCAGACATACCACCAGAACTTTTCGCCGTGCTTGCGACGCTCTTCCGCAGGTTCATGTTTGTACTGATTAGAAACCGCGCACCAGATATCAGGCCCACCGATAAGTTCCGGCTCGACCTGCTCGGTCAGCATGCGAGTGATGCCGGGGGCCGCCTCCTTGAGTTTGCGGAAACCGTTCATCACAAATTCGTAATCCCTTGGCGCAGGCTCGTCGAACCAATAGACAAAAGCCTCGTCGAGCCAGCCTTTTTGACGCAGATGTGCCTGGATTTGGGAACAGTAGGATTTAAAGAGAACCTTATAGTGTGGCGTATCTTCCCCAAAACCGAGCAACTGTGGCTCGCTGCGTGCATGAAAAGTGCCGCCGCCCAGGCCGGGAATGCCCAAGCGAAAGGAGTTGAAGCCGTAATGGTCAATTCCGCGTGCCATTGCTTTGTCCCAGTCCGAGAAATCCAGCACGGCTTTGAGCTTCTCACGCTCGACAGGCGGAAGGGTTGGCGGCTCGAAGTCGCCGCCCTCCAGGAGTTCGTCACCCGTAGAGGGATTTGTCAGTGAAACATCATCGAACCAGAGAAGGCCGGTTTTCTCACCGGCTTCGGTCCATGTCGTAGCCCGGAGATTCAGACGAACCGATTTGGCATCTTTCGGGAAGGTCTTGATGAGCCTGTCGAACTGCTGCCAGTGGCCAGCGCCTTCAATTCCGATATCGTTATTGCCGCCATAAATCCATTTGTCGGATGCATCGTAGTGGTTAAATGTCACTAAAAATGCGTGCTCTGGCAGAGCGGTTTTATACCAGAAACGCAAGCGTAATCCATCTTGCGGAATTTCGATCGGAAACTTATAAGCGACGGTGACATTAAGGTCGTTTTTGTCATCGAAGAGCAAAAGGGATTGTTTGCCGGCATGCTTTTCGTTAGTAACCTCGACGCCGCCTTCCCATTTGCGAGCCGGTGGCTTTATGTCGGGCCAGGTCACCTTTATATTGTCCATCGGCGCCGGATTGTAAGGTGAGATGTGGTGGGCACTGAAACTGGCCCAGTACTTATCGAGCACCAGCCGTCTCTGTCCGGCATCGGACAGCTTCTGGTAGCGAAATACACTGCCCGGCGAGAAACCAAATGCCGTAGTGCAGGTCATCCGGTCGGGAAGTACAAAATCATATACCTCTACGCGCAGCGTAACTTCAGCGTTGTAATCTTGTGCTTGTAGTTTAATGTTGCCCGTATAGATTCCAGCCGGAACACTCCGCGGCACCTTGACGCGAATCCAAAACGGCTGATTCTTATTTGGTTCCAGGTCTATAGTACCTTTCAACGGCGGCAGCGGGTCCGGCCAGAGACCGGGTACGGAACTTTTGTCGGTCGGCCGCTCAACATTGACATACCGGACTTTAAGGATTTCGACGCTCTCAGAGGAGATAATCGCCCCGCCGGGGCCGGACAAGTCTCCGGCTCGGGCTGTAAAACCGATCAGAGGCATGGTTGGCCGGACGACTAATTGCGCAGCTTCCGCTTCGTTACGGGCGGCCTGTATCATAACGGCCTCGCTCTTTTCAACGGGCAGGGATTTGTCCCGACTTATTTTCCACCCGGACGAGGCCCACCATAGACCAACCTTGCCGGTAGAACCGTCAAGCAATTCGCCGAAGCGAGCGTTAAAATAATCACCGGTTTGAGCCGACCCGATCCGGCTAATCAGCAACAACGATAAGAAAAGGATTTTTTTCAACATGATATATTGCCTTTCAAGCATTTTTTGGGTTACAACCTGACCGACAGCCTTTGCTGGCCGTGATTGAATTCTCCACTACAATCCCCCGCGCGTCAAGAATCTCTTTATATATTTGACTGCCGGCTGGATATGTTTTAGAATCAAGATTGCAAAAGATTCGTATGAAACATAAGCCTAATAGCTTGTGAAATACAGGAGTGGATTTCCGGAATGAAGAAAAATCTCGAACAAATTGCCGCCGAGGATGGCCGATACAGTCCTCAGGCGATCAGGTTTGTGTATGAAGCACTTGGCTATACGGCGAAAAACGTCGCCACCGAGCCCAAACACGTCAGCGGCGAAACGCTTTGCGAGGGGCTGAAAAAACTGGCTCTCGAAAAATGGGGAAGATTAGCAATGCTCGTATTAAATACCTGGGGCATCAAAACGACTCGTGATTTCGGCGAAATCGTCTGGCTGATGATACGAAACGAGTGGATGAGCGCGCAACCGACCGATTCGATAGACGACTTCAACGATGTTTTCAATTTCAAAACGGTCTTTAAGGACCAATTCGAGTTCCAACAGTCTTAATCAGAAGCTCACCATTTTTCAAAATTTCGACCGAATTAGCCTTTTATGCTATGGTGGTGACACGCTGGAACAGTGAATGCCTATTTTAATTCAAGCAGATACGCCTGGTCGCATCGACTTGACATGTGCTGCGGATTATATACTACAAAACCGTAGCTCTTGTATAAAGCGATCGCTTCTTTTAAAACCGAAGCAGTTTCCAAAACCATTCTTTCGAATCCAAGCTGCCTCGCTTTAGACAACGCATCTTCCAGCAAGAACTTGCCCAGCCCTTTCCCCCTGTGGGCTTTATGCAGATACATTTTACGAAGTTCGCAGGTATGCTCATCAATCGGATAAAGACCGTATGCTCCGACGATCGAGCCATCTTCGGTTTCGAGCACAAAGAACATTCCGCCCCGGCCGAAATAAGAAGACTCGATGTCTTTAATGTCGGCATCCGTACATGCCGGGTCCGGCTTCAAATCATATTCTCTTAGAATGCCGTAGACTAAGTCGGCAATATTGTCACAGTCTTTATTATTTGCAGGCCTCAATCTCGGCCATTTCCTTTTTTCCATGTCATCTGCCATTCTCGCACCGAAGCATACCCATCGTAGATTGTTATTTCATTCTTAAAATCTTTTGCTCCAGGTCAAGATGAAATCGGCCCTCGAAGACTCCTTCGACCGCTCCGGTCATATATATATCTTCGCTCTCGCTGATTTCTACTACCAACTTTCCGCCCGGCATCTTCACATTGATTTTGTTGTCCACCATTCCTAATTTGTAAGCCGCCCCAGCCGCCGCACAGGAACTACTGCCGGAAGCTAATGTATACCCGGCTCCCCTTTCCCAAATCCTTATCTCGATATTTGCCCTGTCTATGACTTTCAGGAGCTGCATGTTGATTCGATTCGGAAACATATTGTGATTCTCAACTTCTGGGCCTAATTCTTTTGCTTTTTCCTCAGTCACCTCATCCATCGGAATCACGCAATGGGGATTGCCGACAGACAGGCAGGTCACCTTATATTTGACCCGTTTTATTTGCAGTTCTTCGTCCACCACTTCTCTTTCTCTGCCTCTGACCGGTATCTTTGTGCTTCGGAAAGTCATCTTCCCCATATTGACCTTAATCAAATTCACCGAGTCATCTTCAATATATGCTTCGACAATTCCGCCTGATGTCTCGATGCTGAAATTCTTTTTATCCACGTACTGATTCTCAAATAAGTATTTTGCGAATATCCTCAATCCGTTGCCGCTTTTCTCGGCCTCGCTGCCGTCGGGATTGAAAATCCTCAAACTCAAATTGCCTGAGCTTTTGATTGGGCCGTACAGAATCCCATCCGCTCCAATTCCAAAGTTTCTATCGCATATCAATCGAATTGTATCCAGCGTCAAATCCACATCGTGAATGTTCGGATCGATAACAAGATAGTCGTTTCCGAGTCCCTGATATTTTCTAAAATGCACTCCCATAATTCTTTGCCCCGTAACGCTCATTGCAGTTTTACCTTCAGCGATACTACCCCTGCACCGGATAGTCATCTATGCGGCTCGATATTCCATAATCATATCAAATTATGTTACTTTTGAATATATCGGCAACACAAAGCTTATATAGATAGGCTCTAAGACTATATTGAATATGTTAGATCCCTTAACTAACTGTTTCGAGTGTCGCTAATTTTTACTTTTTATGCTTAACATATGCCATTGTTTGCTTGCTGTCTATGTTGAATCGTATATACTTATGTAATTGTGAGCCTGCTGTAATAAGGTTACTGAGGCCCGCTCATGGCGTGACCTCATATTATTATCGGGATGACTATTACAGTACTATGACCATACGGCAGGGTCCGGTTTCAGAGTATATTTCGTTTTCGTCTAAGGGCTTTCGAACAGTTGCTTCGATTCCATTAAGAGTATTCTGTGGTATAGAAAAGCAATGCCGAAATCGCATGTAAAATCTTTAGGGCGGATTGATGCTTCGCAATCTTGTAAACCAGAAACGATAAAGCGATACTCGGGCCGGCACCCGGAGCGGTTGCTGCAAAGCTTTATCTTTTTTATTCTTTTCTATCTGTATCTCTGGCTCTATGTGGATCTTAGACTTATATATCATGGAGCCGGAGTTATTACGAATTTCCCGGTCTTTTACAAAGGCTGGACTTTTTTTCTGCCGTTTCTGTCATACCCGGGCGGCCCTGTCGAATATCTATCAGCCTTCTTTTCACAACTCTTCTACTATTCATGGGCGGGAGCATTAGTCATAACAGTCCAGGCATGGCTGATGTGCTTATGCTTCGACTACATGCTGAAAGCTGCAAATTCACTGCGAACTCGCCTGATTCGTTTTGCCCTGCCGATTCTCCTGCTTGTTCTGTACACGCAGTATACTTATCACTTTGTCACAACAATGGCTTTTTTATGTGCGTTACTTACTGCATGTTTGTACCTGAAGATAACTCTGTCACAAAATAAGAATTTCATTTGTGTAAGCGTTTTTCTAATCATGTCCGTCATTATTTATTATCTTGCCGGCGGAGCTTTTCTCCTTTTTGCTGTTCTCTGTGCAATTTATGAGCTGATTTTAAGGTCCCGCTGGAAGATAAGCCTGTTTTGTTTGTTATCCGCTGCCGCTATTCCCTATATTCTGGGTGTTCTGATCTTCCAGATCAGTATCATCGATGCATTTAGCAACTTGCTGCCCTTCACATGGAAAATTCTGAAATATGATGCTCGGAAAAGAGCAGTAGTAATAGTATATTTGCTTTATCTGCTCCCGCCTTTGACACTTCTCGTATTTGGCCTCTGGCGGGCACTCGGGAAAAAGCTACATTTTGCAAAAAACCGGCCAGGCAGAAAATCAGCAAAAAAGCGTCGAAATCATATTTCCAACCTGTCGGCAAAAATATTTTCCTGGTATAGCGGCTCGCTAAAACTCAAATGTGTCATCGAGTTATTGCTCTTGATTGCTATTGCCGGCGGCACTGTTTTCTTTTCCCGCAATGATAATCTTAGAACGAGGTTTAAGGTCGATTACTATGCTTACCACAAGATGTGGCCGAATTTGCTTATTTCCGCCCGGCGAAATCCCACGGATCCCTTAATAGCCAATGCAGTCAACAGGGCTTTGTATCAGACAGGGCGGCTCGGCTACGATATGTTCTCCTGGCCCCAGCATAAGGATTATCTGTTCCTGTCCAGCAAGGAATACAAATGGATAGAATGGCAGATATTCGATCTTTATTTGGACATCGGCTTTGTTAATATGGCAGAAAATGCCCTGACCGAATGTCTCGAAGCGATCGGGGACCGTCCTATGGTGTTGCAGAGACTGGCCTTAATAAATATGGTTAAAGGTAATTTGGGCTCCGCAAAAATATATCTCAACGTGCTTAGCAAGACTCTTTTTCACGCCGAGTGGGCCAAACAATATCTTGATCGCCTCCGGACCGACGTGGATCTCTCCTCGGACCGGCGCATCCAGCATCTACGCTCTTTGTGCCTGGACAAGGATCAGCCCACTCATTCTCTGCCCAGGGAGATAGCTCTTTCCTGGCTGCTGGAAAAGAACAGCCGAAACCGCATGGCTTTTGAATATCTGATGACCTGGTATTTGCTAAACAAGCATTTAGGCAAATTCGTCCAGAAAATCGAGCTTGTGCGTGACTTAGGTTACACCGAAATACCGACACATTACGAAGAAGCAGCTCTTATATACGTGTACGGAACAAGAAAACCTCTTTTTCTAAGCGATTATGAATCAAACCCTCAGATACGTCGGCAGATCGAAGAGTTCAGCCGGATTCTCAGCGGTTATGGCAATAATAAACAAGCCGCTGCCAACGAGTTGGCAAAAAAATTCCGAAATACTTATTTCTTCTATTATATATTTGCGTTCTCAAGCCCGAAAAAATGACTTAATCGCATAAACGTATGAAAGCAAAATTACATAAAATCAAAAAAGCCAAACTAATGTACCCGATAATCGTATGTGTACTTATAGCTGTATCGTTGCTTTATTCCTGCCGCGGCAGAAAAGTCACGATCACGCAATACAGTTCCATCGACCGGCCGGCAAAAGTTCAGCCGGATTACTCCGGCAGTGTTATCCCACCCAACATCGCACCACTGAACTTTACCATACAGCAGGATGGGGAAGGCTACTTCGTAAAAATACACTCCGAAAAAGGAAAACCTATCGAGATATTCAGCAAGACACCCACGATTTTGATACCAAAGCGAGCCTGGCATGAGCTTCTGGATTTGAACCGCGGCCGGCAGCTCAATATAGATGTCTATGTCAAATCCGGGTCCGCCGCATCATCTTCCAAAGCAGAAAATGAACGCTGGTCCCGCTTTCAAACTCTCACCGTCAAAATTGCACGTGAGGACATAGATACTTTCCTCGTATACAGAAAGATTCGGCCGGGCCATCGTATCTGGAGGGATATGGGCATCTACCAGCGCAATCTGAATAATTTTGATGAATCGCTTATATTGAATAATGGCTATTTAAAGCACGGCTGTGTCAACTGCCATACTTTCTGCAGAAACCATACCGAAAAAATGCTGATTGGCATCCGCAGCGTAGATTACGGCAGCTCGGCTTTGCTGGTCGAAGGTGACAAAGTCCGAAAGATTGGAACAAAGTTCGGATATACATCATGGCATCCGAGCGGGCGGGTTGCCGCATTTTCCGTCAACAAAGTCAAGCAGTTCTTTCATTCGGCCGCAAGCGAGGTCCGGGATGTGATAGACTTCGATTCCGTGATGGCTTATTATCTGGTTGACTCAAAAACCGTAAAGACCACACCGAATCTTGCCCGAAAAGACCGGCTCGAAACGTATCCGACATGGTCAGCCGACGGCCGGTACTTATACTTCTGCAGCGCGCCGATAACGTGGGCGGATCGGAATGTCGTCCCCGAAACCTATGCCCAAATCAAGTACGATCTTGTCCGCGCAAGTTACGACATCGACCTCGACCAGTGGGGCCCGCTGGAATCGGTGCTTTCGGCCGAGAATACGGGCCTCAGCATCCTTTTGCCGAGAATCAGCCCGGATGGCCGCTGGCTTCTGTTCTGCATGTGTGATTACGGCTGCTTCCCCGTTTACCGACACAGCAGCGATCTGTATATGATAGACCTCGAATCAGCTCAACAAACAGGCGAGTACATACACCGCAGGCTCGATATCAACAGCAACGAAAGTGAAAGCTGGCATAGCTTCTCGAGTAACAACCGATGGATCGTGTTCAGCAGCAAAAGAGGCAGTGGCGTATTCACAAGAACATATATCGCATACGTAGACACAAACGGCAAAGTACACAAGCCGATACGGCTGCCCCAGAAAAACCCGACATATTATGATTCATGCCTTTGGACCTACAGCGTCCCCGAGCTTATTATCGAGCCAGTCCGGGTAACAAAAGAAAAGCTGGGCAGAGTCGTTCGCAGTTCCGAAAAAATACCCATCAAGATGCCAATTACCATGGCTACACCCAAACCCGGCGAACTTCCCGGTTACCAGGAGCCATGGCAAACCGAACGAGAGTAATTCAGCGGCAAAAGAAAACGCCGGCCACATTCCTCAAAGGCTCGATTCGCGCGAAATATATTTTTGCGACCACAGACAAGCGTTGATACAAATCCCGCAAATTGTCGAATTAATACCCTGTTGCGTTGATAGATTCATAGCTTTATCCCGGCATGTAAAGGCATCATATATCGATTCCCGCGGAGCACCCATACTCTAGTTGGACCCGACGATTGCCCCGGCGGGACATCGGTCCACACATCTTTGACAGTCACCACAGCGTGACGTATATATCGGCCTGCCTGCCGCAAGTTGTTAATAAATCGGCTATCCGCCTGCACAGCTTCGCCAAAAGCTCGTTGGCCCTTTCGTATTCTTTATAATAGTTTTGTGTAGGGCCGTTTGATATCTCGCTAACCACCGATGGATCGATTCTGACCGCAATAGAAACCGCGCCGACAAGCCCCCCGGCTATATCGGCAGGCAAATCAGATACATCGGCAAAACCGACGAGATCAGCCCCCATTTCTTTTAACGTGGTCCTTATTCGTTTATTCAGATTAATCACTCGAATCACATTTTCATGCCGCTGAGACGTGCCTTATAACAATTGCCCTTTTGCAACCATTACGACCTTTCCGCCGACCGACACGTCGATTTTTTCCTGCTTGTTTTCCGCTCTAAGATAGAGCAGTGATGGTCTTGATATTTCATAGCCCTGTTCAACCCGGATGTCGACCTTGTTTTCTCCAAAATAACGATGTTTCGCTAAATACCCGGCTAAACAACCATTCCCACTCCCGGTGGCGGGATCTTCCTGTATGTCATAATAGTCACAGAAAACCCGGACATTCAAGTCGTTTTCGCTATGATAAGTTTCAGGGCAAAAAACAAGAATCATCTTGGCCTGTGTATCCTCAATCAGCTTGAAACATTTATCTCTGTTAACTTTGGCCCGTTTTACTGCATCCAGACTCTTGAGCGGTACGATGATAAAAGGCAGCCCGGTAGAGACTTCCTGAACAATAAATCTATCGTCTATTTCCGATTCATTCAGACCTAAAACTTTTGCAACAGAACCCTGCTCGATAGTCAGGCCAAAAGTCGGGTCCATTTGCTTCATCCATAAGATATCTTTATCTTTTCCGCTGGAACCTAAAGTAACGGGAATCTGGCCGACCTTCAAATTAAGGATTACGGTCTCGGCAGGTTCTTTCATAATTTCGTGCTTTATTACAAAGGCGGTCCCCAGAGTCGGGTGCCCGGCAAAAGGCACCTCCGCTGCCGGCGTGAAAATACGAACATCATATCCGCCTTCTCGCGGCTGTTCGCTTAGGATGAACGTTGTCTCCGAATAGTTCATCTCTCTGGTGATACGCTGCATCTGGCTATCCGATAGAGCCGCTGCGTCCCGGACAACTGCGAGTTGATTGCCGGCATATTTCTCCTCAGTAAATACATCCACAATATAGAATTGATATTTTGCCATCTCGATTTTCTCCTTTGGCAGCTATTTGTTGTAAATACTGTTCATAACATCGAGAGCGAACCTTGCCGAGACGGTGGCCGGGCCGCCGCCCATTTCAATTCCCACTTCGACTGCTTCAAAGACTTCCCGCACCGAAGCCCCAGCTTTGGCTGCCTGTTCGATATGCCACTGCATGCACGATTCACAGTCGATGACAACCAAAATACCGACCGCTATCAATTCCTTGGTCTTCTTCGGCAGAGCACCATCGCAATAGGCCGCTTTTTCCATCTCAAGGAACGCCTCGTAGACTCTGGATTTGAGAGACAGCAATTTCTGATGCGCCTTGTCTCGATGCTCGGATATTTCTTTCAGTCGATCCATTATCGTCCTCAATTTTATCTTCGTAATACCAGTTATTGAAATATTGCACGACTTCTTTCGGAGCAAACATCTGTATAACAGACGTTCCTGGACTTGTACACCGGATTTTCAACACACTTAAAATCAAATGCTCTTTCGGAAAGATTGCTCTATTGAGGCATCATTCCCCGAACAGCTTGTCAATACTCAAGCTTAGAGCTGTCGTCGGCTTCCGGCATCCTGATCAGGTCAGGAATTTTAAGATGATATTTTTATAATGCTCTACACCTTTTTCAAGGTCGGTGATATCGATATATTCATCCGGTTTGTGGCATAGCTCGGGCTTGCCCGGGCCGAAAATAACAACCGGGCTGCCGAGCGTGGCGAAATAAGGACCGTCCGTTGTGTAGCCTACGGCCTTGGTTTTATCGGTTTCAACAACGGAGCAAAAATCTTTAACAAAGTCGCAATCGGAATCAGTCTCCATCGACTGCATCTGGCGTATTACAGAAACGGCTGCTTCAAATTGTGTATTCTCGGTTCTCAACTTTGTGCAGATTTCTTCTAAATCGGCAATGATAGCCTGATGATCCTGCCCGGGAAGAGTGCGTATATCGATTCCGATGCTGCACTTATCCGGCACAACGTTCATCGTTTTACCGCCGGCGATTGTATTGATGCTAATCGAGCACGTACCCAACTGCTTATGCGGCTCGGTTTTGATTTCGTAACTTTCCAACTCATTCAAAATCAGCCTCATCGAGCCTATTGCGTTCACGCCCAATTGCGGGGCCGAGCTGTGGGCGGCTTTGCCCTTAGTTGTAACTTCAAGCCACAGCATCCCGCGATGGGCGGTTACAATCTCGAAATCCGTCGGCTCAGGTATAACCACGCCGGCAAGCTCCGGCAGCC
>CAZSOR010000145.1:0-11604 GCA_964608395.1 uncultured Pirellulales bacterium
ATTACCTAAGTGGCACAGCCATATTACGTCTACTCGACCAATTTTCGAGTGGGCAGAATGAGCGTAAGTATCTATTTGAAAGGATATTATGAAGAATTTTACGCTTTGAAGGCGGCGAGAAAACAAAGCCAATTCAAAGCCAATCGCCGGCCTTTGGCTGGAAATCCGAAGCTCGAAATCCTAAATCCGAAAAAGGAGATTGGGGCGGATAACAATATTAAGCTTTGAAAGGAGATTATTATGCTTGTTCGGCGGTAGAACCGGCAAGAACTTCCTGGCAACTACATGAAATCGGCAAGGTAAAGAAGAAAGTACTTCCTTTGCCGGGTTCGGATTCGACCCAGACGATGCCGGCATTCAGCTCGACAATCTTTTTGACAATCGAAAGGCCGATGCCGGTGCTGTCGACTCGATCCTGCGGCGAAAGCGTCTGGAATATCTTGAAGATTTTCTTGAAATACTTCTCGTCGATTCCGGGCCCGTTATCGGCAACGCTGAATTTCCAAAAGCCGTCCTGCTCGACACAGCCGACTTTGACTTGCCCTTCGGGCTTGTCCATATACTTGACGGCGTTGCTCAGCAGGTTCTGGAAGACCTGCATGATTTGTGTTTTCTCGCACATTAAAACGGGCAATTCGTTCTCGATGATTATCTCAATATTTTCGGGCGGATCTATGCCGGCAATAACTTCCGAAAGGACCGTGTTCAAATCGACTTGCCGCTTTTCGGGGCTGGTGTGCCCGAGCCTGGAATATTGCAGGATGCCGTCGATCAGAGCGCTCATTTGCTTTGCCTTTTCAACGAGCAGTCTGACTTGCTGTTTGCCTTGTTCATCGAACTTGTCGGCATAGTCTGTTGATATCCAGTCGGCAAGGGTTCCGATTCCCCGCAGCGGCGTTTTTAAGTCATGAGCGGTTATGTATGCGAACTCCTGAAGCTCTTTGTTCGCTCGTCTCAGTTCCCAGACGACGGATTCCAGGTCTTTGTTCAGTTTTTCCAGCTCTTGCTCGGCCTGCCGGCGCTCGGTGATGTCTCGAAGAGTCACTTGTA
The DNA here is from genome assembly GCA_964608395.1 of uncultured Pirellulales bacterium. Taxonomy (GTDB): domain Bacteria; phylum Planctomycetota; class Phycisphaerae; order Sedimentisphaerales; family Anaerobacaceae; genus JAFGPJ01. The sequence goes on from CAZSOR010000145.1 coordinate 1,051, forward strand.
TCCATGTCTTCCGACCTTTTTGCTTGATCAGGCGTCCGTTGGCTTCAATGTGGACGTGACTTTTATCCTTGCGCGTGATAACCAAATCGAATGGTTGACGTTCGGCGCCGGTGAGGATCAGCCCAAACTCATTAAGCGATTTTGCGATGGACTCTTTGTCCAGGATGCCAACCTTGGTAATGTTTCTGCCAATTACCTCTTGTGCCGAGAACCCGCTTACACGCTCAGCGGCCGGATTGAAAGATAGAAAATTACCGGCCTTGTCCAGCGAAATAATGGCATCCGGAGATTGTTGAACAAGGTCGGAATATTTGCGTTCACTTGCCCGCAAAGCCTCTTCAGTCTGCATACGTTCTGTGATATCATTATAAACAGCTACTACTTCGCCGGTGGTCAACTTGTAAACCCAGTTTTCCCGCCAACTACGACGACCGCTCTTATCCATATATAAAGCGTCCGGGAAGTATTCTGTCTTCCCAGTTTCCCAAACTTGTTTGAACACATCTAATAATCCGAATTCGTTTATGCCGGGAAATACTTCAGTTACCTGCTTTCCGATGATATCTTTCCTGTCTATGTGTTCAATGTTCTCACCGGTCCGGTTGAAGTCCCTTATAACGAAATCATTTCCGTTATCGATTGCTTCGTATACTCCTACACCACTACTCATTTGTTCGAACAAATTCTTGTATTTTTCTTCGCTTTCGCGGAGTGCCTCCTCCATTCGCTTACGTTCTGTGATGTCCCTGCAGATCTCCAGCACTCCTGTCGGTTTCCCATCTTCGTCTCTTAACGCCACGTTGGCGATAGAATGGATATATCTGCTTTTGCCGTCTTTGCCTGTTATCTGGGATTCGTACTGGTGGATGTTGCCATCTTGAAATGCCTGGAGGGTAGGACATGGATAGGGTTCGCAGGGTTTATTCCTTTGGTGGTATACTTCGTAACATTTTCTGCCGACAATATCGTCACCGAATATTTCCCTGGCCACGTCATTTGTCCAGATGATATTCAGATCATCATCTATCACGGCAATGTCATCAGCGATAGCACGCAGCATAGCGCCGAGTTTTCCTTCGCTGATCCGCAGCGCCTCCTCGGCCTGCTTGCGATGTTCGACCATTTGGTTGAAAGCATTGGCCAATTGGCCGATTTCGTCATTTCTTTTTACGTTAACTTTGATACCCATGTCCCCTTTGCCGATTTTATCCATGGCGGCTTTGAGTTTCGAAAGGGGCCTGGAAATATAGTTGGAGATAAGAATGCCGGGTATAACGGCCAGCATTGTCAGTGCTAATGAAATGCTTAGTATGATGTTTCTTAATTGAACAACAGGGGCAAACAGCTCTGCTGTCTGGTACTCAATTGTTAAAATCCAGCCGAGGCCTTTGTAGTCATAATGACCTTGTGAACGAGCGAAGGCCAACAATTCTGTTTTTCCCTCTTTCTCATCTTCTGCTTTCTTTCGTAAATATCCTTTGTCACCTGCTATTTCCTTAAAAAATTCACCTTTAGATACATTTTCGAAAAACTTAAACTCTCCTGATTGGTCAAAAATTGTCCTGCCGTTCCTGTCAAGTAACTTAAACTCTGCGTTGTTGTATCTTATAATTTCTTTCGTCTTCCTGATTATGTCAATTGCTTCTTCGATATTTAAAACAACCTTTACTACTCCATTAAAATTTCCCTCTTCGTCATCGCTTCTTATCGCGATGGCAGTAGAATGAATACCCGAACTTTCATCGTATTCGACATCACCTACATATAAACCATTTTCCCTTGCTTTTTCCCACCATAGTTCGTCATCCTGCCTGTAATCAGAGGTTTTTTCTGTTAAAGCTACATTCGCTCCGTACTTGTTTGTCACGAAAACTTCGCCGAACACTTTATATCCTTGCTTTTCTTCGTGGAATCCTGTTTTTTCTTTGAGTTCCTCTGACAGCTTGTTATTCAATAATTCCTGCATTAACGGTGTTGTTGCTGCCTTCTGTGCAGAAATCCATTCGTTGTTTTGTTCATCAATATACTTCTGAAGATTTTCCAGCTTTTCAAATTCCCGATTTGATTCTGCAATAGTCTCCTGTAATACTAAGTCACAGCAATAAGCCTGAAACTCTTCGATTGTGTAATAAATATTTCTGTCGATCTTATCCATCGTTTCAACAGCCAGAGCAACGGAACTTTCTCCGATGGACTTTTGTAATGCTCTCTGGCTTGTGTTAACGCACATAATCCCTACAACACCTACCAGCGATGCAATGCCTACAAATCCTAAAATCAGTTTTTGTCTTATTTTCATAGATTGTTACCTTTGTGCTCGGAGGCCTGAAAGGCCGATTTTGCTCCCCCGTTTTTCTGTATCTATAATTTTATTCATATATGTAGTGAGTTGCCGCTCCTCATGCAGAACTCCGCTTGCTTTACTTAGGTCTCCTTTGATGCTCTTACGCACACCTGTAGGGAGGTCTTAGTTTGCATCTGCGGAGGACATTTGCAGATTGCCTTCCTGTCGGACGCCTGATTTTGGCACGGTAAAGCAGAAAATGTTTTGTTTGTTATCTGAGCTTTCAGCCCATATGTGTCCGCCGTGCATTTCGATGAATTCTTTGGCTATCCGCAGACCAAGAATAAGGTCTTCTCGGCCGGTATGGAACTGTTCTTTGATCAAGTCAGGGCGACTGATAATTCTGTGTATCTCGTCACGTTCGATAGGTTGACCTTCGTCCTGTATTTCTACTGTAAGCTCATTATCGACATCTTTGACTCGCACGCTGACATGACCGTTCACGGGAGAGAACTTTATCGCTCTGTTGAGAAGATTGATCAGCACCTGTGCCATCCTGTCATAATCGGCGTTGACAACAAGTTCACAAGGGGGCGTCAAATTTTTCAGTTCGATGTTCTTTTCAGCCGCGAGTGGCAGGAAGGCCTCTACAGCCTGTGAGACCAGCGAACTAAAATTAAATTCCCGTTTGCCCAGTTCCATCTTGTCGGTATCGATTTTTGTAATATCGAGGTAGTCACTTACCACTCTTTTGGCGGTCTCGATGTTGGCGTCTTCCAGTAGTCTTTGCAAAGCTTCGGTGACCATAGTTGCCACTTCGTTTTGTACCTGATTTTTCTTCTTTAATTTCACACTTTCAGTTCTCAGCTCGTCCTCGATAAGAATCCGTTCGGTAATGTCGCGAGCCACTCCGACAATTGCGACATCATGTCCATTTGTATCCTTAATATTTGCTCTCGAAAGAGACACCGGAAAGACGCTGTCGTCTTTTCGTCGGTGATAAAAACCGACTTCCCAGCCACTTCCCATCGTTTTGGTCTGGAAAACGCTTCTTGTATTCTGGCTTTGATGTTTTCCTATCCAGAGGAGGTTGCCGTTTTGTCCGACAATTTCTTCCTCTTTGTAGCCGTAAGTTTTACAGAACGCCTTGTTGACGTAGACAATCTTGCCCTGCATATCGGTAATGTAGATGCTGTCGTCCGTGCTCATCACGGCACCCGAGAGCAATTGGAGTTTCTTTTCGACCATGTTATGTCTGATGGCATTCTCGACGGTTATCGGAATGGCTTTAAGATAATTCTGGTTGATGTCTTTAACCAGATAATCATAGGCGCCGGCCTTCCATGCTTTGACTGCTGTCTCCTCATCGCCGGCTCCCGTGACAACGATCACGGGCGTGTTCTTTGCCAACTCCAGGATATCAAATGCCGTACCGTCTCCAAGTGAGTGATCGGTAATGATGATATCAAACTGGTTCGAGTTCAATACTTGCTTTGCTTGCGAAACAGAACCAGATAATGTGCAATCGTACGGAATGGCGTTGTTGTCTATAAAACGCTTAAAGGCCATCTGGTCGAGTTCATTGTCTTCGATCAGCAGAATCTTGTATCTCGTGTTTTCCATAATCTTATTCTCCATTCGAGGGCAGCTTGCTTAGAGTCCAGTACTGGTCAATAGCCCTGATAGTTTCCACAAACTTTTCATAATCAACAGATTTGACCATATAACCGGCAGCACCGCGCTCAAAGCTTTCGATCACATCGCGGTCTGAGTTGGACGTAGTGAGTATTACGATAGGTATCTTTTTTAAAGCCTTGTCTGCTTTTACGATTTTCAGAAATTCAGCACCGTCCATCTTCGGCATGTTCAAATCAAGCAGGATAATACAAGGCTTTGTAGTACTCTCAGTTCTCAGATATTCGATTGCTTCTTCGCCATCGCCTATTGAAACCAGTTGGTTTGTGACCTTCAAGTCTCGTATGGCGCGTTTTACTGTCATCACATCGACGTCGTCGTCTTCAATTAGCAATATTGGCTTCGAGTTTTGCATTTATTACCCCCATTTCTTGCTTCGGCAGCGTAAAAAAGAATGTACTTCCTTTGCCAATTTTTGATTCCACCCATATATGACCACCGTATAATTCCACGATTTTCTTTGCGATTGTCAGTCCTACGCCTGTGCCTTCAAAATCTTCGCTGACAGACAATGCCTGGAACATTTTGAAGATTTTTTCAAAGTGTTTTTCTTCGATGCCGGGCCCGTTATCAGCGATACTGAATTTCCAGAAACCGTCTTGTTCAACACATCCGACCTTTATCTGGCCCTGTGGTTTGTCCATATATTTTATGGCGTTACTCAGCAGGTTCTGGAACAGTTGCATGACATGAGTCTCTGCACATTCGACAACAGGCATCGTGTTTTCGATTGTAATCGATATATTTTCCGGCGGAACAAGCATGTCAATTGCTTCCGGGATAAAATCATCAAGATTCACCGGAACGTTTTTTTCCTCTATCCGACCGGCTTTCGAATATTGGATGACGCCGTCAATTAGATTGTACATCCGCTCGACCCGACCCAAAAGCAGGTTCATTTGCTCGTTGCCCTGCTCACCAAGCTTATCCGAGCAGTCGTCTAATATCCAGGTCGCGAGGCTCTTAATACCGCGCAGCGGGGCCTTTAAATCGTGCGAAACAATGGATGCGAAATCCTTCAATTCCTTATTGATGTTATCCACTTTTTCGATCAGTTCAGCCTGCCTCCGCTCAGCTTCTTCACGCTCTGTGATTTCCTGTTTGAGATGCTCGTTGGTTTCTGTCAGCTTATCTGTTCGTTCTTTCACCATTTGTTCCAACTGTTCGGTTTTCAGGGAGGCTTTTCTGGCGAGGATCCATTTCTCCGTCAGGGCGCTGGCAAGTTGCGCCACTTCAGCGCTGTCGAATGGTTTCTTGAGAATCAGGAGGTTTTCCGATCTTCCGAGCCGCTCGGTGATTTCTCCCCAGGAATAATCCGAATAGGCCGTGCAGATGACCACCTGGACTTTGGGATCGATTTCCCAAATATGCTCGATCGTTTTGAGGCCGTCCCAGCCCGGCGGCATCCGCATATCGACGAAAGCCAGCTCATACGGGCGATTTTCGGAGCAAGCCACTCTAATCTTCTCGCATCCCTCTTTTCCCTGAGACGCGAAGTCAAGTTCGTAAACGCTTTTGATAGTGGATTCATTGTTTTTGTTGCCGAAAACCTGGCTCCTAAGCTCGTTCAGAGTCGCACTCTCTTCCTCATCAACAAGGATGGTTTGAAAATCCTTATGAATACTGGGATTATCGTCAATGACCAGAATACAGTGAGTCATTTCTTTTTCTGCTTTGCTCATTTTTTAGCCTCCTGTGTTTTAAAGGGTAATTCAACTGTGAAAACTGCGCCTTTTCCGGATCCATCGCTATGGGCTATTATTGAACCGCTTAATTCATTTGCTGACAGAGCGGTGCTGTGCAGTCCAAATCCATGCCCCGTTTTCTTGGTTGTGAAACCGTGCTCGAAGATCCGAGTTAAGTTCTCTTTAGGGATTCCGATGCCGTTATCGCACACGTCGATCCGGAGAAATCCGCTTTTCGGTTCTTTCACACGTATCTTAAGAATCTTGTCGTCTCGGTTACTTGTGGACAGGGCATATATCGCATTGCTGATTAGGTTCGTTAAAATCTGCAAAACCTTATGGCGGTCGAGCAGGAGGGTCGGCAGATCCGCGATTTCCCGTTTCACTTCCACGCTGTTTCGTGTTATTGTCTCGGCGTTTATTTGAATCGTATCTTCTACAAGTTCCGCAATGGAAGTCGGCTCGATCAGACCTTTCGTTTTACTGTGCGATTGTTGAAGCTGGATAATATCGCCTACATGCTGAACATGTTTGGTTAATGCCTCCAGTGCTTCGAGGCAGCGTTCCTGTTCATCGATCAACTCTTTGGAGAGGTTGGCCAGAAAGGCAGGAATTTTTTTGCCCCGTTCTTCATTTGTCATAAACGTGCTCAGTTCATTTGCGTGTTCTTCGAACAGATCTACGACGTCGGAAAGATAAGAGATTTTTGAATTACGAACTCTCTTCTGAATCGACTCGGCGGTAACGCTGACACTGTTGAGTACATTGCCTACATTGTGCAGCACTCCGGTTGCTACCTCGGCCATGCCAACCTCGCGCGCCGTCTCGAGCAGTTTTTCCTGAGCTGTCTTAAGCTTGACTTCCGCTCGTTTGCGTTCCGTGGTGTCCCGTGCAATCGCTATTATATAGTCTTGTTTTTCCTGGGTTACGAGTTTCAGGCTTGTCTCAACAAAAAACGTCGATCCGTCCTTGCGCTTGTACCGGTCCTGTTTAACAATATCGTTCTTTTCTTTGAGTTGTTCTATTTGCTTTTGCCAGTAGGAATCGTCCGGCATAGACACTTCTATGTCCTTAATGGTCATCATGTTAAGTAATTCTTTGCGTGTGTATCCGAGACTGTCGCACGCTCTGTTGTTTACGTCCAGGAAGCGGCCCCATTTAGGTTCTACCGCAAAAATGCAGTCATTTGACCGTTCTATTAAATTTCTAAATAATCGCAGTTTTTCTTCCGCCTTCTTGCGTTCTGCAATGCTGCCAAGCCATTCGGCAACTGCATTTAACAGATCATCTTCTTCTTTAAGGAACGGTTCTTCGCCGTTTTTAAAATATCCTCCAAGGTGGTAAACCTCAATAGCACCCACATTCTCTCCGTGTGCTTTAATCTTGGTTTTCCTGCTCAATTCGCTTTTTTTGAAGTTGTCTGTTTTATATTGAATTCCGTCAAAATTGATTCTTAAACACATGGCGTTAGGATACTTGTATGCGTCACGAATCAGAGAGAGAGTTTCCTGGAATATTTGCTCTAATGGAATTTCCTGACGATTAACAATTTTTGACAGCCCATACAAACAATTGAGATGTTTAAGACGCTGCTGTAATTGTCTCTGGTCCAGCGGCCGATTTGCAATTTCCGCTTCGAGTTTCAGCTTGGTGGCTGATAGTTCTGTACTGAGCTTACGGGTCTTTTCTTCGAGACGTTTGTGGCGTGCACTTTCTTCAAGGAGCTTGTGGCGTGTACGGAGATCTATGGCTTCTTGATTGGGATTATTTACAGGCTTCGGCGGTGTAAAAGTATCATAGAAGTATCTGTTATAAAAATACGTAAGAACAGCCGCTGTCATAATGGTGATAAGAGCACAATGCATGATATCTGTTGTGACTTTCTTTTGTGACAGCCAAAAAACACCGGCAATAATTGCTATGAATATCGCCGCTAAGACAGCCTTTTTAGTTAAACGTTTTATATCCATTTTTTTTGCCCTGTATATTTGTGACATAATTGCACAGCAGTTGTTTGCTGGAGACGCAATTAAATTTCGTAAATACATCCATCATTGAAAATAATGCTTTCTTAAATAAAATGATTACAGAACGTAAAACCTTCTTTCTGCAACAACTACCCGGCCTTATCGTACATCAGCCGGTTCTGTATATTTTTCCCATTTAGTTTTAACGATTTTGCCTAACTGCGTCAGGTCCAACGGCTTTGTAATGTAATCATCAGCTCCTATCTCAAAGGCCTGATCTAAATCGCCTATCACTCCTTTGTCCGTCAGCATGAATACTGGTATATGTTCTGTTCTTTCATCGTGCTTAAGCTCAGAAAGGACTTCCAATCCGTCCATTTCCGGCATCATCCAATCCAACAAGATAAATGTGGGTCTTTTTTCCTGTGCGAGTTTGAGTCCGGTTAGCCCATCTTTAGCCAGATAAACCTCAAATCCGTATAGTTTCAGGCTGCGTTTCAAGGCTTTGCGGACACACTCATCGTCATCAACTGCCAGAACAGGAATCCACTTACTCATACGATTGACCCTTTATAAACTTCCAAAGATGTTGAACAGAATTCGCCAATAAGCAAAATACCTGCCAATGTGCTCTGATCGACAATTTATTATGTCCCATAACTAAACGGTCTTCATTCCATTCGAAAATTATCGACATATCAGGGTAGTGGTTTTATGAGAAATAGTATTTTTTTAGGCATTATTGTCGAGCATGGGATTTAAAACGGCGAGCCGAAAAGCCTTTTCATCTGATAATTGACGATTGACTACTGACTGTGGGCAATTTACTATGGAAGAGCAGTTGTGGCACTTGTCCTGAGGTTTGCATTAGGAGCAAAAATATGATTATTGGAATGGTGGGAGCAAAAACGATAGGGGGGATAAGCAATATGGGACGCTTCGCTCGCTTTTCCTGGCAGGCGATGATGGCGTCTTTCCGGAGTTGCCTGAGCCCATGCACGTACCCATTGATATGGACCCAAATGAATATTATCGGCGTTCGCAGCGTCCCTGTTGTTATGATCACCGGAGCTTTTGTGGGGATGACATTGGCGGTTCAGGCGTATGATCAGCTTGCGGGTATGGGACTGGAAGAGCACCTGGGTGTTTTGATTAATATTTCTGTAGTAAAGGAATTGGGACCTGTACTTGCGGCTGTTATGCTGGCCGGGCGTATTGGGGGAGCTTTGACCGCCGAGCTGGGAACGATGAATGTAACCGAACAGATTGATGCAATCAGGAGTATGGGTACGGACCCGATACGATATCTTGCTGCGCCGCGGGTTCTGGCGTGCTTGCTGCTGACGCCGTTTCTGATTATCTACGCGGATTTAATGGGTATTGTCGGCGGGTATTTCGTGAGCGTTGTTCAATTGGGGATTAACAGCCGGGCCTATTGGAGTTTTAGTGCGTCCGGTGTGGAGCTATGGGATGTCTCGATCGGCATTATAAAGGGTCTCTTCTTCGGTGTGGCTATTGCAGTGATTAGTTGCTACAAGGGCTTTACATGCAAAGAAGGGGCCCATGGCGTCGGACAGGCCTGTACGGAAGCGTTTGTGGCCAGTTTCATTTCCATATTGGCGCTGGATTTTGCACTGGCGGTGATTTTCAAATCGATTTACAATACATTCTGGTCACTCAGAAGTCTGGTTTGATGATGGAAGAAGGCGTAAAGTGAAACAGGGCAGCAAGGAAAACGACGTACAGGCCGGTAACGGCAATGGAATAATTGTCCTTAACAACATAACCAAGAAGTTTGGTGCCAATGTTGTTCTGGATAACGTCTCGCTGGCCGTCGAAAAGGGCAAAACAGCCGTTGTTATCGGCCCGAGCGGGTGCGGCAAGACGGTCCTGGTCAAGCATTTGATTGTGCTGTTAAGGCCCAGTTCCGGCGAGGTTTACTTCAAGGACCAGCGAATCGATGATATAAGTGAGCGTCAGTTGAATGGAATTCGGACGCATTTCGGCTTTCTCTTCCAGGGAGGCGCGCTGTTTGACAGCTTGAGCGTTATGGAAAACATTATATTTCCACTCAGACAGCATGGTGAAATAACGGACTGGAGACAGGTCGAGGAACTGGTGAAATCCAAGCTGGCGATGGTTGGGCTTGACGGTTATCAAAATTATTATCCCGCGAAGCTTTCCGGAGGGCAGCGCAAGAGAGTTGCATTGGCACGGGCGATCGCTCTCAATCCGGAAGTGATTTTGTATGATGAGCCGACCACCGGACTGGACCCGATCCGGTCGGATGTGATCAACGAGTTGATTCTGAAACTGCAAAGAGAGCTAAACGTCACATCGGTTGTTGTCACGCACGATATGACGAGCGCCTATAAAGTCGCGGACCGCATTATTATGTTACATAAAGGCAAAATTATTGCCGACGGTGACGCAGACCATATTCGTAATCATCCCCATCCTGTCGTTCAACACTTCATCAATGGCAAGGTCGATGATGATGACCTTGCAGTCCTGCGGATGAGTGGAACCATGTCCCAGGCCCAGTTCCTGCCTCGTGATTTCGAGCAATAATTAGGAGCAGCACTGAAGTAATCATGAATAAGGAACCTGAGCAAATTGCTTCTGATTTAGTCGGCGTTGTGCGGGGAGATGTCTATGCCGACATCCTGCACAGAGCCGCCTACAGCACCGATGCGAGCATTTACAGGATAGTGCCTCGATGTGTCGTAGCGCCTCGCGACGCTGCTGACGTTGCCGCCGTAGTCGGGTATGCCGCCGCCGAAGCGATTCCGGTCGTCGCTCGCGGAGCGGGCAGCGGCCTGGCCGGCGAGTCTTTGTCTGACGGCATCGTCTTCAACATGACGCGGTATATGAAAAAAATCGTCGGCGCAGAGGATAATGGCCGGACGGTTACTTGTGAGCC
>CAZSOR010000146.1:0-11531 GCA_964608395.1 uncultured Pirellulales bacterium
ACTCTATCGAGAACGGGCCAGAGGGCGTGAATCGGATACCGCACTTCATCGGGCTCACTCGTTAAAACCGTTTTTAGAATTTCGGCTTTTTCCTGCCCGCAAACCAATACAAGCAGATGGGAGGCCGCTCGTAAAACCGGATGCGTCAGAGTTATCCTGTTGAGCTTTTCATCCAAAACATAAACAACGCACGCTAAATCTTCCGTGTCAAAAGCGGCGTAAGAATTTGGAAACAACGAGCCGGTATGCCCGTCGGAACCCATGCCCAGCAATATCAGATCGAACTGGGGAACCTTCCCGGCTTCAAGCCCGAATACTTCTCGAATAGTTTCCTCGTAGCGTTGAGCGGCGGCATTGAAATCTTCGTCCTCGGTTGGAATACGATGAACATTCGCATCGGGAATAGCAACCCTGGTCAGGAAAGTGTCGACAGCCAGTTTATAATTACTCCATTTCGAATCCGGGCGAACGTATCGCTCGTCAACCCAGAACAACTGAATCTTGTCCCAGGGCAGGGAACTTGCCTGCGGTGCCTCGCCGAGCAGCTCAAAAAAACGTTTGGGAGTATTGCCTCCGGATATAGCCACATAGAAGACATCCTTCGCCTTTATCGCCTTTTGCGCATCGGCAATAAAAGTCTTAATAGTACTTTGAGCTAAACTCTCAGGGTCTGAAACAACTTCAACATTCGATTTATTTTTTGTCGTAGTATTCATAATTCCCCCGACATTACCCCCAGCAGAGAATATAAACTTAGTCTCAAAATCATGCTCCCACCTTCACGGAAATCGTAAACTGCAAATATTATGTACTCAAAAATATGATTTGGCCAGAAAATCTTTTGAAAAAATTCCAGTTATTCGATAACTCGCTTTCAACAGACAACTTATAAATTCTGACCTGCCGATCAGACTGCAAAAATCCGACCCTTGACATCTTCAAGTATCATATATAGTGAAGGTACGAGCACAAGTGTGATGCAGGTCGCGAACATCACTCCGAATGCCAGGCTTATGGCCATCGGTATAAGGAATCGTGCCTGCAGGCTTCTCTCCGTTATCATCGGCAGCAAACCGAAAAAGGTCGTTAGAGTTGTCAGCATAATCGGCCTGAACCGGCGGGTCGCACAATCGCGAAGTACCTGATGGAGTTCGATGCCGCTTGTGCGCTCACGATTGATAAGGTCGATCATAATCAACGAGTCATTCACAACTACCCCGGACAGCGCCACAATACCAAACATCGACATTATACCAAAGTTATATCCCATCAATAAGTGTCCGAATGCCGCCCCCACAATCCCGAACGGAATGGCCGACATGATAATAGCCGGTTGTGAGTAGCTCTTGAACTGCACGGCTAACAGCCCGTAAATCGCCAGCATCGCGATGATGAAATTTGTCTTCAGACTCCCTAACGACTCAGTCATCTCGCGCTGCTCGCCGCCGAAGCGATACTGCACACCGCTAAACTCACGAGCCAGTTCCGGCAGCACGCTCGCAAGCAAATCCCGGTTAATCACATTGGAATTGGCAAGAGCCAGATCGACATCGGCCGAGACGCTCACGACACGCTTGCGGTCTATACGCTTGATTGCCGAATAGCCCCGGCCGTATTGTACCTCCGCGACCGTATCGAAGGGAATCTCCGTGCCACTCGGCAGCCGGATCCGAATGTTCTCCACATCTGCAAGGCTCTTGCGTTCGGCCTCCGGGTAACGAACCATCACGCGAATATCATCCCGCCCTCGCTGGATCCGCTGAACCTCGTCACCATAAAATCCCTGCCGAACCTGCCTTGCCAGGTCAGACAGCGTCAACCCCAGCGTCCGGCCGGTGTCTTTGAGCTTAAGCTTCAACTCCGCCTTGCCGGGCTCGAAGTCGTCCTGAATGTCACCAACACCGGTATAGTCTCGCAAAACACTCTTTAACTTCTCCGATGCTGCCAAAAGCGTATCGAAATCCTGATGCGACAACTCCACATTTATAGGGTCACCCGCCCTGACCAACTCCGAGACGAAGGTCAACGACGAAGCCCCGGCAACTTCTCCCACCAGTTCTCGCCAGCGATTCTTGACTACTGTGCTCGACAAATCCCGCTCTTCAGCTCCGAGCAACTCAACGTTTACCTCCGCCAGGTGCGATTGTCCTGACCCGCCAAGGTCGACTTGGACGGGACCGCCTCGCCCGACAGTAGGCTGAGCCCCAATGGTCGTTGCGACATGCTTTCGAAGAGAGATATCGCCCCCACGCTTGTTGTCGAATTCCTCGATTGTTTCAAATGAGGCGGCCTCTATCCTCTCTGCAACCGCCCGGGTCTGCTCAACTGGCGTACCCAACGGCATCTTGAGCAAGGCAACCACGTTATCGGCTTCCATCGCGTCAAAGAAAACAAACTTAATGTACCCCCCCGCCACAATCCCGACAGTTGTCAGAAATACAGCAATGCCAAATGCCAATGTGACATAGCGCCACCGGACTGCGCGTTCGACGAAACCTGCAAAAGGCCCGTTAATAAACCTTTTGAGACCTTTGTCGGTCACATCGTTGATCTTGTCTGTGAAACGTCTTATGCCCTTGCCGGGCCTGCCACCCTTCGAAGATAAATGTGCAGGCAGAATCAACAGCGCCTCCACCAGCGAGAATCCCAGAACACCTATAACCACAATCGGCAAAACCCTGAGTATCTTACCCATAATCCCGCCTGTATAAGCTAACGGTATAAATGCAATAACTGTTGTCAGCACCGCCGCGACCACAGGCCAGCACATCTCCCTCACACCTTTGATAGCCGCATCAAACCGTTCCAGCCCCTGCTGACGATACGAGAATATATTCTCACCGACAACAATCGCATCGTCCACAACCAGACCAAGCACCATGATAAAAGCAAAAAGACTCATCATGTTGATCGTCACGTCGAAGTGAGGTAAAAGCCAGAACGCCCCAAGAAAAGATATCGGGATACCCATCGTAGTCCAGAATGCGAGCCTTACGTTCAGAAAAAACGTCAAACACACGAATACCAGGATAAGACCGATGTAGCCATTTCTCGTCAGCAGGCTCAGTCTCGCCTTGAGAAAATCGGTATCATCTTCCCACAATGCCAGCGAGACCCCTGTCGGCAAAGAATCCCGCTTCTCGCTAACATATTCCTTGACGGTCCGAGCGACATCCAGCGCATCCTGCTCTCCTGTCCGGGAGACCTGTATGAAAGCGGCGCGTTTGCCGTCAAACCTCGCGGAAAGATCCATTTCCTGAAACTCGTCCCTGACCGTGGCGATATCGCTCAGCCTTATACTGGTCCCGTCGTTACGCGTTACTACGATTACCTTTTCAAATTCGAGCCCGTAATATTTCTGTCCCTTTGTCCGGACTAAAATCTCGCCGCCTGAAGTTTTGACCGAGCCTGCCGGGATATCCAGCGAGGAATTCCGGACCGCTCGCGTCACCTTCTCGAAACTTAGATTGTAACGGCGAAGGTTCTCCTCAGAAACCTCAATTGAAATCTCATACGGTCTGATTCCCGAAATAGCCGCGTGTGTGATGTTTTCCTTATCAGTTATTTCATTACGAATCCGGTCCGCCAGTGTCCTTAAGGTCTGCTCGGAAACATCGCCGTACAAAACGATCGAAATAACCTTGAAGCTCGTTTTCAGCTCGGAGATAATCGGCTTTTCCGTCTCCTTTGGAAATGTTATTATCGTATCAATCTCCGCCTTGACGTCATCGAGCACCTCCTTGACGTCGGCATATTCCTCCACTTCCACGAGAGTCGAGCCCATTCCCTCGGCCGCAGTCGAGGTCATTCGCTTAATGCCTTCCACACCTGCGATAGCCTCTTCAACCCGCGAGCAGACCCCCTCCTCGACATCGGACGGTGAAGCACCCAGATAAGGCACCATGATGTTGATCATATCGAGGTTCATCTCGGGAAAAACTTCGAGCCTTGCCGAAAAGATCGCCATCAATCCCGCCGCCGCGATCAGAAGCATAAGCAGATTTGCCGCAACATGGTTCGAGGCAAACCAGCTAAGAATTCCTTGTTTTTCTTCCAGGTCTTTCACCTAATTGTCCTCCGGCTTGTCTGGCTGATCGCCATTGTTTTTTACCTGTTCGTCCTGCGTTGTGACATCAGCTTCTGTTCGTACCTCCATTCCGTCGACAACCGCATCCAGGGAGCTGGTAACAACATTTGCATCATTAAGAACGTCCGAAGCGACATAAGCGAAGTTTTTATCCACCCGGACAATCTTCAATGGCCGGATACGGAGACGATTGCCGTTTACCAGCCACACCTGGTTGCCCTCACGTATCGCATCACGGGGCACGGCGACCGCATTGTCAAGAGTGTTGCCTTGAATCAGAACCTCGGCGAATACCCCTGGCAGCAATGGGGGTCTGCCCTCGATAACCTTGAAGGGCTCCGTCACTTCCACAACGATAGAAATCATCCGGGAAGTCCTGTCCACCTGGCCGGTCGTGCGGACCACGTAGCCTTTCCATGTATGTTCGGCTCCGGCAAAGGCCGCTCTAACCTCGGCTGGAGTGCCTTTGACGGAATCCGGGTCACCGTTTGAGAATATAGAATTTTCGAAAACATCGAACCAGGCCAGCTCGCTATCCTTCAGCGGCACCTCTATTTCCACCGAACCGGTTCCATAAGCCCTGGCTAAAGACTGCCCCATGACAACGTACTGACCGAGATCGACATTTTCAGTGGTAATCAGGGCATCGAACGGCAGGGATAGACTGGTTCGTTCGAGTCTCAATTTCGCGCTTGCAAGCTGCGCCTCCGAGGAATCCAGCATCGCCTTGGCCTTGCGAATCTGGGGTTCACGAAGAACCAGTGAAGAAGTCGGCTCCGTGTCCGGATGCAACTGGCTCCATTCCGTCCGAGCAACCTCAGCCTCAGCCTGTTGTGTCTCCAGTTGTACACTGGTGTCCGCCACTGCGGCCTCGGCCTGCCGGACTGCCAATTCGTAGTCCCTCGGGTCGATTCGCAATATTGTCTCATTGCCACGGATGAGCCCGCCAACAACAAGTTCAGGGTGAATATACACCACCTTTCCGGCCACTTCCGGAATTATATCGACCTGCACTTTGGGATTGACCGTTCCGTAACCCTGAACCGTCATCCGTATACCCTCCGAGTGGAGTTGCACAACTTCGACCAACGGCGCCTGCACACCCTGCTGCTTTCGCTGGGGCGGCTTTTTCAACTTGATGAAAATGACCGCCCCGGCAATACCCGCCCCGACGATAACAATCGCTAACAACGCCTGCAACAGCCCGCGCCCGGCCCTGTGGGATTTGCCATACCGACCTATATGCTGTTTATGCTGTGAATTCTGTATTTTGTCTTCTGTGTTCTGTATTCTATTTTCTCTCATTTTTCTACCGCCAATATTTCTTCTTCCTGTTGGTTCCAATCACCGCCCAGCGCCAGGTATAGATTCACTCGTGTGGTCCAAATCTGCCCCTTTAGGATGGTCAATTGTTCTTCAGCTATTCGTCTGCGCCGCTCGGTTTCCAGTACTACCAGAAATCCCGTAAGCCCCTGCTGATAGCGCTGCCTTGAGAGTTCCTCGGCGGCTGTGGCTTCCCGGAAGCGAAGCTCCGTGTGCCGCAACTGGTTCTGGAGCATCTGCTCGCTCACGAGCGCATCTTCGACCTCCCTCATCGCGGTCAAAACCGTGCCTGCATAATTCGCCGCCAGTTCGGCATAACGTGCTTTCGCGGCATCGATTTGGGCACGAATTTGGCCGCCCTTGAAGATCGGCTGAGCAAGACGCATCAACAATCCATACGTTTCCGAATAACTCTCCCAAATGTCACGCCACTCATCGGCATTTGAACCATAATTTGCCGTAAGACTCAAATCCGGATACAACTGCGCTATGCTGACGCCAATACGTTCGTTGGCAGAACGCAAGGCCAGTTCAGCAGCCATCACATCCGGCCTCCGGTCCAGAAGCCGGGCGGGCACCCCTATCGGAACCGGCTCCAAATCCGGCAATTTTGCTAACGTCTGAGGCAAATCTTCTGACGACCCCGGCGGACGCGCCAGAAGAACATCAAGCGCGTGACGAGCCGTAATCAAAGACAGCTCAACGGCCGGCTCGGCAGCCTTTGACGCGGCGAGATTTTCACGCGCCAACCTGATGTCCACGGGCCCGACAAGACCTTGTGCATATCGCCTCTCTACAATCTCGAGGGTACTCTGCCGGCTCTCGGTATTGGCCCTCGCTATGCTTAATCGCCGCTGGATCGTCGCTATGTTTATCCGTGAACTTATGACACCGGCGATGATCGAATTGGTCAATGCCTGCTTGCTTGCCTCCGAGGCAAGCATATCCGCCCAGGCGGCACGCTCGGAATGTTTGAGCTTACCGAACAGATCGAGGATATAGTTGACGGTAATATCCTGTGACCAGGTCGTGCTCATGACGCTGAATCTGCCGCCGCCGAATGGGCCGTCACCCAAGTTCATGGAACGCTTACTCCTGTCACGGCTAAGATTGTACGACACGTCCGGCCACTTTCGTCCGCTCATCTCAGCAAGCGATGCCTGGGCCTGCAGGACCCTCGCAGCGGCGGCCTTAAGGTCATAATTATTCTCCAGCGCCCGGCGTACCAGTTGTGCCGTAGTTGGATCGCCGAATCCTTCCCACCATCTGTCGGAATCGGCAAAATCATTCACATCCTGTTTGTTTGCCCCGGCATGAAAATAAGCACCGGACGTTTCGGCCGGTGTCTCTGGTCTGGAATATTTCGGCCCGACCTTACAACCGGTATACATTGCGAAACTTAAAACAAAAAACAATCCGCAGATAGAAACTAATTTCCTTTTCATTCGATTTTCCTCTTGAAACAGGCCCGAATCCCGGCGCCTATCAGGTAATATCTTCAATCTCCCACATAAAGGCCTTTATCCCTACCGACGCCCATTTCTTCCGCATCCGCCGGACTTTCTCCATTAACTCTTTGGCCGGGGCCTCGGCGGTTACAACAAATGTGCCGTTATTTATGCCGGGCCAGACATCGGTATTCAAATGCGGCTCACTCGCCCTGCCTTTGCCAACGGTATTCGGGAATTTCGTATAACAGTCAATACCGACAGATTCCAGGACTTCATTCACCTCTTCATCTATCGCCGCATTGTGAATAATCAAAACAGCTTTCATAACTATCCTTTTACGCCCGAAGGCTTAAGGCCTTCGAACACACTATAAAGAGTCGGCATTAAAATAAGCGTAATGACAGTACCTACAAACAGGCCCCCAATTATGGTCACGGCAAAAGGCACCCAAATTTCGGACCCCTCCCCTTTTGAGAAAGCAAGTGGAGTCAACGCCAGCATTGTCGTGCAACTGGTACATACCACAGGTCGCAATCTGCTGCGTCCGCCTTCGATGATTGCCGAATAGACATCGAGGCCCCGCCGCCGCAGTATATTCAGGTAACTGATAAGAACAATTCCATCATTCACTACGATGCCGACAAGCATAATCAGAGCGAGAAAACTGACAACGCTCATTGCCTGGCCGGCCAGGGTCAGGGCGATAATTACGCCGACAATACCGAAGGGGATCGAGAAAAATATTATAAACGGGTCGCGGAACGACTCGAATTGCGAAGCCATAACCATATATACCAATACCATCCCCAGTCCCACAGCTATCATCAGCAATGTGAATGCTTCTTTCCTTTCTTTCTCGGCGCCGGCAAATTTATAACTAAAACCCGGCGGCGCGGGAATCTTATCAATCGCCTTTCTAACATCTTCTACGACGGAACCAAGGTCTCTGCCGGCGATTTCAGCGGAAACCGTAATGTAACGTTCCTGGTCTTTTCTTTCGACCTTAGTCGGCCCCAGACCTTGCTCGATTCCAGCTATATTGGCCAGGCTGACTTGACCGCCGCCGGCTATACTAATGGGCACATCCCGCAAATCTTCTATCCTGTCACGGTCTTTTGGCTGCAGCCTGACTTCCACATCATATTCATCCCCGGCCTCACGGTATCTCGTGGCGGTGCTGCCGGCAAAAAATGTCTCTATCTGCATGCCGATAGTCCTCACATCAAGCCCCATGTTAGATGCTTTCTCGCGGTCGATGACAACTTTAATCTCCGGCTTTTCCTCTTTTCGGCTGATTTGCACATCCTCCACCCCCTCCACTGCGGCTATTGCCTTCTCGACGGCCTCGGCGTACACCCTCGCCTGATCCATGTCGTGTCCGTAAAGCTCGACAGTCAGTTTCCCGCCGGCACCAAACATCAACGCCTCAAGCGGATCCTCCGCACTGTAGCGAATAGTTGCACCCGGAATCTTGTCCGTGATTTTGCGAAGTCTTTTTATCAGCTCAATTGGCGAAGCGCTGCGCTGATCCTTGGGCTTCAAGCTGATAAACAAAATACCCTTATAGCTTTCCTCGTCCGTTTCAAAATTTGCGCCCGCGCCGTAAACGCCCCAGCGAATAAAACTGTTCCGTCTCTCAGGGATATGATTTGCCGTTATCGTTTGTAACTGCCGGGCCACGATGCCTGTCCGCTCGTATCTCGTGCCGATAGGCAGTTCGTACTGAGCCGACACTCGATTCTGGTCCTGCTGAGGGAAAAATTCAATGCCGATAAATCCGACCAGACCGATGCTCCAGACAAATAAAACGATACAGGAAATAAACACTGTTTTGCGATTTGCCAGCGACCAGCTCAGGAACTTGACATAAAACAGCTCCATCCCAGTCAATACTTTTTCGCCCAAACGGTAAAAGAAATCCAATACGGATTTCGACGAGCCAGGATTACGAACTCTCAGAAGTCTCGAACTCAGCATAGGCACGAGCATAAGAGCAGTAAACAACGAAGCCACAAGGGCCATGCTGACAATAGCGGCAAACTGGCCGAATATAATCGCCGCTATACCGCCGACAAACATAATAGGTGCAAAAATCGAAATCGTCGTGAGTGTCGAAGCAATGACAGCCACACCTACTTCATTCGCTCCGAAAACTGCTCCTTCTTTCGCCCGCTCTCCTTTTTCACGATGGCGATTGATGTTGTCAATAACGACGATAGCATTATCAACCACAAGACCTACGGCGACCGCCAGACTGGCTAATGAATCGGTATTAATCGTGTAATCGGCCAGGTACATTAACAGGAACGTAATAATCAACGACGTTGGAATCGCAGCAGCTACGATAAGACTGGCCCGAAAGTCTCTAAGGAAAAAAAGAAGCACAATAAAGACAAAGAAAACAGCCCAAAAAACCGTATCACGCAAGGTCCCCACGGAAGCCAGAATAAACTCCGAGCTGTCCATCACAATCCTGGATTCGATATCGGGCGGCAGATTCTTTTTTAACTGCTCAAGTTTCTCGGTGACGGCCCGTGCCACCTCCACCGTGTTTTTGCCGCTTTGTTTCTGAATAAATACAGCCATCGCCTTTTTGCCGTTCATGCGCACCTCAAAAGTGCGCTCCTTGAAGAAATCCCTCACATCGGCGACGTCTTTCAACTTTATCGGTATAGCATTTCGGCGGGCAATCACTACTTCGGCAACCTCTTCCGGGCTCGAAAATTCCTCGGGCGTGCGCAACAGATAATCCTTGTAGCCGGTTTTAATATTCCCTCCCGGAGTGCTGATGTTCTGGGCGGCAAGAGCCATGTTCAACTGTGTAATCGATAAATTCAAAGCCGCCAGTTTGTCCCTGTCGATATCAACACGGATCTGCCGTAAAAGTCCCCCGCCGGCGGTGACCGAAGCAACACCATCGACCCGCTTGAGCGGATCCACTATCTCATCATCAACGATATCCTGCAGGTTGGGATAACTGTCCCCGGCAGTGAAAGCAATAATCGCAATCGGTATCATCGAAAGGTCGAACTTGAAAATAATCGGATTTCCCGCTTCTTCCGGCAGCATTTCCCTGATCAGGTCGATCCTCTCGCGCACATCGTTGATACTTTCATCTATTTTCTCGCCCCACTCGAAACGTAATGTCACCGTGGACATCCCCTCTTTCGATACCGAAATCACCTCGTCCACTCCGGAAATTGTGCTCAGGGTATCTTCCATCGGCTCGGTTATGAGCGTTTCTACCTCTTCGGGTCCCGCCCCCTCATACGCCGTGATAACCGAAACGGAAGGTATTTCCAGCTCCGGCATCAAATCCAGTCCCAGCATCGACATCGACACCAGGCCTAAAACCACCATCGCTACAAATATCATCAATGTCGTGACCGGCCTGTTTACGGAAATCTGTGCGAGTTTCATTTGATATCCTCTATTCGAACAATCTCGACACTTATTCCGTCAATCAAAAAATTCATCCCGTTAACTACAAGCGTTTCACCGGCTTTCACCCCATCGGTTATTTCATACTTGTCCGCCTGTTTTATACCAACTTTGACAATACGCTTGCGGGCAATCTTCTCGGCACTCGCCTCTTCGATCACATACACGTAATGCTCGCCGATCTTGCCGCCGAGAATGACGTCCCGGGGTATAACTACCGCATCGGCCTTTTGCTTAGTAACCAAAGCCACTCTCGCAAACATTCCGGGCTTTAGCAACAGTTCATCATTTTGAAGCTGTATCTCAACCTGCAACGTATTAGTTTGCGCATCAAGTGCCGGATGAATCGAATAAACCTTCGCCTCGAATTGCCTCTCCGTGAAAGTATCTACCCTGATTTTCGCAGGCATCCCGGCGTAAATTTCGGCCCCGTATCTTTCCGCAACAGCAACGATTATCTTGACAGTCTCCATATCGGCGATGGTAACGATTCTGTCACCCGCCCTGACCATGTTACCCTCGTCAATATGTTTGGCTGTCACTATCCCGTTAATCGGCGAGACAATTGTGGATTCGCGAAGGTTTAATCTTGCCAGTTCCAGATTGGCTTTGGCCAGATTCAAACTTGCCGCCGCCAATTCGGCAGCGGTTGCCACTTTATCTTTGCTCTGCTCGGTAGCTGATCCGCCCTCGTATAAGGCAATTATGCGCTTCTTTTCACGCTCGGTATCGGCCAGTTCGACTTCTTTAGCCGTAACGCTGCTTGTCGCGGCAGCCAACTGGGCCAGGTAAATGTCGTGGTCTATAATCGCGAGCTGGCGGCCCTTTTTGATCGATACGCCCTCTTCAACCACAGTCAAGTCGCCCCCATCCGAAAGAACACGCAGCGATTCAACTCTGCCGGGAACTTTGGACGCTATATCCACAACCTGTTTCGCTTTTATCCAGCCTGTCAGTTGTATCGTCTCTTCTATCGAGCCGGTGCCCACAACTTCAACCTCGACCGGAACGATTCTTTTCTCCTCTGCATCCGGGGCGGACTTTTGTTTATACCCATACCAATATGTAAAAAATACCAGGACCAGCGCTGCTAACAAATACAAGATTCTTCTTATCACTTTCATTTTGTCTGCCCTGTTTTATTCAACAAGTGCTATCGGCGTATTTTCTTCCGCATTGCCTGATTCAATTTTTGCCTGACCTCCTGGTTCCGCGGTTTCAACAGATGC
>CAZSOR010000147.1:0-5562 GCA_964608395.1 uncultured Pirellulales bacterium
GCCGGGGCGGTTGTTTCGATTTGGCCTGTCTGGGTGATAGCCCAGGCCCCGCGGGCATTTTATTTAAACCTCGTCAAAATACCGATGCTCTACGGACAGTGGCTACGAGAAATCGGGATGGTTCATAATAAATTTACCCTGACGTTGACGTGCCTTAGAATGCCGGGCTATTTCGTCCTTGTGGTACTGACGATATACCTTTGCCTGAGCGTGTTTTTTCTTCGCCATAAATTGAAGATTGCCGGCGGCATAAACCTACTGCTTGCCGCCCTGCTGCCGGCGATATTTTTCATAATCGCCCTGATTCCGCCGACGATGTGGAGACAGTATCTTGCCGTCCCGGTTCCTTTTTTGGTTATCAGTCTTGCCTTTCCTTTATTACATTTGCGAAAGCATACAAGTAAAGCAAGTATCAGCGGACAATTCAAGATAGCTGCGGCTATCATGGGCGTCTGCGGAATGGTGGCGGTTTTCAATTGCCCTTATGTTCTGCAGAGGATTCCGATTGCCCTCGTTCCCGAAAGCTGGGTGCCGCTCGAAGTGCACAGGATATCGCAGGATATCGCCGAGAGAACGAAGGAGAACAAACTTGTGCTGACCCTGGCCCCTCTTTACGCACTCGAAGGCGGCTGTGAGATTTACCCACAGCTTTCGTGTGGCTCGGTCATATATAGAGCCGCCGATGCTCTGACGTCCGAAGAACTCGAAACAACGAACACTGTCGGCCAGAAAACACTCGGTAAGCTTATCGAAAAAAAACCCCCATCGGCTGTTGTACTCGGAATAGAGCAAGGCAAAATGAAGTCCCTTGAAGTTCCCCTTAGAGACGCTGTCGGAACAGACTGGAAAATAAAAGAATACGAAAACGGCCCGATCGTTTACTTCAGGCCTTAGCCTTCTCACCGCTTTGCCCAGGTATTCGTCAGCCTTCTTTAGCTAATCTTCTTCGCTTTCGAAATAATCGATGATTTCCTGCGCGATGTTGTTGATGACCGTACGGGTTTGGCCGTTGGTATTGTTGGAGAGGACCGAGAATATGTAATCGCCCCGGTCAGTGACACACAGGCCCGAGAACGACTTAACGCTGTTGATATACCCGGTCTTGCCGAAGATTTTACCCTTGTACTTTTCCTCTTTGAAATATTTTTCAATCGTCCCCTCTATCCCCCCTACCGCAAGCGAGTCCTTGTATAACTGCCAATTCCTGCCTTTGTAAATGTTCGATAAGACGGTTGTTATCGCATACGCGGTAAGCTCGTTTTGCCGGCTCAGGCCGCTGCCGTCGTCTATATAGAACTGGCTCTTATCAATACCAAGCCCCAATAGATATTGAGAAATCTGCTCCCGTCCTCTTTCCCAACTGCCGTTTTTCTTATCCGGATTACTCATCGCGGCGATGGTTTTAAGCATCGCCTCGGCGGCCAATCCGAAGCTGTTCGTATTACAGCGAGCCAGACAATCAGTGAGCGGCGTACTGAATTCGATTAGCGGGATGAAATTGCTGCCCTCTTCCAGCGTTTTTTCGACAAGGTTTCCCTTTGCATTAATATCCGCCTCAGCAAGGTTCTCGTACAGGAGAAATCCAAAATATGCCGCAGGCCTTTCGATTGCCACGTCGAATGGCCCAACCTCATCTTTGCACTTGCCGAAAACGGTCAGCCTGTTAGGGTGCCGATTGCGATACGTTCCGACGGCGCCGCTACCCTTCGATATTGGCATGACCTTATTGATCAGAGATACGAAAGAGGTTTGCGGATCGACGAAGACGGCGACTTTGCCGCCGATATTCTTTGCGCTTATCTTTATGCAATTGTCGTTAAAATTCAGGCCGCTTACTTCGCAGGCGTACCACCGATTCAAATCATCCGCCGGCCAGCTCGGATGCACAGGCTCGTTATCGAAAACACTGCTGTCAACTATAATCCCTTCGATTGTCCCTATGCCCCTGGACTTCAGCGCGTTTGCTATGTCCTTGAATATCCAGCCCGGCTCCCGGCCGTACTTAATGTCGGTCTTCTCGTCGCCCAGCAGCGGATCGCCGCTTCCGATGACGACAAGTGAGTTACCGGAAAGCCCGACCTTAGTCTTATAAACGTAATCAGGCCCCAGATAATGCAGAGCTGCTGCACTGGTAATGATTTTCATATTCGAAGCCGGTATCATCAGCTCTTTTGCGTCATGGTCATAGATTGTTCTGCCGGAATTAGTCTCTACGATATGAATGGAAAATTGAACTCGTTTCTGTAATGATTTGCTGATGATACCATCGATTTGCCCTGCCAAATCGGCCCTTGCTAAGCCGCACATGCAAAGAGCAAATCCGATTATAATCAGTAGTTTTTTTATCCGAGTTTTCATATGCCGATGTATTATTTCACAATAGAAAAGGCATATCAACCATTTTCTTATCATCCCAATATGGGTTTTTATTCGGACGGCAAATTTCTGATACTCCATTCGCAATCACGATGAGGCCAAATAAATCCTGAGCAAGCCTCCAGGTCATCTTAAATCATGCTGCGCTGCATTTACGAATGGATTCATATTGCAGGCCAAACGGATTTAAGGTATACTGTCTGTGGCCTGATTCGGATACTGAGAATATATGGAAAAAAAGGTAAAATTAGCAGAACAGAAAGCTGATTTGGCGTATCTTAAAAATACGCAGTGGAATCTCGATAGAGATAAGGAGCATCATAGCCAGAAACGGGATTCGCTTGCTTCTCGATTAAGAGCCGGCGACCGGGCGGCGGCTGCCGAGCTTGTGGATACGTACTATGAACAGATTTATTTATTTATGAGGAGGCTCGGCCATGATCGCCAGGCCAGCGAAGACCTGACACAGGAGAGTTTTTTCAATGCCTGGCACCATATAGGCCAATTAAAAGACGGTAAAGCATTAAATGGCTGGCTTTATCGCATTGCAAGTAATGTTTCAAAGCTGCATTGGCGCAAACACAAGCACAGGGAGGTCATCGGCATTGAAGGCCTTGAAATGCCGCAAAGCGACAAGGGTGAGCCTGAGAAAATGGAGCATAACGAGCAGTTGGAACATTTGAAAGATGCCGTGGAACGGTTACCAATCAAACTGAGAGAAACGATTACTTTACATTATATGCAGCAGTTGACGATTGCCGAGGCCGCTGAAGCGGTCGGATTAAATCAGGGAACTTTCAAAAGCAGGCTGAATAGAGCATTAAAAACTTTGAGAAAGGAAATTATTTGAACAGGTTCCGATCGCAACCTGTTACAGCCGGGAATCCGGAGAAAAGAGTGTGCTGCAATGAAAGAAGAGCAAATAAAAGAACTCCTGAATAAACTGGGCCCGCGAATCACAGAACCGGTTCGGCCCGGCCTTGGCGAGGAGATCAAACAGCGAATCCCGCACAAGCTGTCTCGGCATAAAATTGGCTGGGATACGGTCAATATTATCATAGATTTGAGATTGAGTAAATCAGTCGCTGCCGCAGCAATTATCATTACCATGATTTTACTGCTGAATTTGTTTGGCGGCCGGGATTTAACCGGAAACGGAATAATTAAGGACAGTATGCTACTTATTAAATACTGGGGAGGTTCCGGCGAAGACCAGGTTTCGACCTCCAGATCAAGATATGAGCGTTTGCTTGAACGGGGTGAAAATGTAATATGGTACGGCTATTCCATTGACGTTAAGGATGCTAATTCCGTGCTGATGCAACGCAAGCTGCCCGACGGCAAATATCAACTCACATTCACCGATGGGCATGAACAACAAGTCGATTCCGAGCAAATGGTGGAACTACTGACCCGGATGCTGGAAAGAAGAACGAAATAATACAAACCCGGGGCAGGTGAACAAAACGCTATTTACCCTCTTCCGCCGCAATGATACGAGTTTTAACTCGCAGATGAAGTTATCCGCCAGAGGCGGACAGGCGAAAGCCTGAAAACATAATGCTATGGATTTTAACCTATTAGTAGTTTACTGCTTGTATTTTAGTAAAACCTTTGGTAAAATAGCTAAAAATCAGTCGTGATTTGCGATAATATTGTTTTCCCTAACTTTAAGGAGTATTAGCATGAGCAAGCGAAGAGGGTTTACCTTGATCGAGCTTCTGGTCGTAATCGCTATTATTGCACTACTGATGGCGATATTGATGCCGGCTTTACAACGTGTAAAGGGGCAGGCCCAGTCGATTACGTGTCAGGCGAGACTGAAACAGTGGGGTCTTTTGTTTAATTTGTACACAGACGACTATGATGGCTACTTCAATGAAGGCTGGGGTGTCGACGAAACAACATTGTGGCCGAACGCACTGCGCTCGTATTACAAGGACAACTGGGGCATGCTTTTGTGCCCAACGGCCACGAGGCCTATGGCACATGATCAAGACTTCGGTACGTTTAAGGCCGCGACGCGTCCCCTGGCTCTTCCCGGAGGTGGTACATACCTTTATACATTCAGCTACAGCATAAATTCATGGACCAATTATATGCACGGAGACCGTGGCGATCGTTGGGAGGAATGGTTCTGGAAAAGAACAGATGACACAATGTGTGTTAAACCCGGCACTCGAACTCTCAGCGGCAAGTCAGCCAGCACAAATACTATACCGGTATTTGCCGACTCCACGTGGCATGATGCATGGCCCCGCGACACCGATGTTCCTTCACAGACTGCGGATGCCTTTGGTATTACGGATCAGGGCACATCGGGAGAAATGAACCATTTCTGCATCGACAGGCACAATGGATTTGCTAATTTCCTATTTATGGACTGGTCCGTAAGACCTGTAGGGCTCAAGGAGTTGTGGACATTGAAGTGGCATCGTGCATATAAAACAAGCGGTGCGTACACGAGGGCCGGTGGTGTTTTGCCTGGGGACTGGCCTGCCTGGATGAGCCGCTATAAAGATTACTAAGAAAAAATCCTCTGCTTCTTCTCTCTACGAGACAAAGCGATGATTTTTCGGAACTAATAGATGATCGCTATAGCCTCTTCGATCCTTTTGATGACCTCGACAGCATCAGCAGAATAAGGTACATAGCCATCGAAGCCCTTCTGCAGCAGAGCCGTCGATTCCGAATCGCTCAAATTATTCACGAGGGCGATGATCTTGATCGTCCGCAAGTCCTCATTCTCACGAATACCTTTGCAGACGGCTGCCGCATTTATACCTTCAGCCAGCAGGCTTATCAGCAGGACATGTGGCGTGAATTTCTGGATGGCCGAGCCTGTTTCAAAATTGCTCTGGACAATTTGCACATCGTAGTCGGCCTTGCTCCGCAGACTATCGGCCAGAGTCGAAGCCGTTTTGATGTTGCTGTCTGCGAGCAGGACCCTGATTTTGCCGACCGCAAGTTCCGACGTCGGCATATTATGAACTTTCATAAAGCGGACCAACTCGTTGACCGGGATTCGCCGGTCTTTGCTGCCGGGTATGCGATAGCCCCTTAACTGGCCGTTGTCGAACCACTTCGAAACTGTTCGCGGAGCAACATGGCAAATCTTGGCCACATCGCCAGTTGTCAGTACATTTTTGCCTTTCGCCATGTCTCGACTCCCACCACAATGTATCA
>CAZSOR010000147.1:5662-11514 GCA_964608395.1 uncultured Pirellulales bacterium
GTTGTCAGTACATTTTTGCCTTTCGCCATGTCTCGACTCCCACCACAATGTATCAAATCGCACTTATCTTCGGTTATAAATCGAGGGCTGTTTAATATACAATCACAATTCTCATGTTAGCAGCAAATAAACGGCGGTCTTTT
Organism: uncultured Pirellulales bacterium; assembly: GCA_964608395.1. GTDB lineage: Bacteria > Planctomycetota > Phycisphaerae > Sedimentisphaerales > Anaerobacaceae > JAFGPJ01. The sequence goes on from CAZSOR010000147.1 coordinate 5,806, forward strand.
CGATAAGACGTCCTATAAGTATTCCTGATATATACCGAAAGGGCTAATCCGATAGAGCAAAAAATGCCTTATTTTCGCCGGCGTATTAAGTATCGAAAATGTTTTGATTTATGCCTCACAGGCGGTACAATCTCATCAATTGTTCTTGTCCGCTTTTTGTGATGAGGAGATTTCGTTATGTGTATATATTTGTCCCGGCCGGATATCACAGACAGAGAAATTGAGGCCGTTTGTGCCGTGCTTCGCAGCCCTAATCTTTCGCTCGGTCCCAAACTCGGGCAGTTCGAGCAGGCTTTCGCCGATTACGTCGGCACAAAACGAGCTGTAGCCGTCAATAGCGGGACGAGCGGCTTGTTTTTATGTATGTTGGCGCTGGGGATTACGCCGGGTGACGAGGTCATTACCACGCCTTTTACTTTCGCAGCTTCGGCAACGTCGATTATGATGGCCGGCGCCAGGCCGGTCTTTGTTGATATTGACCCGGTCAGCTTGAATATCGATCCAGCTAAAATTGAAGTCGGCATTACCGAAAAGACGAAAGCGATTTTGCCGGTCGAAGTTTTCGGCAATCCCGCCGGCTTCGACAGTGTTTGTGAAATCGCCCAAAAACACAATCTTCCGGTGATCGAAGATAGCTGCGAGGCGCTCGGTTCGGCGTTGAATGGAAAAAAGGTTGGGACGTTCGGCACGATGAGCGTTTTCGGCTTTTATCCCAACAAGCAAATCACCACCGGCGAAGGCGGCATGATTTTGACCGACGATGATAATCTGGCGGATCTATGCGTATCGCTTCGCAACCAGGGCAGGGGCAAAGGCACCGACTGGCTGGCCCATGAGAGGCTGGGTTACAACTACCGTCTCAGCGACATAAACTGTGCGCTTGGAATTGTGCAGCTATCGAGAATCGACGAAATCAAGGCAAAACGCAGGCAGGTCGCAGAATGGTACCGTCAAATGCTGGCCGACGATGACCGGCTGATCGTGCCAGTCGAGCCGGCCGATTGCGATATGAGTTGGTTTGTCTTCGTTGTCCGGCTCGCAGAAAGTTTCACAATGGAGCAGCGAGACCGGATTTTACGGCAGATGCAAAGCCGGAATATTCAGGTCAGCAATTACTTTGCTCCCGTGCATCTGATGCCGTTTATCGCCGAAAAATTTGGCCATAAGCCGGGCGATTTTCCCGTTGCCGAGTCCGCCAGCGCAAGGGCAATCGCCCTGCCGTTCTATAATCATCTGACAAAAGACCAAATCGCAATCGTCTGTACGGCGTTAAAACAGCTTTTAGCTTGATAAAAAGCACACTTTTCGCATTTTCCGTTTGGCATTCGTTGTTTTTCATACTATTTTTTTAATAGAGACTAACACAAAAGGCCAGTTGGGGGGGACCGGCCGACGAAATGGTTTCTTGAGGAAGGGGGAATTTTTGTGAAAGGCTGGAGATCCAAATTCATTTTCCTGCTGATCGTCTATTTTGCCGGCTTTGCAACTGCAATCTATATGTTGGCACCCGCACCCGAGGGCAGCGCCGATAAATCTTTCGACAACATCTCGTCGGCTTCGGCGTTTGATTCACAGGAATTTGTGAAATCTTTTAATGCCGGTATGCACAAGTGCCTTGCTTTCGGTAAAGAGGCAGCCTGTCATACCGCCGAATTCATCAAAGAAAAACTCAAGGAAATGCGCGAAACCTAACACGACCGGTGTATTCGGTGTCATGAGAATTCCCTGAGCTGCTTATTGAACATTCGCAGTTGAACATCAATCGCGCTGAGTACCCAGTCGATGTAGTGCAATGTATGGGCGGGCCGATGGTGCCCTTCGTTCATCAAGCCATCCTGCACGGTTCTTACAAACCTGCTGATCATCTGGTGGCTTATTTCCGTTGGTTCGGCTGCCCATTTCTTCAACTCTTCATATTGCCTTTGTAATCTCGAATTATTCTTTAATTGTTCGGCAGTCAAATAATCGGCGGGATTGTACGATAGCTGCAAACCCTTCAGGCACATGATTAGCGGCTCATAATTAGCCCTTTTTTCCAGACGTATAAATTTGTACTGCTGGACGTGCGTAGTTGCCTGTGCCGGGAGTTTGTTTGCGATATCATCACCGCCCAGATACCACCTGCGCTTACTGGTTCTGGCAAAGACGAGCTCTTCACCATACTCGTATTGTTTAATCTCGTCATGTCCCATCCTCGAAACCCAAAGTCTGCCGGTGCTCTTTTGCTCCGGACCGCCGCCGAGCGCGAGCAGACACTTGACAAAACCAAGCGGCAGAATCTTCTGGTTGTCGCGTTGGCTTTTCCGGAGCTGGAGAGACAGATGCAAACTATGCGGGCGGACATCATAGAAATTAACAATCTCATTTATTAACTGATTAAGCAGCCAGGGATCCGCAGTTGCCGGACGAGATAGTTCCCCTGCGATATTCAGTCTTCCCGGCGCAAGTTCCAAAAAGCCTCTCCGCCGGGCCTGGTCGGTCGAGCCGGTATGGTCGTCAATATATCCGCCGAGCTTCCAGCTCAAAACATCCAGGCGAAAATCATAGAAGTATTTGAATCCGTCATATACGGGGTCAAACGCTTTTTGGATGTTTCTTTGCGGCTCGACGGCTGCTGCCCCGACATTGCTCAATTCGATCTCGATTCCAAGTGGAATCAGTCCGGGCTGAAGATTCGAACGAATTCGAGTCAGTTTTGCCTGGGCAACGCGAGCATCAAACATGCTTTTCGAAGCACGTACGCCGTATTTAACATAGTCAATAAGATCGTTCCTGTCATAGGGCATTGTCTGGAGGCACTCGTCGACTATCAAATTAACATCGCTACGGTTTGAATTTATAATTTGCAGAGCCGCCAGCAAACTCACCGACCGGTTAAAATATCTTTCCGAAGTGCGAATACGCTCAAGATCAAAGCGATATTGGAACTGGATTTGTTCTTCGAGCTGGTTGAGCAGAACCTGCCTCACTGCCAAAGCCAGGTAATTTTCGATAAACTGCTTTGCCTGTTGATCGTCGTAAAGGTGTTTTATGCTTGGCCGGGGACGGTCCAGTTCATGTTCAAGATAATAATCACTTACGGCATCCGTATGATAATGGCTCATGACCAAGTCACGTTCAGTGGTTGCGAGCAGCTCTCGGTCGGCCCGGCGTTCCGATTCGGCGTCTACAGTTCGTTCGCCGGGGCGGGTACGTCTTTTGATGAATTTCTCGATCCGTTTTCGCAGCCACAATTCGTGTATCAGGTTGACGTGGAACCTGTCACCGAAATGTTCTTCCATCGAGTCGTGAGTAACCAGGTATGCCTGGGCCTCGACGGAGCCGTTTGCCGTGTTGACTTGAACGGTATCTCTCTCGTAACGCTTGCCTTCATACCTGTCGATTCCAGCCATCGCAGCGGCGGGAACATCATGGATTACAAAACCTTCAATTCTCGAAGATGGCGCTGCAATGGCATAGTAATAGACATTGTCCGGGCTGACCCTTCGGTAGCGCGGCAGCAGAGCAGGTTCGGCAAAAAGGGTCTTAATGTCGATTTTAGATGCTTTTCTTGCAAAACTCAATCCGCTGACTGATTGAAAGATCCTTCTGTCCCGCAGTGAGCCATAGATAAACAGATTTACTTTTCCTTCTTTCATACCTTGTGTATCACAATCCGCACTTCACATTTAGTTTTAGCTATCAATTACCGCTCCGGATTCGCCTTTGCAGCTTAAAGAGCTCTTTGAAAGCACGCAGAATCACTCGTAAATTCGCGCCGGACTGTGCGCCGGCGGTCCGAGGATAATGATGCACACCTTTTTGGGTTATACGGTACCCCTTGCGAGCGGCCCGCGCCAGTATCTCGGCATCGATCAGAGCGCCTGTACTCGACAACTCGATTTTGTCGAAAATCTCCCTTTTATATAATTTGAAAGCACAGTCGATGTCACGGACTTTAAGACCGAACATCAGGCAGACCAGCATGGTCCAGCACCAGCCGTTGATTTTGCGGATGAACGAGTCCTGGCGATTCAGCCGGTAGCAACTTACAATATCATATCGTTCCATCAGTCCAAGCAACGGCGGCATTTCGTTAATATCGAATTGGCCGTCGCCATCGGTGTAAAAAACAAGCTCTTTTGTTGCCGCTTTGAAGCCGGATTGCAGCGCAGCTCCGTAACCAAGATTACGCTGGTGACGCACCACTTTTACCCTGCCGTCCCGCCCTGCAATCTCGTCGGCGATTTGCCCGGTGCCGTCAGAACTGCCGTCGTCAACTATAATTGCTTCAAAATCAGCGTTGAGCTTTTCCAAGACCTCAAGTGCCTTTCCAACGGTCCGGCCAACATTTGCCTGCTCATTGTAACAGGGGAAAAAAACGCTGATTGAAACCATTACCACCTCTTGCTCTGATGTATCCTCGTTAATTCATCTAAATATTCAATCTCCTTACCGGCATAAAAATTCACAAGTTCTGTGTTTCTCCGCGACTGGGCGAGTTTCTTCAGATGGTAGCTCGCTAATCGTACGGCTTCAACTTTATGCCGGTAACCATCCTTCTTAGACCAAACATCTTTTTCTTCTATAAACTCGTTGAAATAATCCGAGCAAAACTGATTGACCCTGGAGTTTAGTTCGGCAACGTTCGCGCCCATAAGGAGTATTTCAAGAATGGTGGTCGGCATCGGATTTAGATTAAAGGCTGTTATAGCAAAATCAAGAGCCTTCTTTTTTTCCTCTAAGCCGCGACGATAATAAAACCAGCTATGGGCGCGAATCAGGTTTTTGTGATAATCATCGGGATAGATGGTTGTTCCTTTAAATATGCCTTCGAAAAGTTCCTTGCCCCGCGGAGTTCTTATGTCAACATACAACTTTTGCCTGTTATTGAAAAACACGATCCGCCAGTTGAGATTCTGTTCAAATCCTTTTATCGTATGATAAGAATTTGCCTGGTCGGGATCATTGTATACGGCAGAGGGCATTAAGACGACCCAGACATTACGTTTTTCAAGCTCATCGCTAAAGGATTGCCCGATTTTGACATAATCGTCCTGTGTCAAAATCTGTCCCAGTTTCTGACCAGACATTCTGGCTCGAATCCCCGCGGTCTGCATAATCTCAAATCCGGTCGAACCAGGGAGCCCGCCGGACATAATATACGTCCAGATGTCAAAGGTGTCGCGGTTATATGCCGCTTGTGCCCTGCCGTCCATGAATAATTGCAGAGGGGTTCGGCCGGTTTTCGGGTCGGGCTCCTGGCCCCAGGCGATGAAGCCGCCCTCCGTCCAGTAGTTAAACATTTTCCCTTCCAGCTTGTTATCCTTAATAAACTTCAGGGCGTAGAAAGGCTTGGCGTCCGAGGCGGTCATCCGCATGAAAACAGAACTCAGTTTCGGATCCGAAGGCCACGGATCGAGATAAACAAGCTTGAACTTAAGCCCCCACCACGTACCGAAAAACAGGATAGCTAAAGCACCGGCGACGGTAAAAGATAATTGCAGCCAGCGCGGCATGGGAGAAACTTTCAGGCGATTGTTAGCATAGAAGTTTCGACTCGCTGAAACTCCGCGAATTATCTGGTCGATAAACATCGCCACAACGGGGCACGCTGCTATCCCGGCTATCGGTATGAACCTTCGGGAACGGACGGCCATATAAATCGTCAGGGCCGCAATGGTAATTAACGCCAAATCAATCCGCGGCAATTCATAAGCCTCGCCTTCC
>CAZSOR010000148.1:0-11469 GCA_964608395.1 uncultured Pirellulales bacterium
CAATCATTGGAATATGCAGTGAAATACGGTTTCGAAGGCATTACCCCCAATACGGGCGAATTCGAGAACAAGTCCGCCTCGGAAATCCGCGAATGGCTCCAGATGATGAAAGAAAAGGGCATTCGATACGGTGCCGGCGGTTTGTCCGTCGAGTTTCGCAGAGGCCAGGAGCGATTCAAAAGCGACCTGGCGAAACTACCCAAACAGGCGGGCATTCTCAAGCAGTTGGGCGTAACGCGCATGGCGACATGGATTACGCCGGGCAGCAGAGAGCTTACATACCGCCAACAATTCGATATGCTGACAAAACGCTTCCGTGAAATCACCAAGGTGCTTAAAGACAGCGACATCAGGCTGGGCCTGGAATTCGTCGGGCCGAGAACCTCCCGCTCACGAAATCGTTTTCCTTTCATCAGCTCCCAGATCGAGATGATGGAGCTGGTCGAGGCAATCGGCACGGGTAACGTGGGGCTCCTGATGGATAGCTGGCATTGGTACACTTCGCACGGGACGGTTGACGAATTGCTCGAACTGTCGAACAACGACATCGTCCATGTTCACGTCAACGATGCCCCGGCGGGAATCGAAGTCGATAAGCAGATCGATAACCGGCGCGCTTTGCCGGCGACAACCGGCGTGATCGATCTGAAGGGATTCATCAACGCAATGGTGAAAATCGGCTACGACGGCCCGGTGGAATGTGAGCCGTTCAACCAGGAACTCCGCCGGATGGAACCCGATGCAGCGGTAAAGAAGACGAGCGAATCGCTGAACCGGCTGTGGGACTTAATAGAGGCTTAACCGGGCTATAGAGACCAGGGTGACCTCTTGGCTCTTTCGAGCATCCTGTTGGCCGACTCGTCGTTTATAAATTGCTCAGTGACGGGGTCCCATCGCAGCTTGCGGCCCAGCCGCAGGCAGATATTGCCAGCGTGACATGTTGTGACAGTGCGGTGCGAGATCTCGGCACTGGATATAGGTACCCGGCGTGTTTTGACACAGTCGAGAAAATTGCGATGATGGCCCATCATGTATTCATAGCCCCTCTGGGCAACTTTGAGCTTCTGCATAATCGCATCGTTTGAGGCAGTAACTTTGCCGGTGTCATCGACGCTGACCCAGCCTTCGTCGCCGACGAATTTGTTGCCCCTGGGGCCCCTGCCGGGCTCGGTCTCGTCGTGATAGATCATCTTCACGCCGTCGGCGTATGTCGCGACCACCTCGAAACGCACGGGCGTATTGAACAGGCCGTCCCTGGGAAATTCGGCCCGGCCTTCGTACTCTACCGGGCCTGTGTGCTGGCTGTCGTTCGCCCACTGGGCCAGGTCGTTAAAGTGCGCTCCGAGATCGGTCAATTGTCCGCCGGAATAATCGTAGAGCCATCGAAAAGAGCCGTGACATCGCCTCGGAGTGTACGCCTCGAAGGGAGCCGGGCCGAGCCACCTGTCGTAGTCGAAGCCTTCCGGCACGGGTTCGGGCTTTTGCGGCGGACAGGTCGGGCCGTTATGGTAGTAACAGTGCAGAGTTTTGAGTTGGCCGAGCATGCCGCTTCTGGCGATGTCCACGGCAAAACGAAAACAGGCGTTGCTCCGCCGCTGCGTGCCGGACTGATAGACGGTCCCTATCCGCTTGATAGTATCGGCCACGGCCCTGCCTTCGGCGATAGTCAGGGAAATCGGTTTCTCGCAATAGATGTCCTTGCCCGCCTTCGCGGCTTCGATTGCAAGAATCGCGTGCCAGTGGTCCGGCGTCGCTATCAGCACCGTATCAAGGTCATCGCGAATGAGTATCTCGCGGAAATCATTGTACGCCGAGCAGTCTTTGTTACCGTATGCCGAATCGACCGTGTTCTTCGCCCTGCTCCGGTGGTTCGTATCGACATCGCAGACAGCCAGAACTCGCAGGTCGTCACAGGTAAGAAAATTTCGCAGGTTGTGCATGCCTTGGTTGCCGATACCGATACCGCCCATCGTGAGCCGCTCGCTCGGCGCGGTCGAGCCAGCCTTGCCCAGTGCCGAGGACGGCACAAAATACGGCACGGCAACCGCCGATGCCGCCAGTTGTGTAGTACGTTTAAGAAACGATCTTCGAGTAAGAGTTTTCATGTTCTTAAAAATCCTTTACGAATTCGAGAAATTTCTTAGCCGTGCGGTCCAGGTTTTCAATGTCACCGCCGCCGTCCAGCACTTCGCACATTTCGTACGCGATGTATCCCTGGTAGCCGATTTCCTTTAAGGCGTTGATAAAAGTCTTGTAGTCGATAAAGCCCCGACCCATCGGCACGGCCCGGATTATGGTCTCATCCTGAATGAAATTCGTAAAAGTGTGTTCATAATGGAACCGCTGCTGCCGCACGTATTGAGCGGCGGTAGTATGAACGATAAAAGGCTTCATCTTCAAAACGGCGGCCCTGATTTGCTCGGGACTCAAACCTTCCAGCGTCGGAGTCCAGGCGTCGAATGCAGCCTTGACGTTCGGCATATTGACTTCCTTGAGCAGCCAGTACATTGTGTCGTGGTGCGATGCGATGTCGTGATGATTCTGCACGGCCAGCGTCACGCCATGCTCAGCCGCCTTCTGTCCGGCAAGCTTCAATCCCTGGACTACCAGCGCATACTGCTTGTCAAAAGGCACGCCGGGCCGTTCGTAGCCGGTGAAGATTCGCACCATGTCAGTTCCAAGATCTTTCGCGAGCTTGGCCAGTTCACCGACGTATGCCGCCTGAATTTCCACGTTGGGGATTCCCGCCTTATCGACGCCTGCTGTGAAATCCGTATATCCCGCCAGGCAAACCAGTTCGAGACCGAGGCCTTCTATTTTACGCCGCAGCGCCCTTCGAGCGGCGGCATCGTAATCCAAAACAGAAACATGAGGCCTTTTCGCCATAATCATCACGCCGTCGAATCCGAGCTCTTTTGCCTTGTCCAGAAAATCATCGATGTTAAGCCTGGCCTGCCCTCGCCAGAAACCGGCGTAGCTGACCGAATGCAGACACGTCTTGACCTTGAAATCCTTCGGATTGCCCGTTGGGGCCTTCTGCGAAAATGCCTGATGAGAGCAGAACAACAATACGATCATCAAAATAAAACAAAAACGACGCATGGTTTAATCCCTTTCAAATATTTTCGATAAAAACCTTTTCCGGCATTACTTTAATTTTAAGTGAGGGGGCCTCAATCCCGAATATCATCGACGATTGACAGCCGGCCGTCAATGGAAAAACGCAGTCGCTCTGCTCATTAGTCGGATCATTGTTCTCCGGCGGCTCCCGTGCGGAGCAGCTTTGCCGGAAAAGACTTCCGCAAAACGGCAAAACTTTGAAACAAAGCCTAAAAAGAGCTTGACTGTGCTGCAGATAGCTAATAGTATACCGTCTTGTTATTATCGCAACAAGGTGATTTTGGATTTTACCGATACGCTTACATTCGCAAAGGTTTATAACAAGGAGTTGCAATGGCTTCTATTATCGTAACATCAGGAGAGCATAAAGGCGAATATCTGCCGCTTGGCAGGCGAACAAATGTGATTGGAAGAGCCGAGGCCCTTCCAATGCAGATACTGGACGATATGGTCTCTCGCAAGCACCTGCGAATACGGTATGATGAAAATACAAACGAACACAATGCCGAAGATATGAACAGCAAGCATGGAGTGCTGATCAATGATCGGAAAATCACCGAGCTAACCACCTTGAAAGAGGGCGACCAAATCCGTATCGGCCAGACTACACTCTTATACACAGAAAAAGACTTCGATGATAGCGAAAGTGCGCTGTCCCACTTCAAAAAGGTAGGTGAGCGGCAGCGTCCCACAATGATTGAGTAAGGAGAGTGCCTAAAATTAAAAGTGACTAAAGTGCCTAAAGTTTGGAGATCATTTTAGGCACTTTAGTTCACTTTAGTCACTTTAGCTCACTTCTAAGCATTCTCCCGGATAATTTTCGCACCGAGAGGATTCAATCTTTCTTCGATTCTTTCGTAGCCCCGGTCGATATGATAGACCCTGTTAATAGTAGTTGTCCCTTCGGCGGCCAATCCTGCCAGCACGAGCGCCGCCGACGCCCGCAAGTCCGACGCCATGACCTGGGCTGCTATGAGCTTTTTTACACCGGCTACGATCACGGTCGGCCCTTCCTTGCGTAAATTCGCCGCCATTCGATTCAGCTCGGCAACGTGCATAAACCGGTCGGGAAAGACCTTCTCGATTACTACGCTATTGCCCTCGGCAAGCGACAGCAAAACCATAAACTGGGCCTGCAAATCGGTCGGAAAACCCGGATAAGGCTGCGTAGTAATCTCGGTGGGATTAATCGGGCCCCGGCGGCTGACTACACAGCCGTCACCTTCGGCGTCGATCGAAATCCCGATGTGTCTGAGCGTGTCGACGACAGCCATCATATCACCGAGCCGGCAGTTCTGCAGCCGCAACTCGCTGGCGGTTATCGCGGCGGCGACGATAAAGGTCCCTGCCTCGATCCGATCAGGAACGACTTCATACTCTACCGGCTCCAGTTTTTCGACCCCGTCGATTGTCAGTCGAGGCGAGCCGATTCCTGTTATCTTCGCGCCCATCTTATTCAGACAGTTCGCAAGGTCCGCTATCTCCGGCTCACAAGCGGCCGACTCAATAACGGTTCGGCCCTTTGCCAGCGTCGCGGCCATCAGCACGTTCGCGGTGCCGAGCACGGTAGAGCCGAACGGCCCGCCCATGAAAATCTCTTTGCCTTCCAAACCATTCGGAGCTTCGGCGACGATATAGCCGTTCTTGAGATGAATTTGTGCGCCGAGGGCCTTCAGGCCCTTGAGGTGAAGGTTGACGGGCCTGTCACCAATTGCACAGCCGCCCGGCATGGAAACTTCCGCCCTGCCGCACCTCGCCAGCAGCGGGCCGAGAATACAAATCCCCGCTCGCATCCTGCAGACAATTTCATACTCACCTACCGGATTATCAACGACCGTCGAATCTATGCACAAATCGCCTTCGGCGCCGCGAGTGATTTTACAGCCCAGTCGCCCAAGCAATTCGCCGCACACGGAAATGTCTAAAAGATGCGGTACGGCTTTTAGTCTCGATTGGCCGGGTGCTAAAATCGTTGCGGCCATGATCGGCAACGAAGCATTTTTCGAGCCGTTAATACGAACGCTGCCGGATAATTGAACCGGTCCTTCAACGCGAAATACATCCATGCTCTGTTTTCCTTTGACAATTAGAGGTTCAAAACGGACAATTCAAGAATAGTAAATATTCAACAGTAAATAGTCAATGGAATTCGCTGAGACCATAACCGCAACAGACTTCATCTGGCTGGCAGGGCTGATATTATTCGCCTGCTGGCTGCTCGATACATCTCTGGGCACAAAAGCTTTGGCCGATTCGCCGCCCCGTCGAAACAGCATGCCCCCCTATTTGCCCCTCGTTCCACTGATGCTCTGGTTCGGAGCGGTCGCGTTGGTAGTAGCCCTGGTCCAAAAACTGACGCCGGGCCTGCACGGCTGGGAAACAAAATTCAGAGATCATTTGATAATGAGCATCGGGGCAGTCGTAACAATAGCGGCAATGATTTTTCTGGCACACTTTCATTTCGCCCGGCGATTGAAGGGATTCGGCCTGAATATCAGGACAATCGTGAAAGATTTTTTCATGGCGATTGTGAATCTGCTGGCGGTCTGGCCGATTATGATGGCCGCAATTACCATGACAATGTTTGTTGCCGAATTAATTTGGGGCACCGATTACGAGATGCAGCAGCATCAGCAGCTCGAATTGATCACGGAATATCCGCAGTTGCCGCTTCGTATTATGATTGTGTTTGTCGCCGTGGTAATCGCGCCGCTGATCGAGGAGATGTTGTTTCGAGGATTCATTCAGACGGCGATACGATCCTTTTTCAATATCAGAAACAGTGCCTGGCCGGCGATAGCGGCAAGCTCGGTGTTCTTCGCGACCATGCACGAAGATCCCGGACACTGGCCGGCGTTATTTGTTTTAGGCGTATGCCTGGGCTATTCGTATGAAAAGAGCGGCTCTTTGTTTCGGCCTATTTTTATCCACCTGTTCTTTAACGCGTCCAGCGTAGCAATAGCCTTATACCAATAACTCCGCCTTCTAAAAAGACGGCTGTCTCAATACGGAGATTCTTATGCAGAATAAAGTTAATTATCGCTACCCGAAAACCTCATCGCCGTGCAGTTATATTGCCGGCGTCTTTCTCGCCCTTGCCTGCATCGGTACCGTTCGTGCCGCTCAGGCGGGGCTTCTGCTCGAATCCCCGGATGGAAACGTCGCCGTAACGTTCGATCTCAAGGACATTGGCGAGCGGCAAAGCTGCCCGACTTACACCGTATCGTATAATGATCGGCTGGTTATTGCCGATTCGCGCCTGGGATTGGCAATCAAGGACGCCGCCCCGCTTCAAGCCGGCTTTGAAATCGTCGAGGTCTCTCGAACAAGTCACGACAGCACGTATTCGCCTGTTTACGCGGAGCGAAAGACAATTCGCGACCACTACAACCAGATCGTTGCCGAACTCAGAGAACGCCGCCCGCCCCATCGCCGGCTTCGTCTGACGTTCCGTGCTTACAACGAAGGGGCGGCCTTCTGTTATACCCTGCCGCAGCAGGATGCTCTCAAAAACTTCGTTATCTCGGCGGAGAAAACACAGTTTCATTTCACGCACGACCACATAGCATACGCGGCCTATTCCGCACAGGGCAAGTATAGCAAGGTTCCACTCAGCAAGATTAAGAACAATTGTGAAAGGCCGCTGACAGTTCAGATCGACAAGAGACTTTTCGCGTCTGTGGCCGAAGCCCGGCTGGTGGATTACGCGCGCATGCGTCTTTCGCCTGAGCAGGACCGACCGCTCACGCTGGTCTGTTCGCTGCACAGCGAAGTCGATGCCGCGGCCCCGATGACGACGCCATGGCGGGTTATTATGCTCGGCCGGACTCCCGGAGAGCTGCTCGAACGCAATTATCTGCTGCTGAACCTCAACGAGCCCTGCGCGATCGACGATACTTCATGGATCAAGCCCGGCAAAGTTATCCGCGAAGTAACTTTAACCACCACCGGCGGAAAGTCCTGTGTCGATTTCGCTTTCGAGCACAACCTGCAATACGTCGAATTCGACGCCGGCTGGTACGGCCACGAGTACAGCGACGATTCCGACGCCAGGACAATCTCCGTCGACCCGAAACGCTCGAAAGGCCCGCTGGACCTTAACTATATCATCGACTATGCGAAACAGCGCGACATCGGAATCATTCTGTATGTCAACCGCCGGGCGCTCGAAAGGCAACTCGATGAGATTTTGCCGCTCTACGAGAAGTGGGGCATCAAAGGCGTAAAGTACGGCTTCGTTCAGGTCGGCTCGCAGCGCTGGACGGCGTGGCTCCACGAAGCCGTGCGCAAGGCGGCCAAGCATCATCTGATGGTCGATATTCACGATGAGTACCGCCCGACCGGTTACAGCCGAACGTACCCGAATCTCATGACGCAGGAGGGAATCCGCGGCGACGAAACTAAACCTTCGAACAGCCTGACGCTGACAATCTTATTTACTCGAATGCTGGCCGGCGCCGGTGATAATACCATCTGCTACTACGACCGCCGGGTCGACGATAACGCGAGCCATGCGTACCAATTGGCCAAGAGCGTGTGTTTCTACAGTCCGTGGCAATTTCTTTACTGGTACGACCGCCCGGGCAGCTCTCCGCGAAGGGCCGGCGGCGCAGGAGGCGGTAATAACGTCATCGGTGATGAGCCGGAGCTGGAATTCTTCGATCACGTCCCTACGGTCTGGGACGATACAAAAGTTATCCATGGCCGAATCGGCGAATATGCCGTTCTCGCCCGACGCTCCGGTGAAAGCTGGTTCATCGGCTGCATGAACGGAAACGATCCACACACTTTCGACGTTCCGCTGGACTTTCTGGATAAGAGCCGCCAATACGTCGCGCATATCTACAGCGACGATCCGGCCGTATCTACACGGACCGGCGTGAAAATCAACCGCCGCACTGTGGATCCTTCATCCGTTCTGAAAGTCGAACTACCGCCTCGCGGCGGCCAGGCAATCAGAATCCAACCCGCCGCTCTATAAAACTTAACGCATTTGCTTTTTAAGGGCGGTTCGCGAAGAAGCCCCTACTAAAAAAGGGCTCCGAGTTTTGCGGCATATTGCAAAATTCGGAGCCCGAAAAAGTCTCAAGACGGTGTCTTGCATCTATCGACTATTCCACTTATCGATTTTCTGCTGGATCCTGTCCCAGTTCCAGCTTCCGGGATCGGGATAATCCATATTGGCGCGGAGCTGTTCGATCGTGGGAGTTTGGGATGGCACACCGCCGGAAGGCACATCGAGATCGGCGGCCCAAACCAGACCGTTCAGAACTATCTTGCGGAAGTCATTGTGCGCCCAATTGATCTGGTAGTGGCCGCCCGTGAAACCGAAACCCCGCCCGCCGTCGGCTCGCTCGTAGGCCCAACCCAGATGCTCAGGCATGCCCATTCTCGCACGGACGTGCTCGTTGGCACCGTGAGCGTCTCTGCCTTTCCTGCGAGTCCTGTCGGGCGGTATTGCGGTGAGGACCGGCGTGACGTTTTTCATATCCGGGGGGAAACGCATGTGGTAGTACCATTCATCAGTGATGGAAAAAGGCTTTACTCCCCGGGTGATGGGGTGCTTCGGGAAATCGGTGAATTCCGCCTCCCATGTCGGGTTGACGGACCAGAAGGTTTCGAAGTAGCCGCCAGTCCAGTCGAGCATATAGTCGCCCGGCTTGCCCTTGGGCACCTCGACTCCGTAGTGGAGCATGGCGATGCCGACGCCTTTTTTTGCCAATGCGTCCATTTCTTCGAGGTGTTTCATGACGACGTGTCCGCCGCCACCGTCGCAGTAGACGGCGACCTCGTCGGCGTTGTCAAGGGCGGTCGAATCTTTGGGCCATCCGTTCTTGTAGACGGTTGCGTAGACGTTTGGCATGCCCTCGTTGAGGCATTTTGCCAGTAGAAGACAGCCGGCATAGTGCTCATGGTAGCCGTAGCCGTGGCTGGGAGGGCCAGCCAGAAGGACGATCTTTTTTCTATCTTGGAGCTTCGTGCGTTTCATTTGGATGTCTTTGAACTGGATCGTCATGGGCGGTCCCGCGTGCAACTGCAGCGCCAGAACACCGGACATATCACGCTGGGCTTTGTCGTTGTCGATGACCTCAGCGGTGACATGACCGTTGACTTTCAGAATGATCTGGTTGCCGCGGGCGATGATATGGTAATCGTTCCAGTCATCCTTTTTGATAATGTTCATCAGGGCATCAGCGTCGCCGAGCGGGCTGTGGGCCATCTTGCCGTCGGAGCCGATGACGGTTTTCTGCCCCCGCGTTGCGAGCATCCCCCGTCCTCTCTCGTCATAAAGCGCCCCGGCGTACTGGCCGGCCCTATCGATATCCGCCTGGTAGCCGACGGCGTGGCCGGCAGGCTCGACCCGGCTACGAATCTGTATGCCGGAGTTGGCCGCCGGTGTGCCGTTTATGCGGTATTTCAGCTTCAACTCGAAATCGTCTACATCGCCAAGCTGCCAAACGAGGAACTGATTGCTCTTGACCGGATTCTGTTCGGTGGAGCGTCCGGTGATTGCCCCGTCCTGCACGGACCAGTAGCTCATCTCAGCGGCTTTCCATCCGTCGAGCGTACGGCCGTCAAAGATTGGCTTAAAACCGGCCTCTTGAGCAACGGCATTCGCTGTGACAAATCCCAGCATAACAAAAAATACAATACAGAACAGTCGTGAGTGAATTTTACGCATAACAATTCCTCCATTCATAAATTGAGACCCGGCATATCGCGGTATTTAACCTGCGGCCTGCCATTGTTCCTTGATAAGTTTCAAACCCTCGGTATAAACTTCATCGGCGCTGGGGAAGAAATCACGCCAGACGCACGTCGCGGCGGCCAGGGCAGGCAGCGCCCGCCCGAACGCCTCGATTACGAACCATTTATCGTAGCCTCCCGACTTGAGAGCCTTGAATGTGCCGGGCCAATCGACATGACCTTTGCCGGGCGTACCGCGGTCGTTTTCACTGATATGGACGTGCTCGATTACATCGATGTTCGGGCCGATGCATCCGACCGGGTCCTTTTCTTCGACATTGGCGTGGAACGTATCGTAAAGGACGCCGTAATTGGGCTTGTTAACACGTTTGACAAGGTCCGCCGCGTCGGCCATCGTGTTGAGGAAATAGCACTCGAAGCGATTGAGATATTCGATAGCCAGGACCAGGTTGGCTTTGGCCGCGATATCGCAGGCCTGCTGATGCACCTCGACGGCACGTTTCTTTTCCTCTTCGGTGGGCGCCAAACCCGTGAAAACGCCTAACGGCTGATAGAAAGGCCCACAAAGAACGTCCGAGCCCAAAACTTCCGAGCAATCGATTGCCCACTTGAGCTGCTCTACCCCGCCCTGACGGTGTTTAGCATCGGCACTGATCGGATTGTGCTCCTCATCCGGGATAACTGTCACAGACGTACAGCCCAAGCCGTTATCCCGAAGCGCCTTGCCAACCTTTTCAAAGTGCGCAACCTCGCCCTCGAAGAGCGGAATCTCGATGCCGTCATAGCCGAGCTTCTTGAGCATTTCAAATCGGGGAAAATCCTCTTCGGTTACGTGCGTGGTCCACAACAACATATTAAATCCAACTTTCATTACAGTTTCTCCTTGCAGTTATTATTGTTAATACTACTTTAACTTTTTCGCACAGGGCATTTACCGCCCCTGCCGACTAAAAAACTCTACTCTTTTCCTATTACCGGCTTATTCATCCGAAGGTTCCAGCCCGGCACACCATGCGCAAGCATTGCGATAGAGCCGGCCGACGTCCGGATTGGCCAGTGCCTGAACATCGTGCCCGAGCACGCTGTGGAAGACGCGGCCCTTACCATAATTCAGTACAAAGGCCATCGGATAATCCTTGTTGTCTACCTTCGAACGCGCGGTTGCCAGGACCTTAATCGGAGTCTCGCCCGCTAAGCAGGTGTAGAGCTCATCGACCGTCTCAAAATCCTTCATTCCCTTCATACTCGGGTGCCGGTCGTCCGTGATCTTGACGGTGAATTTACCGTGCGGATCGTGTCCCCGCAGTTTTGGATCCCACGCCCGTCCGGCAAGCTTGGCAAACTCCGGCCACTCCTGAAACGCCCCGCAGGCGAAATGAACCAACACCAGACCCTTGCCGCTTTGGACGACGCGTTTGAGGTTGGCACGGGCCTTTGGGCCGGGATCGGGAACTTCCCAGTCCATAAAGTGCAGCACAATTACATCATAATCGCCAAGCGTATCGCTCGCCAGATCGTTTGGTTCCTCAGTAATGGCAACATCCAATCTTTTGTCCGCCGCTATAGCCTTGGCCAGAACCGGTGCAGTCAGCTTCCATTTGTGCCCCGGATAATCGACGCCGGTAACGATCAGAACCTTCT
>CAZSOR010000149.1:0-6198 GCA_964608395.1 uncultured Pirellulales bacterium
TTCAAACCTGCTGAATTGCACCAGCTTAACTTGGCGCACGGTTTGTTTTTTCAAACAGGGTCTGCCGGAAAACCGCCGGATTTACTATTTTCTATTGATTATTGACTATTTTCACATCTATTTTCTGTTTTTCCTTTTGCCTTTTTACTTTTTTACTTAATTTATGTATTCTACATAAATTCGTTATTTATTATACGAACGGCAACACAAAATGTCTGGCTTATTTCACAAAAATCTCCGTGAGACGGCGTTCTTTGTGCGTAATGCATGCTGGGAATTCTGTATTCTGTTTTTATGCTTTTTCGTGGCGAAATACGAAAATAAGTTGTAATAAAAAGATGTGACCCTATTGCTCGCTTCGGAATTTTATACATTGGCAAATGTTCACATCTATGTTAACATAGCTATATGGATAGAGATCTTCAGAAATACATATCCAAGAGAAAGAAACGCGATCCTGAATTCGCAAAGGATTATGAAATCGGTTATGAACAGTTCAAGCTGGGTGTTCTTCTTCGAGAAGCGAGAGAGAAAGCCGGTCTGACACAGGAAGAATTAGCACGCAGAATGAACACAAAGAAATCGGCCATCTCACGCATCGAAAATCATGCCGAGGATATCAAGCTAAGCACTTTAGAGAAATTTGCCCAAGCAATCGGCAAAACCCTACGGCTTCGGGTCGCTTAGGAAAAAGCAGGGCGCGATGATTCACGCCAATCTGACCAGAAGTGAACGTGATCTAACCCGAAAAACGTACCGAACCACTTAATTCCCACTTGCTGCTGATGGAAACCCATAAACAAGGAAGTGCTGGGAATCCGATTGTCTCCATCGGTGAATTATCAGTAAACTGGAATTCCAGTCTTTTCACCTATCCAATCGAGTAAGGCCTTGAAAACCGGGCACTTGATTTGGTTGCTCGCATCGTAGATCATAGTTCCTATGTCAGTTACATTTCGCAGGATGGCGCTTGCATCTTTTGTGTCACGGTATGCGTGCTTTGCCTTGGATTTTGTTCTGAATAATTCCTCAACAATACGTTTTGGGGGTCGTTGTTGATTCTGGTCTTCAACTGGACTCCGCCACTTGCCGAGCCGATCAGGTGTCCCAAGAAAGAGGCACAATTCTCTTTGGGCAGCCAGCAATAGCATCTCAAGGTCATGTTTAAGCGCACTTGGCAGAATCCGCTCAAGTAATTGTTCTACACGTGAACTACTAACACCGAATACACGTTGGAGCGCATTAGACACTTCGACCCTCTGAACCGACTTTAGTTCCGTCATGTTCGCATGCTTGAATCTTGTTCCAATATATGGTTGATTTGGGTAAAGATCGGGCAGACCAATTACAATATCCTCACCATTGTCATAAAGTCGGTGTGCCGCACGATGTCCTATCTTGCTAAAGAATTTGGATTTGTCAGCCAGAGGAATAATTCGAACTCCATGCCCTGCAGTTCGAAGTCGCTCACACCAATTCCTCCAGAGAGTCTGCAAAGCGAGCTTGTCTGAGTCCCCTTCAACGTATATCCATATTTTCATTAAAGGGCCTCCAACTCACCCGAACGGTGAAGATCTCCCAGAGAGTCTCCTTCAACGTTTTTTAACATTGTTTTTAAGCTGTCACGGCTGCCCGGCCGCTGCCAACTTATTTCATTTTCATCACGTGCCATTACCGCAACGTTGTCGATATCAAAGCAGTTGAGCAAATCGGGACTATGCGTTGTCACTAAGACTTGAGTTGTTTCCGAGGCGGTCTTAATCATATCAGCAACAATGGGAACAAGTCTTGGATGAAATCCAACTTCTGGTTCGTCAATCGCGATTAAGGCGGGTGGAACTGGATTTAAAAGAGCTGCTCCGAGGCACAGGAACCTAAGCATGCCATCAGACAAATCCCACAACTGCATGTTTCTCATCATTCCTTTTTCTCGTATACTCACAAGAACTTTTGGCGGTGCCCCAAGAGTCGATTCTGCAAAAAAATCGTCGAAAGAAGGATAAGCAACTCGCAGAAAGTCACGGAGATTGTTCGCTACACTTCGATAGTTTGCTCTTGTCAGGATCTCATGAAGAACCGTACCAAGATTCTCACCATTTGAGGCAAGAATTGTATGCGGCTGTATTTCAGATGCTTGGGTCCTTAATTTTGAATTACGCCCAACTTCAAAACCAGGATAAAAACAATACTTGGTGAATAGAAATCGTGTCCATGATGGAACCGGATACTCGTTGAAAAATGTCATTTGGGCAAGTCTCAACAAACGCTCATGTTCTGACACTTCTTCCGGCGTTTTGAGATTGTTTTCTGAAGACGCCTCCTCATCTGAATCTTTGAGTGACACTTGAGAGTCTTCGCTAACAGCTTCATCGAAAGGTACCAACATGCGTTGTGAGGAGTCAAAAACATGCGACCTGTAACGTGTAGCTTCTAAGAATTTTAGCGGGTCTTTGTGGTCTCCCAATGGTTCTTCTGTACGAAGAACCTCATAGAGGGGCAAGGCTTGCTCGTATTGGTCTTTTCCGATAACAACCTCATAAACATAGTACCGTTCTTCTTCAAGGGCTAAGATCTTCCAAGATGGATGTTGTGTCGGTTTTCGGAATGTTAGTTTCCAACTTAGTCTATCTGTCTTTCTGGATGCATTTAGGACTGACCCTAAACTGCCTTGCAATTTCACAGCTTCATTTAGTGGAAATCGAGCACAACTTGAAATGAATTGGAGGCAATCGAGAAGCGTGCTTTTTCCCGTCGCATTGGCTCCTATAACTACTGTAAGTTCCGCGAGGTCAGCAGTAAACCCATCCAAAATACGATAGCCTTCTATTTCAATTGACTTAATCATCTCAAATCTGCCTTCATATATGACCTGACTATTGCAGCACTGGCCTTTTTTTTGCTCATTTTCCACCCCGCCGAACACCGACAATATCCGAGGAGAATTAAAGGTGTTCGGCAACACCTTCTCATCCATCCTTCTTCTTCAACCGGCAATAAACCTGCTTTTGACAAATGATTGTTACATAGCCAATGTGAATCTGCAAGAGATTTCTATTTGCTATTTTCAGTTTTATATTTTCTATTCATTAAGTGCCAAATCCTAAATGCGGCACAATATCAAATGTCCAAGAAAAAAATTAATGCTATGCTGCGGAGTCAGTGTCTCTTTTTGGCGGTTAGGAAGTCTACGGCTTTCTTGATGTCCTCGGCGGCGGAAATCAGGAACAATTCGTTGCCCTCATTGATTATTTGCTTGCCTCGCGGGATGAAGAATTCTTCGGTTTTCTGATCGTAGACCGCGATGAAAGTGCACTCGTTCGGGAAGTGGCGGCTTTCGACAATGTCCTTAACGCTCTTGCCGGCGACCTTTGCTCCGTCAGGCACAGTAGCCATGAAGATGTCCGCCTTACCGCCGCCTATCGTTGTGATTCTTCGCACCTGAGGGTTCTCGATGTCCATCAACATCTGGCTGATCATCAGGTCGGTCACACGAATAATCGAGCTGACACCCGCAACGATATAGGCATTCTTATACGCAGGGTCCCTCATCCTGACGATAACCCTGGGCACGTCAAAACTCTTGGCCAATATCGCACAGGCGAGATTATCCGCATCGCTACCGGTTGCCGCGACAACGACGTCAGCCTTTCTAATGCCGGCCTCGTTCAAAGCCTGAATGCTCGTAGCGCCACCGGTAATCGCAATGACCCCGGTCTCGGCATACAGCTTGTCGCAGAGTTCCTTATGCTGCTCGATTAATACTACATCATGCTTATTATCCAACAGGCTACGAACGAGCCCGCCACCAACCATTCCGCCGCCGGCAACCACTACATACATTTTGCTACCTCCAATCTAAGAAGTCATCCCTAAGGGATTCCACAAATTTTAAGTTTTGAGTTTTGAGTTTTGAGTTATTTCCAAGCCTTTCTGGAAAACAGAAGCAACACCGGCAGGATCTCCAGCCTTCCCGCCAGCATGCCGAAAATATAAGTCAGTTTCACAACAGGATTAATTTTTATCATATCCGGCACCGATATATAGCAGGGCCCGATATTTCCCATAGCGGAAAACATGCCCGAGAAAGATTCCCACGGGCCCAAATTCGAACAAATAGCGGTAATCCCGCCGCCAACCAGCAGCAGCGCCATCCATGTGAAGAACAAAGCGGCGACCCGGTCCACTTCATCTTCGGGCACGATTTTTTTGTCGATCACTACCCCCGAGGATGCCCTGCCGGAAATTCTCAACTTGAGAAGCTCGCGGAAGAGCAGCCGGTTGAGTATGGCGATCCTCAGTATCTTGAAACCTCCCGAAGTTGAGCCGACGCAGCCGCCGATTACCATCATAGCCAGGAATAATTGCTTAGACAGCGCACCGAAGAAATCCGAGCCGATATCCCTGGCTACGAAGCCGGACGATGTGATGATCGATACGACCTGGAATAAACTGTGCCGGAACGTCCGCTCAAATTCGCCAAAATTAATCGCCGTGCCGTCTCTAAACAGAGCAGTGAAAACACCGGACTTATAGAGATGATCGACGATTATGATAGCCGTAAAACCGGCGATGAGCCGCCACCAGTAGCGAATTTCGGTATTGTCCCAGAGGGCTTTGAAGTCTCTCGTCAAAACACGGTAATGCACGAGAAAGTTGATGCCGCCTAACATCATGAAAAAGATAAGAGTATATTCGATCAGCCGATAGTTGGGGTGGTTTGTCAGGCGGTAGAATGCGATGCTGCTGTCATGCGGCGAAAAACCGCCCGTGGACAAGGTGGTCAGGGCGTGACAGACGGCGTCAAAAATCGGCATCTTCTCGATCGCAAGAATTACCACCGCGAACACCGTAAACACCGCATATATTGCCCAGAGTATCCGAAGAGTATGGAATAATCCCGGCGCGGGCCTGACCGAAGAAATCTTATGGCTCTCCGCTCCGAACATGTGGTGGGACCCGCCCGACTGGAAAATAACCATCAGGAAAAAGGAAAGTATCCCTATGCCACCCAGCCACTGCATGAGCGATCTCCAGAAAAGGATACTCCTCGGCATATTATCCAGTCCGGAAAAAACGGTAATGCCGGTGGTCGTAAAACCGCTCATCGCTTCAAAATAGGCGTCGAGATAATTCGTACCGACTGCAATGACGAATGGCAAAGCTCCCAATGCCGAAGCAAAAAGCCAGCCGAGAGCACACATGAGCATGGACCCGGTTGTATCGAGCAAATCTGACTTGAACTTATTGCGCAGCAGAAGTCCAAGAGAAAACGAGATCGCAGCCGTCACAACAAAAGCAGTAGCGGTAATCCAGCCGTCACCCATTTGTCCCCAATAGGCCAGAACAACAGCCAACGGAAGCAAAAGAACCAGCCCCAATATTTCCAACAGGCCCCCAATGAAATGCAGGATGCAATTAACTCGTTGAAATCCATTTCTCATCTGTTGGCCCGCAGTTTATCGATATCGATGCCAATCCGGCGTCTGAATTATAATCTCACCGCAAAGTATTTCAAGCTATTTAGCCGGACAATATCGAAAACCGGCCAGCATAAAAAGATTTATAATGTATTTTTGGGCTTTTGTCTTGCCACTTTTTCTTTATAATGAGGGACAACCAATTCATGTTAAGCAATTTAAGGAGAACTGTTATGAAGAAATACTATTTTGTAGCCCTGGTGGTTTTTTGCCTGGTGGCAAGCGTATTACTTGCCGGTGCCGTCGGCACAGGCGGGACAAAAGGTGACTTTCCAAAAACAACGATCGACGTCGGTATCGTGGTAAGCAACGTGAAAAAAGCGGCTCAGTTTTACAAGAATGTGATCGGATTCACCGAGTTGCCCGGTTTTGACGTCTCGAAGGAGATGGGAGGAGATGCCGGCCTGTGCGATTACAAGGCTTTCAGCGTAAGGGTGCTCGTGCTGGGTGACGAACCAAACGCGACCCGAATCAAGATCATGGAATTTGCCGAAGCGCCCGGCAAGAAGGTTGATAACAAATTTATCCACTCGAGCCTTGGATTCAGTTACCTTACGATATCCGTCTCCGATATAACAGCGGCGCTCCAGCGAGCTAAAAAAGCCGGCGTGGTCCCGGTCAAAGAGCCCTACCAACTGGGCACAGGAAATTACTATCTGTCTCTCGTAAAAGACCCCGACGGAAATATTATCGAACTGCTGGGGCCGAAAAAGTAACTCTT
>CAZSOR010000149.1:6298-11434 GCA_964608395.1 uncultured Pirellulales bacterium
TAAAAGACCCCGACGGAAATATTATCGAACTGCTGGGGCCGAAAAAGTAACTCTTCAAGTGCGCGAAATAAATAATGGCAAAGAGTCCAAAGCCTGCGCACCTGGGCCCAGGACCGGTGCGTCCCGGCTGATTGAAAAACGGATCAGATATCTTTGTGCTTTTCCGTTTACGATTTTCTTTTATAATAAAGCAATTTAGTTCTCGTAACTCAAACTGACCGATTCGCGTTGTCATCCCTGCAAGAGCAGGGATCCAGGAACGTAACGGATATTGTGGATTCCCGCTTTCGCGGGAATGACAGATTGTGTTATGTTGTTGCCGATGAATGACTTATTATACCGTTCGGCTTAAAAACGGTCAATTTGAGTACAGTAAATATTATAAGGACAGACGTTATGAGAAAATACAACATATTGGCAATGCCCGCCGTGAGCTTGCTTGTGCTTATTGTTCTTGCCGGCTGCGTCGAACGAGAGTTGACAATCAACACCAAACCGCAGGGGGCGGTGGTCGCATTAAACGATGAGGAAATCGGCGAGTCTCCTGTTTCAGTCAATTTTAACTGGTACGGCGATTATTGCGTCAGGATTAGTAAGGAAGGTTACGAGACATTGAATACCCACCAAGATTTGAAAGGCCCGTGGTACGATCATTTCCCGTTTGACTTCTTCGCCCAGATAGTCAATCCGAACAGAATCGTAGATTCATACGAATGGACTTTCGAGCTTTCGCCCAAGCGGCAGATCAGCCGGGATGAACTAATCCAAAACGCCGATGAATTGAAAAAGCAACTGCAATAGAGGAGTTGCATTTGAAACTAAAGGTTCACACTCAAATTCTTATTGCCATCGTCCTGGGGGTTGTGGCTGGAATTCTGCTGGGGGAAAAAGCCGCCCACATAAAGATTGTGGGGGACATGTTCATTCGGCTGCTCAAAGCGATTATCATACCTTTGATTCTCGCCTCGATGGTGGCCGGCATTGTAAGCCTCGGTGACATTCGCAAATTGGGCAGGATTGGTCTGAAGACGTTTATTTATTATACCGCCACGACAACTCTGGCCGTGGGCGTTGGGCTTATTTTAGTCAATCTGATGAAGCCCGGGGTCGGTGTGGATATCGGGACCGAGGCAGCAGTCGATTTGTCCGGCGGAGAAATACCTTCGATAGTTTCCATCATCAGGGACATTATTCCGGCAAATATTTTCGACGCCATGGCAAAGGATAAAGTGCTGTCGGTTATATTTTTCTCTCTGCTTCTGGGCGTTGCTATCAGCAGCGTTGGGGAAAAAGGCAGGCCTTTAGTTACTCTATTCGAAGCCTTCAATACGGTTATGATGAAAATAACCGACTGGATTATGCGCCTGGCGCCTTTCGGAGTGTTTGCCTTGATGGCTTATACAATTGGCTCTATGGGATTGTCTGTCATCAAACCTCTGATAGTGTATATGGCCACAGTGGTTCTGGGCCTTACCTTCCACGCCTGCGTGACGCTGCCGATTTTATTGAAGATTTTCGGTAAATATTCGCCCTTGAAATTTTTCAGAGATGTATTCAGTGCCGTGGCTACAGCTTTCAGCACAGCCAGCAGCGCAGCGACACTGCCGATTACGATGGATTGCCTGCAGGAAAACTCCGGCATATCCAATAAGGTAACGAGCTTTGTGCTGCCATTGGGCGCTACGGTGAATATGGACGGCACAGCGTTGTACGAGGCAGTCGCCGCAATGTTTATTGCCCAGGCATACGGAATCGACCTTAGTATCGGCCAGCAACTGATTATCATGCTCACAGCAACCCTTGCATCGATAGGGGCCGCCGCTATCCCGGGCGCAGGGCTTGTTACGATGGTAATCGTGTTAAGGGCGGTAAATCTGCCGCTCGAAGGCATTGGGATGATTTTAGCCGTGGACAGAATATTGGATATGCTCCGAACGGCCGTAAACGTATGGGGAGACGCCTGCGGAGCCACCGTAGTTGCCCGATTAGAAGGCGAAAAATTGAATAATTAAGCCTGTGAAGCCCTAATCCACGATGCACAGGGCTTTTTAATAGCCTAAAAGGCAATTTAGGCATATTTTTTCACTTGCTGTGCCATAAGGTTGTCACACCTGAGATTTTTTCCTTGCCTTTTTCCTCTCTAACATGCTATTTGTACGTTGCAGCCGAATGTTGCAGAGATATTGGAAATATTACTCAGTATTGAGTAAGGAATGTTCGCTTAACATTCGAGGAAACAGGGCAAGGCTTTTAGTTCTTATTATCAGAGGAATCGAGCATGTTGAATTGAAAATCCGCAATTGATGATGGCCTGCTTTAACTTTGATGAAATTCGAACCTGAATAATGTATTGGCACCCAACTATAAAGGCCGGTCGAGCGGTACCGAAATGCCTTTTCTTTTATGATATAGGATTGACTGTTAATTGAAAGCTAAGCAGAATAGCTTAACAGGTTTGAATTGGAAATTTTAATCTGCTTTTATAAAGGATTTAGAAATGCCTGCAAAAGAAACGGTTATCTACCAAAATTACCAGAAGCTTCTCAATGAGAATAACGGTGCGAAATTTGTAAAAGTCGATCTACACGTTCATACACCTGCGTCCGGTGACGCTCAGGCAAAAAATAAGTATAACTTCAAATTCGACAGAAACAAACCTAATGACAGCATGAAAAAAGCAAAGCAACTGGCGAAGGACATCGTCGAAAGGTGTAACGAACTGGAAATAGCATTGATAGCAGTCACCGACCACAACACGCCCAGCAATGTTCATCCTGAAGAACTCGGCCATACATGGTACGAACTCTTACGCGTCGCTTCAGACGAGGGTAAAGAAAGAATCACATGTGTTCTTCCAGGTGTCGAGATTAGCACAGACGACCTTCATATTCTGGTCATTCTTGACCCGGAAGATGGTCCACAACACAATAATGGCTCTGAGATCCAGCCGGCAGCATACATTGTCCATCAGATCAATGCGCTTTTGCGGAAATGCCGCTTCACACTGAATGAATACGGAGACTATAAAGCCACAGGGATGTCAAGTCTTTTTGATGTGCTGGAATGCGTTGAGGAACTGGGCGTCCGAAGCATAATAATACCGGCCCATATTGATGGCGGAAAGAAAGCAATGCTTGAGGTATACGATAAGCCGTCTAATGTTTACCCCAAACTGTTGAATCATCCTTGCCTCAACGCGGTAGAAATTGTCAAAGACACAACTCCCAAATATAAAAAGATTGGCTCGGGCAAAGGGGCTGTACAGATTCGAGAATACTTCGCCAGAAAAAGAGAGCCTGATCGCTCACCCATCGCATGGATCCAAAACTCAGATGGTCACTCAATCAAAAAAAGCGGCTTAGGGAAGCGCTATACATATGTTCGAATGGGGCAGGCGGGCTTCTCATCTCTCAAGAATGCTTTGGAAGATCCCGAAACGAGGGTGAGGATGATGAAAGATTATACCTCCAAGAGCAAGAATACGATGTTAATAGGAATTGCGTTCAGAAAAGGCACGGGACAATGGGATTATATCGCATTTAACCAAAACCTAAACTGCATCATAGGTAAGAAGGCGACACACAAGTCTACTATCGTGGACCTGATCTTATACGGGGTAGACAGGTTCCACGATGATGAAAAAGACCTGGAAAACAAGCTGATCGAGGAGGAATATTCGGTTGAGGTGTTCCTTAAGAAAGGGGATGAAGCGTTTTGCAGTTCCAGAAGCAAAAACGGCAGCCCACCAACCTGGTTCAGGTTAGACCACGCTAACAACTCGTCTATAAAGTTAGAGAAAACTCCTCAACAACTCGCACTGCCGCGAAAGTATCAACATGAGGGGATATCTGGGAGATTCTCGGATAAAGTAAGATTGACGGAGTTTGTAGATTGGTACATTTTTGCGCAGTACCGCGGAATAAAGAATGCACTGCAAAAGCGTGATAAGTACCTTGAGAAAATGCGAAACAATGGCTCTGTGGGAACCGCCGCGAACCTGCAAAAGTTCCAGGAAGCCTGCGATGCCCTTTATAAGAAAAGGAAGAGCATAAAAGATTTGGATGTAAAGCAGATAAAATCGAAGGGTAAAGTAGTCGGAGTGGAGATACAGCTTCCGCAATACGGGCAAGAAGGTAACAAGGCCTTGTTTATAGTCAAGATAAAAAAAGCCAAGTACAAAGGAAGCAACTGGCGTAGTTACGTTGACCAGGCGGAGCTGTATATTTTAAACGGCACACAGTACAGGTCTTTCAATCGCCTGAATACCGGCATGAAAAATGCGGCCATAATGGCCTTTTTAATGAACCAGGATGCGTTCGGACCGCTGATCATCGACGAGCCCGAGCAATACTTAGACGTAAGTGCAATAACAAAAACTCTCGTACCTCGGATGCGCTTGTTGAAGACAGAACAGCAGATCATCTGCGTGACCAAGGACGAACATATTCTGCTTTCAGGCGACGCGGAAAATGTGGTAGTTACTCAATCCGAAGAAGATATCAAGGTCATTAGCGGGGATATCAATGACCAACAGATTCAGCAGCAGGTGTTAGAAATCTTCGAGGGTGACCAACAGGGCAGAGCGTTGCGAGAAAAGAATAGAAAGCTGTCTTCTATTCTTGAGCGTTAACAATCGACGTCTCAAGCAAATAGTTGACTATGCTATTCACTTTAGCTCGGAGATAATTGCCAAAATTCACGTGGCAACCTTCTTTAAAGACCTTAATAGTTATATAGTTTCTGTTGCGGGAGCAGTGTTTGTCATTCCCGCGCAGGCGGGAATCCAGTTTTTTCGCTCTGGACCCCTGCTTTCGCAGGGGTGACATTGTGGTTCCTTGTTTTCCGCAACAGAAACTATATAATAATACGATTTCAGATTAGTAACTGCGCTTGCTTGGGTCATCTCGAGCAAAGCGCAGCGGAGTCGAGAGATCTGGTTACTATACATAGATTGGTTTCGAATACGAGATTTCTCCGCTTCCGGCCACTTCGTGGCCGTTCGGTCGAAATGACAAAAGTGCACAATTTAATCGTATTTGGTATAAATCAGGGTTTATCCAAACGAATGTAGTTTTCTCTTTGTAACGTAATGCCTTGTGGGTTCTGCTGGGCCGGAGGAGATTTTTGCTGGAGCAG
>CAZSOR010000150.1:0-11422 GCA_964608395.1 uncultured Pirellulales bacterium
ACGTTGGGGAATTGTCGCTGTGGTTCAGAGGCTACCCGGCATACGTCGGCAGCTTCGCTGAGGGCCCGATCGGCACCTTTACGATGACCGGCTCCGGCGCCGATATCTGGAACGTGAATGCCGTGGAAGCAGATGAGTTCCACTTTGCATATAAGATGCTAACCGGCCCCGGCTCGATTGTCGCCAAGGTCGAGAGCGTCGATGAAACAAACGCCTGGGCAAAAGCAGGCGTGATGATTCGTGAGACGCTCAATTCTGACTCGGCGCACGCGACGATGGTTGTAACGCCTGCTTCGGGTGTGTCCTTCCAGAGACGTCCAAGTACAGGAGGCACCAGCCTCGACACGACGACAGGCGAGATTACTGCGCCCTACTGGGTGAAGGTGGATCGTGATTTGTCCGGCAACTTTACGGCGTACCATTCAGCTAACGGCTCTACGTGGACGATGCAGGGCACAGAGATCATCCCGATGGGTTCGAATGTCCACATCGGTTTGGCGCTTACGAGCCATGACACTTCTTTAACGTGCCAGGCCGTATTCTCCAACGTAAAGTTCACCGGTACTGTTGGCCCGCAGTGGGCGAACCAGGATATCGGTATAGCAAGTAACGCCGCTGAGCCGCTTTACGTGGCGGTCTCCAACAGTGCCGGAACCCCGGTAGTGGTGGTTCACGATGATCCGGCCGCGGCACAGATTTATAACTGGACCGAGTGGGTTATTCCGCTCCAGGCTTTTGCCGATCAGGGCGTAGTCCTGACCAATGTTGACAAGATTGCAATCGGCCTTGGTACCAAAGGCAATATGAATGCTCCCGGCGGTTCGGGCATGATGTTCATTGATGACATCCGTCTGCGTCAACAGGCAGAAACTGCCGCAGAGTAAATTCTGATACCCGCTTTAGCCAGGGGTAGGTTTAGACCTGCAAGGGCAGGTATGGCAGGAATATAAAGACTTGCGTTAGTTAGGGGCTTATGCCGATCGGTTCGGTATAGGCCCCATTTTTCTTTTAATGACTCCGATCAAGGATAGGAGAGGGGACTTGTTACAGATTTATCATAGTTTCAATGACCGAAGTCTCGGCATCTTCTTTTCTCATCTGTCGCTGGTCACGGGTGATTATCATTTCATTGTATAGCTGTTGATCCTTGATAAAACTTTCCTTATTCCATCTGTTCATTTTAATAAATATACCATCTTCGAGCAGTTGGGCCTTTAGTTTGTCCCGATCGTCTTCGTTGAGATCCTCTTTTTCCATAATGTAAACTGAGATTAATTTATCGAAATGCTCGTTTGCGGAGTCGGCCCAGAAATGCCGGGCGATTGATAAAACCACAAGTGCGATAATGATCAGCAGAGCCACAGTGACTGCTACAGTACCGGAATTATTGTGTTTAACTCGTATCATGCTATCTGGTTTCCCACTGTACCCGATAAAAATAATCGATTACAGAACCGAAGTCAAAGAAAAATTGAAACACATAAGATTCTTGCCGGGGCTATTAAAATAACAAGCGGTACTTTCAAATGCCGGATTTGAGACAGGTGAGAATGTAATATTTTTGGAACAGAAATTATCCTTGATTTGTTGCAGAGCATGCGTTAGTTTACGGAAATTGAGCTTTCATTGGCTGACATTGAAAGATATTGATATTTTGACGGAATTGCAACGCTCAGGATGATCATTGCGAGTATTGAGTATAATTACGGATTTACAGTTCTGTTTTATTGGGTCTTCTATTGCGGCACAAAAATGGATGATATATGGAGGGTCTTATGAACAGAGACCCTGTTAAGAATCGCTTTTTTCTATTCGTCTTATTACTTCCTGTTTTCGCCGGATGTAATGCACCTAAAAGCCAGCTCGGCACCTTTGGCGGGTATTTCAATAGTTCTGATTATGAAAAATCCATAGAATTCGCTCAGTCTAAAATCAGCAAAAGCAAAAATCCTAAAAAAGAAGATTTATTATGGACGTTACAACTCGGCATGCTTGAAAAAATGAGGCAAAATCACCAGGAAAGTAACAATTATTTTGATAGATCGGAGGAGATGCTGAACTTCTTCGATTATCAAAATGCAGCCACCGATTCGGTTGCTGCAATTGCCGTTAACGAAAATATCATCCCTTATCTGGGTGAAGAATACGACGGCATCATGGTCAATACTTACAAAGCTTTGAACTTTATGGCACTCGGTGAAAACGACCAGGCACGGGTAGAGTTCAACAGGGCTCTTGACAGGCAAAGACGGGCAAAGGAGAAATTCGCCGGGGAAATAAAGAAGCTCCAAAACGAATTAGACAAGGAGCAGGAAAAAGAGGGCTCGCAGGCTAAGAAAAATGTCGATAATCCCGAAATCAACCAGCTAATAACTGACAGGTATCCCGGCCTGTACGAGTTCGAAGCCTATCCCGATTTCGTCAATCCCTTCACGACTTACATTGCCGGAGTTTTTTTCAATCTCATTGGCGACCACTCGAAAGCGGTCACTTTCCTGAAAGAATCGTATGGAATGGTCAGCGACAATGAATACGTTGCCCGGGACCTGGCTGTTACTGAACAGGTTCTCGACGGCAAGGCGGAGTTGAACGATACCGTATGGGTCATATTCGAAAACGGGATGGGGCCCGTTAAGGAAGAGCTTAGAATCGACATACCACTGTTTATTGCCTCGGATCAGGTAAAATATTTCGGGATTGCTTTGCCAATGCTCGTATTCAGAGAGCAGGCTTATCCCTATTTGTCGATCAAGGCCGGCGATAAAAGTTACAATACTCAGATCGTCGCGAATATGGACCGGATCGTGCAAACGGAGTTTAGCAAAGACTTTAAAGGTATTCTGACCAGGGCCATTATGTCTGCTACAGCAAAAGTGGTAGCTCAGTATGCTCTGAATAAAAAAGACAGATCCTCACCGAAGATTGTTTCCTTCCTAACTACTGTCTATTCTTACGCCACAACCGCCGCTGATGTCAGAATTTGGACCACTCTGCCGAAGAATTTCCAGGTCGCCAGATTGCCCATGCCGCCCGACAGGCTGATAACGATAGCTCCCCCGGGCGGCGAATCGTTCCCGGTGGAAATACCCGCTTGCAAAAATGCGTTTGTCTATGTTAGAATACCACGGAAGCAGACAAGGCAGGTTCTTGACCTGATAACATATTAGATTATTAATTTAAATGTTGATGGAGATTTGCCATGAAAAAGTTAGAATTCGTATTGATCGCGTTGATAGTCTTCAGTTACGGCTGTCAGAAGCAAAATGACACAAGAATCCATGTTAGAGAAGGAGTCGCAAGTGACACGCTCGGAAGCAACGTTGTTACCAGGCCGGTCGCGCATGCTTTCAGTGCCTTGATCGGCGAAGGAATTGAAGTCACCAACGCCGTTACCAGAATGAGCGATGCCGGTTTTCTTGAGCTTTATGTCAACGGAAACAACAAGTCGTATAAGACCAAACGCTTCAGATACAGAGTCGAATGGCTGGATGCAGACGGACTTCAGATTGAAACGAAAACAAGTGTGTGGCTGCAGATGTCGGCAATGGGGAAATCACCCTTTAGCATTAAGGCCGTTGCGCCGAGAAAGCAAGCCGTAGATTTCAGAATGGATACGAGAAAGTGGGAGTAAACTATGAAAGCGAAAGTATTATATTTAATAACGATGGTATGTATTTTAGCGGCAGGATGTGCCCAGGAAACAACAATGATCGATACCAGGAATGACGAGGGAAAGTCTGTCATGGCTCTGGACTACAGAGATTTCGATATGGCCGCGAGTAAAATGATACAGTCAATGCTCGGTTCCGGAGCCCTTAAAAAGCCGGAAGGTGACAGGTATGTAGTGGCTACTGGCAGAATCATCAACGATACGACGCAGAGAATCGACACAGACCAGCTAATGGTAAAAATCGAGACCGAGATATTGAACAGCGGACAGGCAGTTATGACATCTGCGATCGGTAGCGGTTCTGACGAGCTGCTCCACGAGACAAGAGAACTCAGAAATTCAGAAGAGTTCGATCAGGACACCGTGGCAAAAAGACAAACCCTCATAGCACCAGAACTGACCATCTCCGGCAAAATCTTCCAGAGGAATATCAGCTATGACCGAAAAACACAGCAGATTGAATATTATTTTCAACTGAAGCTAAGCGATGTCAAGAGCGGGCTCAGATTTTGGCAGGATGAAACTCTTATTGGTAAAAGAGGCAGCAATAAATCTGTTTCCTGGCAATAGAGTCTAACGGAAAGTTTTTTCAAAGGGTGGAAAAATGAAAAAAATAACGATCATTATTGCGCTCTGCCTGCTTACTGCGGCAGTTGTAACCGCCGGTAATGCGCCGGGATCCGAACAGAATCCGGCCGGCAACACCGCCGGCAAACGCAGCGCATCGGCCCCTCTTTTGAAGACTGAGCCAAACAACGCAGTTGTCCGGGAAGTCATCGGCCGTGGCCGTAACAGGGACGAAGCCGTGAAGAACGCTCTGTATAGAGCAGTCGAGCAGGTAAGAGGTGTTAGAGTCGATTCCAGTAACTATGAATTCGGCTTCCGCAGCTCAGGTGTGGGAGTAGGTAACGATGGGCCCGGCCGAAGGAGAATCGAATTCGATTCTGTAGATGTTGCCACGGACGGCACAGTCTACACAACTGAAATCGGCGGCCTCGTAAGAAGCTACAAAGTTCTCGATGAAAAGCAAATCGACCAGGACACCTATGAAGTTACGCTACAGGTCTCCGTTTACGACTATGGAGCACGGGGCCAGACCGGGCGGATCAAGGTTGCCTTGATGCCTGCAAAAACACAGCAGGATAGTTACGTTTTTCTGAACCAGATAATATCCGGCGACACGCTTTCGTCGCTGTTCTCCCAGCGACTTGTTGCCGGACTAACCCAGACTAACAAATTCGCCGTCCTTGACCGTGAAAGCATTGTTGACTTTACGAGGGAAAAAGAGATGCTCTTTTCCTTCGATGCCCCTTTTGGAGAACAGGCAAAGCTTGCTGAAACTCTTGGCGCCGATTATTTGCTCGTAGGGACCATATCTCAGGCCCAAATCGAGAAAATCGAAAGGTATCTGAGGGCCGCCAATTATACGGCGAGAAAATTCAAAGCTCGGTTCAATTTCGATTATCGGCTTGTCGACAGCGCCACAAAGCAGGTCGTCCTGGCAACGACTGCGCAAAAATATCTTGAGGACGAACAGGTCAGAAGGCTTGCCGACGAACAGAATCCTCTCGAATGGGACCCGGCACAGGTACGTGACGCTTTTATCTCGCTCGTGGCCAACGATGTGATTGCAGCGGTTATCGACCGTGTGTATCCTATCACCGTCGCTGCGGTACAGGCCGATGGCCAATTAATCCTGAACCAGGGCGGCCAGAGAATGAAAGACGGCATGCTGCTCGATGTCTATACAACGGGCAAGGAAGTCTTCGATAACGATACCGGAGAGTCGCTTGGTAGCATCGAAAGCCATGTCGCCACCATCGAAATTCAGAAGGTCACTTACACTATGTCAATGGCCAAAGTAGTTGCAGGCGATGTGTCAAAAGTTAACATAGGTTCCGTTTGCCGTATACAAAAGCAAAAGAGAGATCTCGGCGTCGGAATGAAACCGGATGTTATTAGAACCAAAACGGGGGGCGTCAAACTGCCGTTCGATAATTAGCGGCTAAACCGATAGTTTTGTGATAAAGCCGTGTGTGAGCACGGCTTTTTTTATAACCGGTCGACATGCCGGCTATTTCTTGTCCAGGTATCTTTCCGGAACAACAAGAAATTCGTAGCCACCGACGTCGGTGAAAAAAAATCCTGTCTTTATTCGTCTCAAACCACGACTGCCATTGCTCTGGGCTCTCGAATGATTGATTTGTATAGCGCGCTAGCAAAAGCCGGGCGGTATCGGCGTGCTTTTCATCTTCTAAAAGAGAAATCAGCCGTACGAGGGTTTCTGTTTCGCGATTGGAATTGAGGCTCAGCGATTTAAGCTCGTTGTCGATGAGGAACGATTGATCTCGATAGATGAATTTGAAATCGTCTCTGTAATACTTCCCATGCAGTTTCACAAGTATCCGGTTTTGAGGGAAAGATTGCTGTATAAGAACGCGCCCGGAACTCCCACAGTAACAGTAGCACGTGCGTATTGACGGTTAATCCTTAGTCGTGGCGATCTGGTGTCTGAGCTGTCTTGGTTGATAATAGCTACATCAAAATCGGCGGCATGACTTCCCGTAAAGGTATTGTAATCCGTGGTTTCTACCTGCTGGAAATGCTTTTTGAGAAATTTTACGAAGTCCTTTGCACGATCCGTATTCTGCAGGCCGGTATACAAGATACGCAGGGCGATCTTTCCGGGTGTATCGGTCTTCTGCGAATCAGAGACCTGCCTGGTTTGACGGGATTCAACTGCTTGCTGCGTGGGCTAAGGCTTATTTTCGAGATATTCTGCCTGCAGACAGCCCGGTTGGAATCATAAGAATATGCCTCAATACCGGCGAAAAGGTAACCGGAACACGGCAGATCGTGATTAGCCGGGAATAACCGGTCGCTGGTATACACTGAAAGGCAAGGAATGAATCAAATGCGTAAGAAAGTCGGCTGATATCGGTCGGATTAATGAACAAAATCCCGGCACGGAAATACCCGAAAAAGGGGATTCTACATGAAAGTGCAGGTGCGGCAAGGATTTATGAAATAAAATATACTGAAGAAAGTGAGAAAAATTGTAACGTTTTGCAGATGGAGTGCCTCTTATATAAGAGAGCTTCAATTCTTACTGAAAATATGTGCTGGAAAGTTTATTTTGATTAACGATTTTTTAAGAAGGGAGATTTTGTTATGGTTCGCTCAATAGATATGAAAAGTGCTCTTATTGGCGGCTTAGTGGTAGCAATGATTCTATGTTTAGGTGGAGCCGTGCTTTTCACGCCGTCTGAGAAATACGGACGGTTCGAAATCGAAACAAATGACAATTACGCTTTCATTTTAGATTCTGCAACCGGCCAAGTATGGTCAAAAGAGTTTCCATATAATCGACCGGGTTTTATTGTATATCCTGATCCTAATTTTCATGCTCCCAAAACATACGATGAAGTTGATCCTTAATAACTGCAACATACTGGAGCTTTATCTTGTCGTTTGCTTTAGCAGAACAATCGTTACGGCATAGTCCCAATAACTTTGTCATTTTCACCAAAAAAGCCGACCTTGCCGTCCTGTTGGTCAACGCGAATATTCACCGATTTGCCTTTGTCCCCACCTAATAATAAAGATGTGCCGCTCCCATCTTCCAGCATTAAAAGGCCGGCATGAATATCCGCCTTCCGCGGCCCCTTTGTCAAATTAATCATTGTCCCACCCGGACTGTCTTCGGCAGGAGTTACGCTTCTTAAGATAATGCTTCTTGGCTTCTGACTTGGCTCCCGACCATCAGACAATTTCAGTATCGTGCCATTATCATTAACCCTCGCTATAAACGATGGCGCTTCAGCGTGCTTCATTAACACCAGCTCAACAGCTTCTCTATAAGCCATCAGTGAAATCGCCCGCTTATGGTCCGGGCCCTGAGCGCCAAGCCCTATTGCCGATCTATTAGCGTCGGCAAGAAGTACTATACCCGGTTTTCCATCAGGGGCAACGACCTCGATCCGCCTGGCCTTGAGCACTTCCGGTATCGAATCGGGAAGTGCTGCACCGACAGTCAATGATATGAGCAGTAAGGCTGCGAATAATCCTGTCATGTATCGCCATCGGCGGTTTATTCTTTCAAGCGATTCTATTCTTTTTTCAATTTCCGACATCGTTATTTCTCCTTATTATGTTCATAGAAGACCATGGCCGGCGAGCCGCCAAAGCTGATACCCATCCAGGCGGCTTCGTCGATTTCATTCTGTATGAAGCTCTTCTTCTTAGTTTTTTCGGGTTTATTTTCGCAAAGGTATTATCCTGAAAATTATAATTCCCAGTGCAGCGCCTGCTGTATTGCATAGAAGATCGAGTAACGATGGCGTCCGCGTCGGCAGACCCACCTGGACAGTTTCGATGATGAGGCTCAGGATCGCACCGGCCAGTACTGTCAGAAAGGCGGCCTGCCTGGGGGACATGTTCCTATTTCCGCTTAGATACATTAGCATACACAAGGCAAAGGGGACGAAACCGAGAATATTGACGAGGATGTCCTTCATGGTCCCTTCATCCCAGTAGATGTCTCGCCAGAACCGCACCACAATCTCCCTTCTGAGGGCCTTGAATGTCGAAGGAATGGTCAGGTGGTTTGTATTGTCCATTTGGTTGTGCACCGAGGCGCCTTTTCGCTCTGCAAAAGTGTACAAAATCATTGGCTCAGGCTCAATAGAGTCGGACTTGTCCACTGACCTGTCAACCCATAACTCGTAATGTTGTCGGATTTGCTCGGACGTTAACAGCGTGTCATATAAGGCCAAACCATACAGGTTCCCAATCCATGCATTATGACCGATTGACGAATTCCCCAGATTAAGGTAGCCACAGAAATGATCCACTCCTATCAGTGACCGAATTTCGTACGACCGGGCCAGATCTCCGTTGACGTAAATCTCGGTTTCCTCGGGCCAGGAGACTATTGTGATCAGCTTTTTTTCATTTGTGTTCAGCCCGTCATTGAGGTCGATCTCACGATAAGTATCGCGAGCATCATTCTGGTTGTCTCTGCTCCGTATGACCAGTTCGGTCTTCCATTGGCCAATGACCAACGGCGAGCGAGGATAACCATCATGGAAGGATACGATATGCGCCAAACCACCACCTTTTCCCTCGTGCGGTTCGACAAAAATTTCGATCGTGGTGGGTACAAACATTTGCGCTCTCATTCGGACATTGACAGGCGAATCGCTGTAAATGACACCGCCGCTTGCTCTTCGAGTTGAAAGACCCTGCTTATAGAATTGAATGCCATCCTGCTGGGACCGCCAGCGAACCTGATTTTCTGAACAAAAGTTCAAAGGCCAAAGACCGAACAATAAGGTCACGATACTGACCAAGATCAACAATGAAATGCTGAGCCTACGACTTACCATTCCCAGATTGGCTCCGAGTATTTTCCCATACGGATTTCCCTAATACATATCTGTAGACAGCTTCTTATTTCTCCATTAATCAGAGGTTTTATTATATCTCACATGAGTTGTCTGTCAGGAGTTTTTCTGTTGTTCGTAAAAGACCATTGCCAGCGAGCCGGCGAAGCTGATACCCATCCATGCGGCCTCGTCTATTTCGTCCTGGGTGAAGCCCTTTTCTTTGGCATTTTTCAGGTGCATTTTCAGGCATGGCTCGCAGCGCGTCGCGACCGACAGCACAATGGCCATCGCCTGCTTGGTGTAGGCGTCCAGGCCGTGAGGTGAGCTTGCCACACCGAGAAAATCATTGAACTTGGCCTTGATTTGGGCGATATCGGAACCATCGGCGGGACTCGCAGATGAAGTTGCAGCGTCTGCACAACAGGCGACCTCTTCACTATCCGTTTGCTTATTGCTCCTTATTCGTCCTTCGTCGACCGGC
Source organism: uncultured Pirellulales bacterium (assembly GCA_964608395.1). Classification (GTDB taxonomy): domain Bacteria; phylum Planctomycetota; class Phycisphaerae; order Sedimentisphaerales; family Anaerobacaceae; genus JAFGPJ01. The sequence goes on from CAZSOR010000150.1 coordinate 9,539, forward strand.
ATCGCAGGTGTGCCGGCTAAACCTGGTGAAGGTATTTTCCGTTTGCCGCTGGTCTTGATGTGAACGAGTCCCGAGACTTTTGCGGAAACTCTGCCGACAATCGCGGCGGTGGAGATTCCATTCTTATGTAGGGCTTTCAGGAAAACTTCGGCATCACTTTCTGCTATCGCAATCAAAAGCCCGCCGGAAGTCTGTGCATCGTAGCACATATCGACCATCTCCTGCGACAGGGCATCGTCGGTCACGATACGGTCGCCGCACGATTCCTTGTTTCGCTCGATCGCTCCGGGCAGGATACCTGCCGCCGCATATTCCAGCACACCGGGGAAAAGTGGAATATCGTCCCAGATGATTTCGACGTCGACGCCGCTCGAAAGGGCCATCTCGGAAAGGTGGTCCATGAGGCTGAAACCCGTTACGTCGGTACATGCGTGCGCGCCGAATTTGACCATGAGCTGTGAGGCCTTTTTGTTCAGAGCGGTCATCGAGGTGGCTGCCGCTTCTACGCTGTCAGCATTAGCCCTGCCGATTTGTGAGACGAAGGCGACGATTCCCGTGCCGAGCGGTTTGGTCAGGATGAGAACGTCGCCCGGGCGTGCGGCGGCGTTGGTTACTATTTTGTCCGTTTCGATTGTGCTGGTGACGGCGAAGCCCGCTTTGATTTCGCTGTCGTTAATACTGTGGCCGCCGATGATTGCGACTCCGGCCTCGTCTTCGGCCGGTACACCGACCAGCACCCGAGGGTCATCCACGGCGGGCAAATCCTTCAATACCTGCTTTAAGAACGCCTGGTCGATTTTCGAAGCGCAGCCCGCCTTTTCCACGGGTTTTGTCAATTGCACCGGGCCGGTGGGGGCTTCAGGTCGCTCTCCGGCACACGAACAGATGTTCTTTTCCTTAAAGACATCACAGGGATACGGTAGCCTATGATTACAAATGCAGTGCCCAAGCCGAATGGAACGCTGCATCACCCGTTTTCGTTTTTCTGTGTTTATCATTTTAATAACTCTATAAGAGTGAGCAAAAATTATATTCTTTATATATCCGCAATGCAAGCAAGACCCGGCGGCCGTTAAATGCCTGCGGCGTTAAAATGTTTCTATGCCAGCCCGGCTGAGGCAATCCACCCGCGATCCTTGGAGGATTGCTGGTAATGCTCTCGTTTCACGCTGCCCTGGTATTCGGTATCTATGGCATAATTTATGACAGCCACAAGCTGCTTTCTATCATTTCGACACTGCTCGCTGGTGGGGTAATGTTACTCTGGGCATACATGATCGGAATGTAAATCGCAGAAAAAAGCAATTCCCAAACTGCATTTGAGGCTGCCATACGGTCGAATTGATGGAAAACGGGTGGCAGCTTGGGGATAATTGCAAATACCAGAGGACGGCTAAACACGTAATGGCGGGCCGTGGCAATTTCACATCTTACAAATTCACGAAATCAACTTTTACTGGAAATGTTCGGCCTTTTTTTGTACAATCAATTAACAAACCACGCAATACTGAGTATTTTTAAGAAAATCAGGATTTTCTGTCACAGAATTCGTTTTCTGTCGTCTATAAGAGTAGGGGAGCATTAGTTGTTGGAGTGCGCCTTGATTTTGGCGGAAATCTGAAAGGGCTGGTATGGGACAGACTACCGAGCAAACAATTAAACACAACCATAAGAGCGGGGGCATTGACGAAAGCGAGTTGATGGCTCGCCTGCACAAGGGTTATGTCAGCTTAAAGCATCAGATACACAAAGTAATCGTTGGTCAGGATGATGTAATCGATTCGATGCTATGCTGCATGCTGGCCGGGGGGCACTGTATCGTCCAGGGCGTGCCGGGCCTTGCAAAGACGATGATGGTGCATGCGGTAGCCGATGCGATGAGAC
>CAZSOR010000151.1:0-7702 GCA_964608395.1 uncultured Pirellulales bacterium
AGGCCCAAAGAGCCGCGATAAGCGATATGCGTAAAACAAAAAATACAATACTTCTTAACATGTATTTATAATAACCCATTTTATCATTACTGTCAAGCTAAATATGCCCTATTTTAACATTATAATTAAGTTAGAAATGGGGTAATATCCTACACAGCAGGTAGTTTACTATTGGTATTATTTAGTTTCTGTTGCGGAAAACAAGACCACACAATGTCACCCCTGCGAAAGCAGGGGTCCAGAGCGAAAAAACTGGATTCCCGCCTGCGCGGAAATGACAAACACTGCTTCCGCAACAGAAACTAATTAACAATTTCCCCTTTTTTGACTGCTCCGGTATTCTGTCCAGCAAACTTTGAACTACGAAAAATACCAAACATGTACACGGAAATTCCCAATAAGCTTATCGCGTTAACAGCATAGTCGAATAGCTTGCATTTCAATGCTGATAAGTGGTTTTTATGATGTATTCAGTAGAAGTTTGGGATAGCAAAGCATCTTTTTTTCATCAATATGTGTCACGTAATTTGGCTATAAATATTAAAGTAATTTGAAAAGACAAGCCGAACAAAACTACGTGGATGTCACTAATTAACTGCTTTTTTTAATACTCTAATAGGAGAGTTGAAGATGCATTATCTTGAGGAAGTAAAGAAATGGCTTGGTGAGATTATCGAAGTTTTCCTACTCCTGGTCGCCCTGGGGATTATGGCTCATATCCTTTTCGGCGAGATGGTTCCCTTCTTTGGAAGGGTCGTTCCCAATCTCACTGGACTAATTGCGGACCTGGGCGAAAACGGGCTCGTGGGATTGATCGCATTGGCGGTTATTCTATACCTGTTCCAGAGAAGAAAAGTTTTTGCACAGCAACACCAGCAATAAGACGTTCATCTGTAAAATTGGACTTCACGGAGCGTAGATGCTACGCTCCGTGTTTTCTTTTCTGCATTAACTCGACAAGCGGGTTATCAGGTTGTTCTATTCCAACATGCTTGTTTGAGCACCGTCGATCCGGCAACAAAGATAACTTTACTTGCGGCTCGATCCTGATCTTAGCGTCCGAAGAACGGGAAGAGTTGCTTAAGTTTGTCGGGTGAGGCTCGGCTGCCGTATTCACATAACTCAAACGCTTCGGCGTAGCGAATTTTTTTACCCTTTTCCTCGCCATAAAGCTCGATCAATTTGGCCCTGTACTTATCAGCCACCGACTCGGCACGGCGTGCGAAACGGTCACGCATGGCCTTGCGGCGGGCTTCCCTTTCCGCACCCTGTTTTGGGACGGGAACAACCTTCTCGAAGTTGCCTGTGGCCCAAAGGCTTTCGATCTGCGATTCCAGCAGCCAGAGGGCATCGGCCTTTTGCTCAATTACGTCATCTATGGATACCACCACATCCGGATCAAAAGGATTTGGTTTCTGAAATCCGTCCGAGAGATAAAGGAAAACCGGATTCTTCGGTATCTGCGGGACATCCGGGCAATAAAAAGTTACCGTGGCCATGTATGCGGCATCCTGCATCAGAATGCCGGTATAACGATGGTCGGGATGGTAGTCGTTCGGGCGATGTCCCATTACAATATCGGCTTTCCATTCCCTGATCAGACGTACGAATATCTTGCGATTCTCCAAGGTCGGCATCAGCTCACCATCGTGAATGTCCAGGACCTCGGTTTCGATGCCCAGTTTTTTTGCCGCCGCCTTAACCTCGGCGGTTCGCCGCTTGGCTAATTCTCCGCCGGCCATTTCAGCGTGACCGATATCGCCGTTAGTGACGGACACGAATTTGACGTGATGTCCCTGTGCGGCCCACATCGCTGCGGCGCCGCCGGCCTTGATTTCACAGTCGTCGGGATGTGCGCCGAAGACGATGATGCGCAGCTTCCCATCATCCAGGTTCCGCTCGCTTGCCGAGGTTGTGCCGGAAAGTGCAAACGCTAATAGTAATGACAGTAAAACCATGCCGGCTAAACAAAATACACTCTTCTTCATTGTTGATCTCCTTATAAAATATTTTCTAAACATAAATTGATTCAATGCACTTATTTCAAGAGAGTCAGCATGACAGCGCGAACTTCCATTACCTGCCGACCCGGAACATCCGGGGCACTCAGCGTCAATTCACCCCGGCCCTTTTCCAATCGAAATGTCCCCAGCCCAAGCGGCCGGAAATCCTTGACGTAAGACTCACTGCCTCGATCAACACGGTCGAATTCGGCGCCCACTGACGGAGGGTCGTGCGGCTCGGTCACTTTTCCCCGGAGGCTGCTTTTATTGAAACTCAGCTCGACCGTTGAGCCGACGTCGTCCTTCGGGCAGGTGTAGAAAACCACCGCTTCATATTGCCCGGCGCTGGCCACTTTGATGTCCCATGTAATCTTATCTTTTTTATTGATCCAGTTTGTGAAGTACGAGCAATTCGGTGCTCTGCCGCTTCGTTGGACGTTACCATGCGGCACGCCGTCGCGAGCGGGCAAAATCGTTGCCGGAAACTCGGGGTAACCGACCGTGAAAGGCCGATCATCCTTTCGTGATTTAGGCAGCACTTCCTGCTGCCACTTCGCAACGGCTTTCCTTAGCCTGTCGGCAATCTTTGGTTTGTCCTTCGAGATGTCATGGTCTTGTCCCGGGTCGGCCTGCATGTCGAAAAGCTTGCCCGTATTATCGAGCCGGTAACGCTGCGTGCGGACGCTGACCCGGCCGTTTTGGTGGGAGAAGATCATTCGGTCCGGCCAGTCTTCTGTTTCTTCGAAGACAAGCGGCTTGATGCTGACGCCGTCGAGGTGTTTGGTGCCGACGACCGGAATCCCGGCCATGTCGGCCAGCGTAGGAAGCAGGTCGATCGCGCCGGCGATTTGTGATATCTTTGTCTTCGGTTTGATGTGTCCGGGCCAGCGAATAACGCAGGGGACACGAACGCCGCCTTCGTCGGTCGAGCCCTTACGTCCTTTCATACCCCCGTTCCAACGCCAGCTATTCGGCCCGTTGTCGCTGAAATAAATGACGATGGTATTGCCGGCGAGCTTTAATTCTTCGAGCTTCCGCAGAACGCGTCCCACGTTGAAGTCGATATTCTCGCACATCGCCAGGGCACAGCGTGTCTTGTCGATCTGTTCTTTTTCCGGGTTACGGTTCCTCATGCCGAGCGGGTGATTCCTGAACTCTTCCCAGAAACGGTCGGGCACCTGCATTGGCGAGTGCGGCGTATTGAACGGCATATAGCAGAAGAACGGCCGGTTTTTGTTTTGCTCGATAAACGACAGGGCGTGATCGGTCAAATCGTCGGTGATGAATCCCTTTCCTCTGACAATTTTGCCGTTATGTTCGAGGATAGGATCGAAGTAGTTGCCCCAGTGGCCGGAGCAGAAGCCGTAATACTCGTCGAACCCGCGGGCGTTCGGATGGTAGGGGTATTGCGTGCCGTTGTGCCATTTGCCGAATGCCGCAGTGGCGTAGCCCGCCGACTTAAACGTATCGCCGATTGTCTTTTCGTTGATGTTCAGTCGCTCGGCCCCGGTCGACACACCGCGGACGCCCCCGCGCGGATGGTAGCGTCCCGTGAGAAACTCGGCCCGCGTCGGCGCGCAGACGGCGCAGACGAAGAACCGCTCGAACATGGCACCGTCCCGGGCCAGAGAATCGATATTCGGCGTCTCGATGTTGAGGTTTCCGTGGAGCCTCAGGTCGCCCCAGCCCTGGTCGTCGCTCAGGATGACTACGATGTTCGGCCGCTGCTTTGTTTGGGCCGCGAGCCGGCGAAATGGAACCATGGCTGCAATCGTGCCGGCGCATGCACCTTTCAAAAAGTCCCGGCGAGTTATCTGCGAATGTTTCATTGTCTTGTCTGCTCTGAGTTCTCAAATACCCATCGGCAATCATCATAAGCTCTGGGGCGACGACATTCAACAACTTTTTCCGCCGATTCGGCTTTGAGAGCCTGCTTGACTTAAGAGTACCTGGCAGCGACAATGAAGTTAAATCGTCTTGTCAGAAATCATTTGAAGGGATTGCAAGATGAATAAGCTATGTTTGATTTTATTAACTATACCGATTTATGCCGCCGGCTGCACGTCAACATTTATGGTACATGTAAACGGATTTTCCGAGTTCAGTAAACCGATCAGTGATAAGGCATCGATATATGTGGCAATAGATCCGAATTCTCAGAATCCTATCTTTGATAAGGAAATCAAAGCCAAGATTGAGATGCTGTTAAGATCGCACGGTTACATCCCAGCTCCTGACGTCGAGCAGTCCGACTATCGGCTTGCCTTCCAGGTGGGATTGGATTCACACACGGTAACAGGCTACACGCCGCTCCATCGGCCTTATTTGGATTTTCACGATAGATATTGGGGATATTATAATTTCGGCTACACCAGATATGTCCCGTATTTTGAGACATTTTACGACCAAAGGCTTGTGATGAAGGTTTTTGCCACCGACCGCAGTTCTGCTTCGGAGGCCGGGCAGGTTATCTGGATTGGAGAAGCTATGACCGATACAAGCGTTGCCGACATTCGCCGTGTGGTCGACTATCTGCTGATTGCAGGCTTCGAGTATTTCGGCGCCGACACAAAGAGACAAATGACCCTGACAATAGGCCCCGACGATCCCAGGATAATCCGGATTGCCACATTCAGATAATCCCAAGTTCAGCATTTATTCTCGATCCACGCTTTACTAACAAACCAAACCTCTTAAATGGATTTTGGTTTGAAGGTGATATTGGTTCGATAGAATAAAACAAGTAAAGCTCTTTAACAATTCTTAGCTCGCAGTTTTTTTTTTCGATTATGCTGGTCTTTGTGGATTTTTATGTTAACCTTGTTTGTAGTGGTTAACATAGGTTAATAAAACGTGTTGTGGTTAATGAGCCTTAACTGATATCGGACGATCGGTTGTAGATATGCAAAGGTGGCTCCTATGAAGAAAGATCAATACATTACAATTCCACAATTAGCCAAGATTCTGGGCTTGAGCAGAATTGCCGTCTATAAGAAGGTAAAGAAAGGTCAAATCAAGGCTGTACGGATCGGCAGGATTTTTGCCATCGACCGGAAATACGTGCTCCGGATCCTGGGAAAGGACCTGAACAGGGAAGATAAGAAACAGATCGACGATGCGGTGAAAAAGACAGTCGAAGAGTACGGCCAGACGCTGAAACTATTAGGCTCAGAGTAATGAAGGACATAACTGTCAAAGAGGTGGAGTACATTGCTTTTAAATTGGCCAGAGAGATGCTGGTCTTTGATGAGCCCATACCGGATTTCTCAAGCCGTTTTCCGAATATCCTTGAAAGTTGTTTGGCTACACCTTTTCAAAGCTTTGGGAAAAAGTCTCTTTATCCGAGTCTCATATCCAAGGCGGCGATGCTTTTTTATCTTCTGATTAAGAACCATCCCTTTCAAAACGGCAACAAACGAATCGCAATGACTACACTGCTCGTATTCTTATACAGAAATGGAAAATGGATTCGGGTTGATACGCAAGAGCTTTATAATTTTACAGTTTGGGTCGCCCAGAGTCCGCGCACCGTCAAAGACGAAACCGTTAAGGCCACAGAAAAATTCCTAAAAAGCCATCTCGTAAAGCGTTAAATGTAGACTAATTACTGCCTTGCCTTGCAAATCATATTTACTCTTCGGGTATTCTCACTGTTTTTTGTAATACTGCATGGCGTCGGGGAGCAGGTTTTTCAGGTTTTGGATTCTGGTTTGGTCGGCGGGGTGGGTGCTGAGGAACTCCGGCGGTTGAGCGCCTGTCTTTTGGACAGACATTCTCTGCCAGAATACGATGGCTTCTTCGGGGTTATATCCTGCCATCGCCATGAAGACCAGTCCCAGATGATCCGCCTCGTTTTCATGAGTCCTGCTGTATTTTAACACGCCAAGCTTGGTGCCGATTCCATAGGATTGCATGAAAAGGTTCTTAGTCTGTTCAGGGCGGTCTTTCATAGCAGTCGATAATGCTATGCCGCCCATCTGGACGAGCAGGCCCTGCGTCATGCGTTCGGCGCCGTGCTTGGCGAAGGCGTGCGCGATTTCATGGCCCATGACCACGGCCAGGCCGGTCTCGCCCTGCGCGACCGGTAAGATGCCGGTATAGACGACCACCTTTCCACCGGGCATGCACCAGGCGTTGACGTTCGGATCATCGACCAGATTAAAATCCCATTTGTAGCCTTCTAAGCGGTCTTCAATGCAGTTTGTTTTGCAATACTGCTCGACGGCATTTTGGATTCTGCCGCCGATGCGTTTGACCATTTGGGTTTGTTCGGCATTCGTGCTGAGCTTGTGCGTGGAAAGAAATTCTCCGTAGGATTGGAAGCTCATCGAATTCATTGTCGAATCGGGAACGATATTGAATTGTTTTCTGCCGGTAATTTCGACCTCCGAGCAGCCGGATAGCAATAATAGAATGCCGAATAGAATGATTAATTTTGATTTCAGAGTAGCTTTCATAATACTTTCCCCTTTCTTGATAAGGTGCAGCATGATTTTTTTCACAAAAAGCAGCAATATATTTAAACAGATTGTATTATATTTCTACAAGTTTTTTTTAGCAGGTGTTCTATTATTTTTCGTTGAGTTCATTTTTGATTTCGTTCAGCAAATTGATTGCTGCGATGGGAGTCAGGTTGTTCACGTCGGTGGAGGCGAGTTTTTCCAATACAGACTTGTTTTTCTCCACGAAGAGAATGTCTTTGTCGGATTCTTTGGTTTTATGTCGAGACAGGTGTTCGCCGGAGGCTTCTTTTTGAAATGTGCTTTCGAGATCGTCTAGGATTTCTTTCGATCTGTCTAAGATAGTTTTCGGCACGCCCGCCAATTTGGCGACGTGGATGCCGTAGCTTTTGTCCGTTCCGCCGGGCAGAATCTTGTGCAGAAAGACGACTTCTTCCATCCATTCGCGCACGGCCACATTGCAATTTTTCACGTTAGCGAACAGCTCGGACAATTCGGTTAATTCGTGATAGTGCGTGGCGAACAGCGTCCGGCACTTTAGCCTGTTTGCTATGTGTTCGGTAATCGCCCATGCCAGAGAGAGCCCATCGTACGTGCTTGTGCCGCGGCCGACTTCGTCGAGAATGACGAGCGATTTATCCGTGGCGTTGTTGATAATGTTTGCCGTCTCGGTCATTTCGACCATGAAGGTGGATTGCCCACGGACTAATTCATCCGAAGCGCCGACGCGAGTGAAGATTCGATCGACCAGGCCCATCTCGGCGTTTTTAGCTGAAATAAACGAGCCGGTTTGTGCCATCAGCACCAGTAGGGCGACCTGCCGGATGTAGGTACTTTTGCCGGACATGTTCGGGCCCGTGATAACAAGAATGTCACCTGCCCCGTCGCCGAGCTCGACGTCGTTCGGCACAAATTCCGCGCCGAGGATCTCGGCCACGACCGGATGCCTGCCTTCATGAATAATAAGCTGACCGCTATCGCTGAGTTTCGGACGGATGTAATTTCGCCGCTTAGCCAGATATGCAAGAGCCGTCAGGCAGTCGCATTGAGCGATGATTTCGGCAAGCCCCTGAAGCCGGCCGACGTATTGGGCCGACTGACGGCGAAGCTGGTCGAAAAGCTGCTGCTCCAATTCGAGCGCCTTTTCCTCGGCGCTCAAAGCCTGTGTCTCGTACTCTTTGAGCTCATCGGTAATGTAGCGCTCGGCGTTTTTTATTGTCTGCTTGCGGACAAAATCGG
>CAZSOR010000151.1:7802-11347 GCA_964608395.1 uncultured Pirellulales bacterium
TCATCGGTAATGTAGCGCTCGGCGTTTTTTATTGTCTGCTTGCGGACAAAATCGGCTGGAACCTTACCAGCCGCTGAGTGATTGATCTCGATATAGTAGCCGAAGACTTTGTTAAAGCCGATCTTCAAATTTGCGATGCCGGTTCGCTCGGCCTGCTGCTTCTGGTAGTTTCGCAGCCAGCTTTGGCCGTCCCTGGAGATCGAGCGCAACCGGTCGAGCTCTTCGGAAAAGCCCGCTCTGATAACGCCGCCATCGCGAAGGTGCGTGGGCGGTTCCGGCTCGATGGCCGCTTCGAGCAGGTCGGCCAATTCGTCCATGCTGTCGCACTTGTCACCCAACTGCACGAGCATCTCGCCGCTGAATTGCCGCAGGTTCTCCCGCAGCAATGGTATTTGCCGAAGTGTCGCCGCCAGGGCGACCAGGTCTCTCGGAGATGCGCGGAACGTGCTGATACGGGCGGCGATTCGCTCGGTGTCGGAGATGTTTGTCAGCAGCCCGCGGATGCCGGTTAATTTAGCGTCGGCATCTTTGATTTCTTCGACAGCATCCTGTCGCAGCTCGATAGCGGCAAGGTCGCAGAGCGGCATGCACAGCCAGTTCCTGAACATGCGGGCACCCATGCCGGTAATGGTTTCGTCGAGGCATTCCAGCAGCGAGCCTTTTCTGCTCTCGGTGCGAATCGTTCGCAGGACTTCCAGACTCCGCAGGCTTGTCGGGTCGATTTGCAGGAAGTTTCGCCGACTGATTTTCTTCAGGTTCCGGATGTGGCCGAGCGTGGTTTTTTGTGTTTCGTTTAGATATTCGACAATGGCGCCGGCAGGGGGGATAAGCCCATCGTCATCGTCACCAATGCCGAATCCTTCGAGCGTGGCCGTACCGAAATGCTTGAGCAGACGCTGCCTCGCCTGGTAGGGATCGAAGTACCAGCCGGGACGTTCGGTGATTATGGCGCTGGTCAGTTGCGTCAGCTCCCTGGTGAGCTTTTTTGTTTCGGCCTCGAACAGCTCACCTCGCCGGTCGGCGAACAGGCACTCGGCCGGCGAAAGCCGCAACAACTCATCGAGCAGTTTTTCTTCCGGGAGCTCCTGTACGAAAAAATGGCCGGTCGAAATATCGACCCAGCTTATCGCAGCATGTTTTTTTGTCCCCAAACTGACGGCACAGAGAAAATTATCCTCCTTGGCGTTCAGCAGAATATCGTCGGTGAGCGTGCCGGGCGTGACAATGCGCACGACATCGCGTTTTACAACTCCCTTTGCGGTCTTCGGATCTTCGACCTGCTCGCAGACGGCGACCCTGTAGCCTGCCTGGAGCATTTTTTTCAGATACGGATCAACAGCATGGTAGGGCAGGCCGGCCAGTGGAATCGGATTGCTGCCTTTGCTCCGGCTGGTCAGAGTCAGGCCGAGAACCTTAGAGCAGGTCTTGGCGTCCTCATAAAAGGTCTCGTAAAAATCGCCCATGCGAAAAAACAGTATGCAGTCCGGATGCATCTGTTTGAATCTGTGAAACTGCTTCATAGCAGGCGTCAGTTTTTCATTCGTGGCCGTCATAAGTGCCGATTATACACGAAGCTGGCCGTTTAACAACTTTGTTATGATTGAGGCCGCCTGCTGTTTTGAGGTTGTGGTGGTCACTTTCTTGATTAAGTTTTCCTGTCGGCGCGTAAAGCAGACGGGCTCTCGCAGGTCGAAATCCGCCGCTCCGGCGACATTGATGATTGTATCGCCGAGACTTTCGATTCCCGTACCTTTTTTGGCGCTTATTTGTACTGAGTTTGACAAGGTCCCCGGCAGCCGGCTTGTATCGAATCTGGCTGGCAGGTCGGATTTATTCAAAACCGTGATAACTTTCTTATCGTCGAATCTTTTAGTGATTTGGTCGTCAAGCTCTTCTGTTGGCCGGCTGGCATCCAACACAAGCAGAACAATATCCGCTTGTTCGAGGACTTCGGCCGTTTTCTTCTGAGCAGATACTTCGATATTATCCTGATAGTCCTGGAGCTTTTCATCCAGCCCCGCCGTGTCGATTAGCTTGACGGATAGAGAACCGATTCGACATCGGGCGCTGACCCAGTCTCTGGTAGTACCTTTGATATCGGTGACGATGGCTTTTTGCCGGCCGGCCAGGCAATTGAGCAATGTACTTTTGCCGCTGTTCGGTGGGCCTGTCAGAACCGCGCTACAGCCATATATGATTAGCTTTGCGGCCTGGGATTTTTGCAGTATCTGATTTGCTTCGGCCTTGATTATATCGAGAGAAATTTCATCCATGCTTTCGAGCCAGCCACTGGCTTTTTTCGTCAAGCCGGCATCGATCTGGTTTGCAATGATTTTTGTGCCCTGAAGGGTTTTTGCCTTTGCCTGTGCCAGTTTGGCTTCGACTGCGATTGCGTCGGCGGATTTTTCTGCCGTAAGGAGTTTTTTCAGCAGTTGCTCGGTGGTCAGCAGGTCGGCCCCATGGCGCCGGAGAAGTTGCATTATCATCTCGACGATAAGCGGATTGCCGTGACAGTTTATTGCGAAAGTATCCGGGCCTTCACAGCCAATTGTCACCTGGTCGATAACTTCTGAACCATCACTAATTGTGCCCAGCAGGATTTCGCCGGCCTTGAATTTCAAAGGTTTGGTCCCTGCCGGCTTGAATACTTTTTTCATGACGGCCTCGGCTGAATCGCCGAAGATTTGAATAGTCGATATAGCACCTGTGCCCTTGCCGGTCATTACTGCAGCGAAAATACTCATGTTTTGTATTTCGTATATAGTATGTAGTACATTGTTTTACACATCGCAAAACGATTATCAAGCAGGCACACGAGCCTGCCCCTAATTCATTTTTTCTTCGAGATATTTTTTATAGGCCAGGACGATTCCTTTGATGACGAGGTTTGGTACGTAATTGTCTATGAAGTCGCAGTCGCCGGCGATGATTTTGGCAGCCGAGCCGGTGATTACTGTTTGCGGCCATTTGCCGAATTCCTCGGCGTAGCGTCTGATGACTTCCTGTAATGTGCCCACGATGGAATAATACAATCCGCAATTGATGGCGTCGGCCGTGTTCTTGCCGTACGGAGCTTTGGGCTTTGTGATTTTGATATTGGGTAATTGGGCGGTATAGTCTCTTAATGCCTTAGCGCTGATCTCGAAGCCGGGGAGAATAACGCCGCCGAGGAAGATGCCGTTCTGGTCAACCAGATCGATAGTTACCGCGGTGCCGAAATCGGCAATGATTACCGCATCTTCGGCGACTTCGTAGGCTGCTGCGGCTGAGACCACCCGGTCCGTGCCGATCTTGTCCGGCTCATCGACCCATAGCTGCATCGGCAGGGGGATGTTTTTGCCGATGATGTGAATCTTTTCGTCTAAATTGGTCTCAGCTATTTCCCGGATGACCTTCGTCCAGGCGGATTTGACGCTGCTGACAACAATTACGCCGTTTCGCTTATCTTCTTTCGAGCTTTCGATAATCGGTATTTTCTTCCATGCCGACTTTAGACAGCTTGTCAGTTTTGCCCGGGAGCCGCCCGGGATGGATTTAACAAACTC
>CAZSOR010000152.1:0-6903 GCA_964608395.1 uncultured Pirellulales bacterium
GATGCCGAGCGTTTGTATGTGTCACTATCTAATCGAACCGGCAGCCCCGTAGTTGTATATCATGATGATCCGGCAGCAACACAAATCGGGGCCTGGACAAAATGGGTGATTCCTCTACAGAGCTTTACCGATCAGGGAATTGATCCGACAGATGTTGACAAAATCGCAATCGGCATTGGCACTCATGGCAATATAACAACTCCCGGCGGAGCCGGTAAGATGTACTTTGATGATGTTCGACTATATCGATCAGAAATTGATGCCGTCGAATAAAGAATATTGCTGTGATTAAACCAGTATTTGTGTCATATAGGGGCTTGTACTGTTCGATTCAGTACAGGCCCCTTTCATTTGACTGAAAAAAGTTTTGTGAAAACTAACTTGCAACCAATCCATAGCCGGGCAATAATAATCTAAACGACAAGAAATGTAATCGAGGGATATAAAGATGAGAAAACATTTCCTTATAAATTTGTGTTTTGCGGCCTCTTTGTGCCTGCTAACAGTCCTCTCAGGCTGTAATGATATAGGCAGCTTATTCAAGGCCAAATATCAGAGAACCGAACATACATCAGTACCCATTGCCGGCGTGGCCGGGCTAAATGTCGAAACCGACGTCGGTTCAATAACTGTCACAGGCGCTGATGTTACAGATTGTAATATCACTGCCGAAATCACCGTTAAGGCGAAAACGAAAGAGCAGGCCCGGAAACTTGCCGAAGAAGTCAAGATGGAACTTGAATCTTCCGACGACACACTGACCATCAAGGTGGTGAAACCCGTTGAATTAAAAAAGGGGGCGCTTGTCGTTGATTTCAAAATCATAGCTCCCACGCACATGAAACTGGACAGCTCAACCGGCGTAGGAACCGTAACCGTATCAGACATCGAAGGTCGAATTGACGCGTCAGTAAATGTTGGCTCCATTGCCTGCCATGCGGTTGTCGCTGAGCTTGACCTTTCATCTAACGTTGGCTCTGTAACAGTCAAATACGCAGACGCCGCTCCAGCCGCCTGCAAAGCGAATATCACAACTAATGTCGGCAGCATAGATTTTACAGCTCCTTCTGAGTTGTCGGCACAAGTCCATGCTTCAACAAACATCGGCTCAGTCGAGACTGCCAGGCCAATAACTGTGGTTGGTAAAGTCGGCAAATCCATAAAAGGGACAATAGGCTCGGGAGAGGGCAAGGTTCTATTGAAGACAAATGTAGGGTCAATAAAAATAAACTAACTGGTTCTAACACAAACCCGGGAGTCACCGTGGTTTTACAGTGACATCCGGCTTGCGCAGATAATTGGGGGTGAGCGTCATTGCATCGGCGAATTGTTCTTTTAAGGCCATTTGCCGGCCGAGCAGGAGAACTTTGCCGGCCCTTGGGCTCCAGTACTTCTCGTGAAAAAAGTGAACGCCGCCGGCCTGAAACTTATCCTTATAATAAAGCAACCCATCGCCGAGCAGCCAGACTGGTTTAGCATCGCAGGCAAATCGGTCGAGGAACTGCGAAGGAGTCATTAAAGAATCCGGTAGAACTTTTTTCCAGCTTGCCCGCCCTGCCGCATTCCGCTTATCGTTCGTGTATCGCTCATAGCCGGCGATAAAAAATTGGCCCCGCTTGGCGTCGAGAACAGCGGCAACTTTCTCGCCCTGGATAGCCGGCAGCTTGTGATTCGAAGCTGAAAAAGTATTCTCAGGAATAAGATTGATGACATTTGCGACAACCACGTCGAGAGTATCGACGGTCACAATTTGTACAGAATGCGCAAGGTGCATTATTTTCGCGAGCGTTGTAGCTATTCGCAGGCCGGTAAAGCTGCCGGGCCCGCCGGATATACAAATGTGTTCGATTTGACCGGGATTCAGGTCGAATTGGTCAAGTAAACCGCGCATGGCGGGAAATATCTCGGCACTGTGTCTCAATGGTGAAGAAAAAACTGTTTCTCCAAGCATTTTTCCATTGAGAGATATTGCAACAGAGCCTATTCTGCTGGATGTTTCAACAGCCAGTATTAGAGATTTTTCCTTCATATTATCTGTTTTTCGATGGTTTTGTATTGCGATTTACTTTCTAAATCCCTGCTATGACCTAAAAAAATGCGTTTTTGAGATTACTTTTTTCCCTTCGGATTTTTCGGATTATTCAGTTAAGCGTACTACAATTTAGATATTATTGGCCAAGTAGGCATAAATCAAATTTTTCTCTTGCAAAAAAAAATGTTTTCCTATAAACTTGAGTTATTATAAGTCCGGCCCCTTGTTGAAGCTGGAGAGTATTGTAACAGTATTTTGTAAAGAATTTCACTAAGAGGGTGTTTTTTTTTGGCAGGAGGTTTATTTTGAGCAAGCCAAGTTTCTTGACCCAATCTTTCGGCAGAAAGTCTCTGTCCATCGTAATGGTATCTATTTTGTTGCTTATAACAACAGCATTTGACGTGGCTCAGTCGCAGGAGAATGGAGCGACCGACCGGGAGGAAGCATTCCGGCGAATCGTCCAGAGCTATGTTCAGGCTGGCAAGCGAGAATATGACAAGGGTTACTATGAGCAGGCGCTCAAAACCTTTGTTATGGCCCAGGGATACCAGGAATATCTAACCGCAACAGGGCGTGAGGAGCTGCATGCACATCTTGAAAAGACAAAGGCAGCGGTAGCCCAAAGAAAGCTTGCTCTGGAGAAATTTCAGGCGGCCGACAAATTGATTAAGCAGAACCGGCTAATCGAGGCCAAGGCAAATCTTGAGAGCCTTAGAAAGAATAAGTATTTAACAAAAGACGAGCAGACGCAGATCGCTACGGTTCTTAAGCAAATAGAACTTCAGGCAACAAACGATAAAGCATCTCCTCAGATAACGGCAGAAAAGCCGGAGAAGGCCACTAAAGAAGACATCGCAAAACCAGGCGAACAGCAGAAGAAAAGGCAGAACCAGAAAATCGCCGAACTTTATCGAAGCAGCATGAAATATTATCGTGCCGGTCAATTCGAAAAAGCTCGCGAAGGTCTTGTCGAGGTGGCGACCAGCGGTTTAATCCCTCCACCGATGAAAAAAACTATAGAAGGTTACCTGGCGGAAATAGATAAGCGCTCGCCCCAAAAGGCTGATAAAGAGCCCGTTCCAGAGAAAAAGAAGCCTGAGATGATTGCTGTTATTGAGCCAAAAGTCTTCAACTTCGGGGCTGCTGAATCGGAAGTTAATGAGCCGGAAGTTATCGAGCTAAAACCCGCACAGCCACAGATGACCGCGGTAAAAGTCGCTTCACCGGTAACAGGTGAAGGAACTTATATCGAACAGATTACTAAAAAAAGGAATATCATTCGCACCTATACCGGAACAGTTGTTAACAACGCTGTAACCAAAGCCAATAGTTACATGGTCCAGGGGGAATTCGATAAGGCCAAGAAAGAAATTGAGCAAGCTGAATTTGCCGTGAACGAAAACCAGATACACCTTGGAGATGAACTTTTCAAAGAATACAGCAGCAAGCTCAAAACACTTAGTGACGAAATTGTCGAGAAACAAAGCGAAAAAGCTCAGCAAGCCGAACAAGAGAAACGCACAGCAGCAATAGAGGCACAAAATCAATTTAGAAAGCAGATGGAAGTTGACAGACAGACAAGAATATCCGAGCTGATGAAAAACGCGTTAGCTTATCAGAAGCAGCAACAGTACGAAGCGGCTCTTGGTCAATTGGTAAGCCTGCTTGCATTAGACCCACAAAATAACGAAGCACTAATACTCAAAGACACTCTGGAAGATATGGTTTTCTACCGGAAACAATTAGATATCGAGAAAGAAGCAGACAGGCAAAGAGCAGATATCCTGCTGAAAACCGACGAATCCGGAATTCCATACGCTGAAGAGCTTACCTATCCCAAAAATTGGCGTGAGATTACTCAGAAACCCACTCGCCAGCCGGACAAGCCAATCGGCCTGGATCCGGCTGACGTGAGAGTGTATGACGCCCTGGAGCAGATTGTTGACCTGTCGAACTTAACAGCGTCAACGTCTTTTGCCGAAGTGATAGTGCAATTAGAGGGTTCCGTAGATCCTCCGTTACAGATACAGCCTAACTGGAAGGATCTGCTCGATAATGGCGAGGTCGAACAGACCACACCGGCGGGGATGGATCCACTGACGGGTGTCAAGCTCCGTAAAGCACTGGAGGTTTTATTGTCCGGAGTTTCGAGCGAATTCGCAGAAATCAGCTACGTTGTGGATGAGGGTATAATTCTGATAGCAACAGTTGACACGCTGCCCAAGAAAATGGTGACGCGCGTTTATGACATTACCGACCTGGTCGGTGATCCGGCCCAATACGGCGGCATGCAGGGCATGATGATGGGCATGATGATGGGCAGTATGATAAGCAGCTCTAGTGACCCAGGCTACACCACGAGCACTGGCCTTGGCGGTGGTACCAGCGGCACGAGCGGCACGAGCGGCACGAGCGGCGGCTATGGCGGCAGTAGTATGGGCGGCATGAGCGGCGGCAGGATGGGCGGCATGGGCGGCGGCATGATGGGCGGCATGGGCGGCATGGGCGGCATGATGGGCGGCATGGGCGGCATGGGCGGCATGATGGGCGGCATGGGCGGCGGCATGGGTGGTTATGGCGGCGGCATGGGCGGCATGGGCGGCAGCATGGGCGGCGGCGGTAGGATGGGCGGCATGGGCGGCGGTATGATGGGCGGCCAAGGTGGCTATGCCCAGTCACAAAGTTTGGTACAGCTTATTCAGGAAAGCATTGAGCCGGAAGGTTGGTTCGATCTAAGTGATACAGGAGAAGGGACTATAACACCTTATCCGACTCAGTCGCCAAAGAAACTTGCCGTCTACAATACACATGAGGTCCATCGAGAAATCGATAATCTGCTCAAGGCGCTGCGGAAGTCACTTGGACATCAGGTCTCAATCGAAGCCAGATTCCTCGTCGTAAGCGAGAATTTCCTTGAAGACATCGGTTTAGACGTAGATTTTGTTAATAACCTCGGCGGCAGGTGGGGTCAGGTGGCTTTCGATCAAGGCTCTGCCTTTATGACTGAGCCATCAGCTACATCGGTTCCTCTGAGTATTGGTGGTATCGGTACATCGGCTGCGTCCATTGCAGGTGGGTATGGCTCTATACTGGATGATTTGCAGGTTGCCTTCATCCTGCGTGCGACCCAGGCTCACAGAGACTCAAAGTCATTGACCGCGCCGGTAGCCACGGTTTTGAGCGGTGAATCTGCCACTTTTAACATTAACAGAACGGTGACTTATCCGCTGCCTCCAGTTCAGTCGTCTGGAGTCACCACAGTCGGCACGGTGAGCGGCACAACTCAGGCGGGCGGGGGTAACGTCCCGCAGTATATTCAGGTGCCGATTGGGAGTATTTTGACTATTACGCCGACTATCACTCATGATAAGAAGAATGTGTTGCTCAATATCATAACGATTCAGAATGAATTTCTCGGGCTTAATACAAGCGAGGTTCAAGCGCCTATTATCGGTGGAGGAGCCGGGGAGGTTCAAACGTGGGAGGTTAGTCTTCCTGAAACAGAAAGATCTTCGATCATGACACGTGTAAGTGTGCCCGATAGCGGGACTTTATTATTGGGCGGTCAGAGAATAACTGCTGAGGTTGAAATGGAATCAGGTATCCCGGTATTGAGCAAGATACCTTTTATTGGAAGACTGTTCGGCAACCGTAGCAAGGTTAGAGACCAAAAGATATTATTGATACTGGTGAAACCGACGATCATGCTGCAGGAAGAGCGCGAAGCTGAAGCAATTGCCTCGATGGAAAGCGAGTTATAGACTTCAGGCCGGTAGAGGGGTCTCTTACGATAGTTCCCACATTCTTGTGAAACGTAATTGTGACGCCTGAGCACGCTGGAGTGTCTTAGACGATTAACTGTTTCAGAAATAACAACTTTTTTATAGAACAGACAGTATGAAACGACAATTTCTTATTAGCTTGTTCGTTTTGTTTTTTGTATCGGGTATTGCCGGGGCAGTGGATATGCAATGGTCCGGAGTTCCCGATCCGCTGCACAATTCTTCGACAGCCTATAAACAAAACGAACTGATTGTGCGCTTTGCCGATCCGGAAACAGGTTCTCAACTGCCGGAAGGGCCGGTGCTGACCGGTCCGTTGACGCGTCGCGCGATAAGAAGCAGGATTTCTGATTTCATCGTAGCCGGCGCTGCGGTGGATAAAGAATATGACGACTCCTCGCCCGGGCTGGCTGTTATAAAACTGCCGGCCGGTACGAGCGTTCTGGATGCCGGGATCAAATTCATCCGGTCGGCCAATGTTTTATATGCCGAGCCTAACTATAAGTACAGGTTATGTGCTACTCCCAACGATCTGTTTTTTACTGATTTGTGGGGATTGGACAACACCGGACAGAAAGGCGGTACGGAAGATGCCGACATTGATGCGCCCGAGGCATGGGATATTACAACCGGCAGCTCCGATATTGTCGTAGCCGTTATCGACTCAGGCATCGACTATCAGCACCCCGACCTGGCTGCTAATATGTGGGTGAACGTCGCGGAGCAAGGCGGCGCGCAAGGAGTTGACGATGACGACAATGGGTATATAGATGATATTTACGGTTATGATTTCGCCGGCACCAGTGGGATGAGGTCTAATGACGGCACAGGCGATATGAAGGATTCATGGTATCACGGCACCCATGTAGCGGGAATTATCGGTGCCTTAGGCAATAACGGTCAGGGCGTGGCAGGTGTCTGCTGGAATGTCAAAATAATGGCCCTGAAGATATATGCCGATGATTACAATCCTGTCCCCGAAACCTTTGCCAGCGACGCGATCGTAGCCATACAGTACGCTATAGATAATGGCGCAGATATTATAAACTTTTCGTCGGGCGGGGAATACGATTCACAAGCTCTTAAAGA